>CAYFXH010000079.1:0-20787 GCA_964346905.1 uncultured Desulfobacteraceae bacterium | reverse complement strand
AGCTGCCTGAGCATAATCCTTACCCACCGCCGAGGTGGGGCCGGTGATGTCGAAGATGCCGCCTACTTTGATGGGTTCTGCCTCTTTTTTGGCACATCCCCAAAATACCAGCCCAGCCAGCAGCAATAGTACATAACACCATTGGTAAAGCCTGTTCTTTTTCATTCTCTCTCCCCCTTTGTATCTTCAAGTACACGTTGGATGGCCGCCCCAAAGTGGCTCCATCTATGTAGTATAAATTTCTTCCCTTGGAGGCTTTTCTCTGGTTGTCTCTCACCTCCTCTCTGATAAAAAACTGAGCCAGTAAGTTCTCACATCAGTAAGAAAAAGGCCACAGTTTCCAGTAAGCACGGACGGTATGCCAGCGCGCGGCAAGCCCATCCGGTTCGAAGATCAGAAATAAAATAATCACCAGTCCAAATACCAGTTCTCTCAGGGCTCCAAAAATAGCAAAAATGTTTGGGTAGATGTTGCTGAGAACCTCTGTTGGAATACGGAGTACTTCGGGTAGTAATACCATAAAGATGGTCCCAAAGATACCCCCCAATACATGGCCCAAACCGCCGATAATAATCATGGCCAAATATTGAATTGAAAGCCACATGGTAAAGTGCTCATCACTGACCACCAGGTTGTAGTGAGCAAACAGCCCTCCGGCCACACCCACGTAAAAGGAGCTGATGCCAAAGGCAAGGAGGCGGTACTTGAACAGGTTGACTCCCATTATCTCGGCAGAAAGATAACGATCGCGGATGGCCACCATGGCCCGACCCGTCTTGGTCCGGAGAAGGTTCTTCAGAAACACGGTGGAAGCGATCACCAACACCAGAATCAGATAATAGTAGCGCAGGTCAGTGTCCAGGGCAAAGCCCAGAACAGTTGGGCGGTTTACGTTCAAACCAGCACTGCCGCCGGTGAGTGAGGTCCAGTTCCGCATACCGTACCCAATGATAAACTGGGCTGCCATGGTGGCGATGGCTAGATAGAGCCCACGCAGTCGCAGAGAAGGCACTCCGAAGACCATGCCGACCCCCGCGGTTACCAGGCCAGCGGCCGGGAGTGACAGCCAAAAGGGCCAGCCGGCTTTCATGAAAAGGATTCCGGAGGTGTAAGCACCAACCCCCATGAAAGCTCCGTGACCAAGGGAAATTTGGCCGGTGAAACCGGTAAGGAGATTAAGACCATGGGCACCAATGATAAAGATGCCAATCATGTTGGCCATATGTTGTACGCTGAAGCCAAAAAATCCGCTCAGGGAAGGTGCAACAAACGGGAACCCTAGGAAGAGAAATAGCAGAAATGCCACCATCCAGCACTTGAGCCAGAGAGTCTGGAAAATCTTCTCATCATCCTTGTAATTGCTATGAAACAAACCTGTGGGCATAAGAATTTGAGACCTTGCGCATAGAGCAGAGCGCATAGCGAAAGACATAGTAAACGGTAAAGGGCAAACAGTTGCAGAACAGATCCAAATACGAGTCACTGCTTACTGTTTACCAATCGCTCTTCGCTCTGCGCTTTGCGCTCTGCGTGTTTTAGACTCTTTCAATTTCCACCGTCCCAAAAAAACCGTAGGGCTTGATCATCAGGATCACCACCAACACCACAAAAGGAGCCACTTCCTTGACTCCGCCGCCGAAATAAATGTCCAGGTATCCGCCCATGAGATTTTCCAGAATGCCGATAGTCAACCCGCCGATGATTGCTCCCACGATACTGTCAAGTCCTCCAAGAATCACAGCCGGAAAGACTTTCAAGCCGAAATCGGCCAGGGTGATATTGATGCCATTGATGTTACCTATGAGGATG
Organism: uncultured Desulfobacteraceae bacterium; assembly: GCA_964346905.1. Lineage (GTDB taxonomy): Bacteria > Desulfobacterota > Syntrophobacteria > BM002 > BM002 > BM002. The sequence continues at coordinate 18,978 of CAYFXH010000079.1, read as the reverse complement.
CCCCCCACCGCAGAAACCACGGCGGCAATACACCATGAAATAGCGAAGATCCGTTTGACGCTGATTCCCATGGATTGAGCAACCTGCTGATCAGCGGCAGTGGCCCGCATGGCAATGCCGGCCCGCGAGTATTTAAAGAAAATGGCAAATATTGCCATAAAGAGGAGAGCAAATCCGAGGGTCCAGATATATACTTCGGAGACAACTATACCCTGGAAGCTCAAAGGTTCCTGAGGAAAGATCTGAGGAAACACTCTTATTTGCGTCCCCCAGAACAGGGTGACGAGGCTTTTCAGTACGGTAGCGAGCCCAATGGTCACCATGATCACGGTGATAATGGGTTCCCCGATGAGTGGTCTCAGCATCAATCGTTCCACCAGCACTCCGAGAAGTACTGAAAAAACCATGGTGAGAAGAAAAGACCAAACAAAGGGGATTTGATAACGGACTACCACGTCGAGACAGATGTAAGCACCCACCAAGACAAATTCACCCTGAGCAAAGTTGATGACGCTGGTGGCTTTGTATATGAGGACAAAGCCCAGAGCAACCAGCGCGTACACACTGCCGATAACCAGTCCAGTGACCACAAGTTGGGAAAAGTGGAGAAATTCTGGGCTCATCACTGTTCCTCAGTGCACCAAGCGGTTGGCGTCAAGCGCATAGCGTTCGGACATCTGAATTCACGCCGTCCGCTCTGCGCTTAGCGAGCGAATATCCTCTGCCACCAGGAAAGGCGGTCCGCTGCAATATATTCCTCAGGTGACTTCACGGTCCGGACCTGCAGGTTGGTTCTCAAAGTGGCCGTTTTACCATCCTGGTAGCGGATGACGGACTCGATTTCCAGGTTTTCGCGATCACTGTACAGACCGGTGATCTCCTTGGCGTATTTCTCATTGATAAACTTGCGGCGCACCTTCTTGGTGCGGGTTAGTTCCTCGTCGTCCGGATCAAGCTCTTTGTACAAGAGAAGGAATTTCTTGATCCTGGCTCCATCCGGCAAGGTTCGGTTGACCCGAACCACCTCACCCTCTATCAGGTCATAGACCTCTGGCTTGGCGGCCAGATCGGTATAGGTAGTGTAGCCAATTCGACGATCTTCAGCCCATTTGCCCGTGTGCTTGAAGTCTATGCAGATCATGGCGGTAATATACGGTTTCTCGTGTCCAAGCACCACAGCTTCAACAACATACGGACAGAACTTCAATTTGTTCTCAATATACATGGGAGAGAATTGGGTCCCCCCTTCAAGGCGCATGAGGTCAGAAATGCGATCAATGCAGACCAGATGACCACTCTCGTCTATATAGCCGGCGTCACCAGAGTGGAGCCAGCCTTCTCTGAGAGTCTCTCTGGTAGCCTCGGGATTTTTGTGGTAACCCTGAAACAAAGCCGGACTCCGGGAGACAATCTCACCCACCCCTGAGGGGTCAGGATCATGTATGCGAATTTCAGTTTCGGGGATGGGCTTACCAACGGAGTCAAAGTCAATGTCACCATCCCGATGGATACAGGAAATTCCGGAAATCTCGGTCTGTCCATAGATCTGCTTGAGACTCACGCCCATAGCATGAAAGAAGCGGAAGACATCGGGACCCAGGGCGGCGCCACCGGTGGAGGCACTGCGGAGACGACCGAAGCCCAAACGGTCTTTGAGGCTGCGGAAGAGTAGTACATACATGAACCAATAAAGCATTCGCCAGCCCAAAGGAGGCTTCTCTTTGGCAAACTTGAAGTCCGCCATCCGGTAGCCAATGGGCATGGCAAAGCGATACACAACGCGTTTGACCCAGCTGGCGTCCAGGTGTTTAACCATTACCGACCTGGAAAGTCCCTCCCAGACCCTCGGCGGGGAAAACATTACGTGGGGCCCGATTTCATAAAGGTCAGTCATAGCTGTTTCCGGCTCTTCAGGGAAATTCACAGTAAAGCCAATTGCCAGAGCACTTGACACCGCCATCATCTGTTCGCCAATCCAAGGCAGTGGCAGAAAAGAGACGAATTCGTCGTTTTCGTATTTGGGATCCACCGTATGGAGATTGAGAGCCATCTTTAACATATTGCGGTGGGTCAGCAGAGAGCCCTTGGGAAATCCGGTGGTGCCGGAGGTATAAGAGATGAGGGCTACATCAGTATCGTTTAACGTTTCCAGGGTTTGTTCGAATTCTCCTGGATGTTCACTTTCGTACTCCCTGCCGAGTTGTTCCACCTCAGGGAAGTAGATGAGCTTTTCATCGTCGTAATGACGCATCCCTTTGTTATCTGTGTATATTATCCTGTCCAGAAGCGGCAGCTCATCTTTCATCTCCAGAATCTTGTCCACCTGCTCCTGATCCTCGGCAACCACAATTCGAGCTTCTGAGTGGTTAATAATGTAGGCCACTTCTGTGAGGATGGAGTCCTGATAAATACCCAGAGGGATAGCGCCGAGGGATTGTGCCGCCAGTTCCGCATAAACCCATTCGGGTCGGTTGTCGCCGATAATTGCCAGTTTGTCCCCTTTCCCAAACCCCAAAGCGCGCAAGCCAAGGGCAAGATTTTTTACGTGGTCATAGTAGCCTTGCCAGCTCACCAATTGCCATATGCCGTATTCCTTTTCACGCAAAGCCACCCGGCCATCACCGTAACGATGCGCATTCCGCTGTAGCAGAACGGGAAGGGGCCTTCTTTCAATTTCTTTGACAGCGTCGGTCAACGAGTTTGCTCCCAATACCTTAGACCCCCAGCTTGGAAAAGGCCTCGTCTGAACCGCCCAGGTAGGCGTTGATCACGTGCTCGTTGTTCTGAACCTCTTCTGGCGGCCCTTCGGCAATCTTGGTCCCAAAATCCAGCACATACACGCGATCTGAGATGTCCATTACCACACCCATATCATGTTCAATCAGCACTATGGTCACCCCTCGCTCCTGGTTGATGTCAAGGATGAAGCGCGCCATGTCCTCGGTCTCTTCCAGATTCATACCGGCCATGGGTTCATCCAGAAGGAGAATTTTCGGCCGCATAGCCAAGGCCCGGGCTAGTTCCACCCGCTTCTGTAAACCATAGGGGAGCGTACCTACAATTTTCTTGCGAATGGCCTGAATCTCCAACAGGTCGATGATGCGTTCCTCAACCTCCTGGCGCAACCGCATCTCCTCTCTGCGGGCCTTGCCCCAGTAGAATCCACCGGTAAGGAAACCTGATTGTAAGTGGACATGTGCTCCGAGCTTGATATTGTCCAGCACAGTCATTCCCTGAAACAGCTCGATATTCTGGAATGTGCGGGCTATGCCCAGTTGTGGTACTTTGTGGGGGGCCAGGCGTGAGATATCCTTGCCTTCAAACAAAATTTTCCCTTGCTCAGGATGGTAAAATCGGCAGATACAGTTCAAAATGCAGGTTTTACCGGCGCCGTTGGGGCCAATAATGGCGAAGATTTCACCCCGATTTACCGACAGGCTAACACCACTGAGAGCGGTTAAACCGCCAAAACTGAGACGGAGATTTTGAGCTTCCAATTGAACCATATTGTCGGCTTTCTCGTCGGCTTTCATATCGGCTTTCATATCGGCTACATCCAGACGCAACCCGACAATGGGTAGCCAGCCTCATGAGAGGTTTGGGGCAGTTACTATGATGGACATGTTAAAAATGGGCAAATACGCTCCGGCGAAGCAGCCTGGAACAGAAACACATAGGTCCCGCCCCGACTGAGGAGATCGGATGATGAACAGCCCCAGTTGACCACATGATTTGTGAGGAACGGGCAACAAAGTGAATTTCTCGCTGAGGGTCCCTATTATTTCGTCAATTTAGCTTGGTTTGTCAAGTAATAACCAATCGATCCTCTAGGATTAGTTACGCGGGCCAATTTACTCTTGACAACCTTGAGAATGGGGCGATACCATCCTTGCAATGACTGTATGGTTGCTGTTTTCCTTGCCACACCACCGCAGCTCCCATGTCGGGACACATTATGGAACCGTCGGTTTCTCAAATGTCGCCAGCCTGGTATGCAGTGTACGCCCAGGTTCGCCACGAGAGCAAGGTTTACGCTCGACTGATGACCAAATCCTTCGAGTGCCTCTTCCCACAAATGGAGCGCTGGAGTCGACGCCGAGATCGACGCAAGAAAATCCAGGTACCCATTTTCCCCGGATACCTTTTCGTTCGGGCCTTACTGGACAACTATCAACAAGTGAAAATCTTGCAGACACCCGGCGTTGTTCGAATAGTGCGAAACAAAGATGGTCCCCTTCCGGTACCGGACAGTCAGATGAACAGCTTGATAACACTCTTGGGCAACGCTAGCGTGCTTACCAGCCACCCGTACTTAAAAGAAGGCATGCGAGTTAGAATTGTCCATGGCCCCTTATACGGCTGTGAGGGTATTTTGGTACGCAAGCGGAATGAGAAGACCAGATTAGTGGTGGCCATAGACATAATCCAACAGGCGGTCTCTGTGGAACTCAACCAAGAGGACGTTGAACCGATATCACCGTAAGCGCATAGCGCATAGCTTCCCTAAGCTCGCAGGAGAATTAGTTAGTGCTCATCCGAAAAGTGCTGTTTTCGAACTGGCGCAATCAGCGCTCAGCTTTCAGCGAAAAGGATTTAATCACAACAGGTTGGGCTGAATGCTGATCGCTAACTGCTGACAACTCCATGCGAAAATCGTTGATTTGTGAATGGACACTAGTAGATTGGTTAATTGGTCAAATAGGCGCGTTGAAACTAATACGTCTTTCGGATAATTTTTCTCAATCTTTCCCAAATTACTGTATCAGTCTTCTTATGCATTTCATTATGTAAGTTTGTATCTTTTGGCACTAGTCCTGCATCTGACAATTAAACATATTGACTAGGTGACTCATCAACTATTTATCTAATCCACGCTCTGCGTTAAGCGCTGGGCGCTTCGTGCCAATGGAGTCAGACCATGGTACTAAAGCCGTGTCTTACCTGCCAACATCATGAGATTCGTCACGAATCCACTCCTTTAAGTTATTGTACTAAGGAAACCTGTTTTTCGAAGCATTCCCGTTGCATTACCCGTAAAGCCTTGCGCCAGTTCCTCCGGGACAATCAAGTCCGCGGAACCGATCAGTTCACCGCCCTAGATCTCCTGTATCCCAAAGTCTGAACTGAACACCAAGCACCAAAGCGCTGTGGTTGGTATTTTTCCTGAACTCTACCTACTGACTACTGTCTCCTTAGTTTCTACTCGTGAGGGCATGCGCGTCACAATACTCGCGAGCCAAGAGAGGGATAGCAACAGGAGGTGTGTGCAGATGAGACCTTAAGGTGGGATTGTAAGAGACGGCCCCTTCCCTGTATCTTATCCTTGAGCAGTTCCGTAGTGCGCAACCTTTCTTCGTGCTTCCGGGTGATCACGATTCTGAAATAGAATTTCCTGATAGGCGTGTCGAGCAAGATCGGTCTGCCCCATCTCTTCCAGTATCCTGGCGCGGTGAAGAAGGGCTGCCTCATTTTTCGGTTGCAAGCCGAGGCACTGATCAAAGTAATGAAATGCCATCTCTAAATTGCGCACGTTGTCGCCGTGGGTATACAGCCATCCCAGCATATTGTAGATAACCGGCTTGTATTCCACCACCTCCAAGGCCTGCTGAGCAAGTTCCACCGCCTTGACATCGAGATTGTCATGCTGATTCGAGGCTATCATCGAAATGTAAGAGCGAAGAAGAACAATGAAAATCCACGGCTCCGGCATTGCGTCCCGAACCGTGTTCTCCATTTTTTCCAGGAGGCCATCCTGGAGGGATGCAGGCATTGAAGGCAGAACTTCAAAATTTACGAAAGAGATCACCTCATAAACAGGTATTTTTTGACCCAGTCCTCTGAAAACCAAACTTTTTGGATTACCGAAAGCCACGTTTATGCCACTGTTCTGCTGGCATCTTTTGTAGAGACTTGCACCCACCATAATCTGATAACCACTGCCCTCACGGGAGGCGGACTCTATGCGCTTGGTGAGATTAATAGCGTAACCTTCGATATTTGGCTGCGCCTTACCCATCTTCACTCGCCATGGTCTCACGTCTTTGATGACTTTGCCGCAATTGATACCAACGCCGATGCGTGATACTAACCGCCCCTCACTCAGGACTTTCTGGTTGAAGTTGGATGACAGCCAGGCCAGTTTGATCTTTGTAGCAATTATCAGCGCATTTCGAATATCGAAATCCACATTTTCAGAGTAGAGAAAGACTCGCAGTTCGTCGCCGGAAATGGACCACTCCGAGTCAACCCCATCACCTTCGAAGTCATAGTATTCGAGGTGGTGCGAAACCACCTCAAACATGAGGTTTTGAAAGTCGACGAGCATGTCGTCGTATTCCTGGAGGGTAAGGTTCTTCGCCAACTCCGTGGAATTCATGAGGTCGGCGAACAGGATGGTGGCCTGGCTTTCTTGCATGGGCTACAGCTCCATGTCAATTGTGCGCTCTCTGATGAAATCTTTCATTTTCTTGATTTCTTCCGCAAACTCATTCACGTCCTTAGCCATTCTTTCTATTTCATTCTTGCCTTCTTGGACTATTTTCCTTATAGCGTCGTGGGAAGAATTGAACTGAGCAGCGGTATCGTCTACCGAAGCTTGCAGCGAGCCTGCTTTCTGCTCCAGATCCTGTCTGATCGCCTCGTTCTTCTCTAGTATTACATTGGTTCTTTGGGACAACTCGTTGAGTTTATTGGTTAACGGATTTGCCTTTTCAAACACCATTTCCCTGACTGAGTTGGCCTTTTCCTCCAATTTTAAAAACATTTCCGACTGATCTTGCTCCAGGGTGACAATTCTTTTTCCCAAATCTCCCAGCTTCTTTTTTGTCCTGTAGTGAGCAGCAATCTCAAAGAACATGAAGAAGAAAATAATCACCGCAATGGCGATGTCGATGTAGAGTCCGCTCAAAGATGCCTCACCAAAGACCATATAAGCACCCACTCCTCTCTACCCATGGTTCTGTCGTGTGTTCCTCGCAACTTTGTCACAACGGCTTCGGGTCTGTCAAGAAACTATACCATTATGATTCTTCTATCCAGGACGCGAGAAGTCACACACACTGCAGAGATTGCTCCCTTCAAAAACCGTGCCAGCAACCCGTGATCTCTACCAACCAAATCCGCCTTCTTTCGCGCCCTTTCATATCCTGCTGATGGCAGCCATGAGAGTTGGGAGATCGTGACTAAGTTGAGGTCGTCACCAACCATTCGTTTCAAGCAAAAACCCGAGGGATCTCGCGCAAACGGTGCACAACTCTCCTCTTGCCCACCGCTGCGAGTATGTCAAAAAGACCAGGCCCAGCGGCTTGACCGGTAACAGCCGTTCGCGCACCATTGATGAGAATTCCGGCCTTGATATCCAGTTCGGCAGCCAGTCCACGGATGGCCTCTTCCAACTGATGCGGGGTAAAATCCTCCAGTGCTTCCAGCCTATTTGCCAGCAAGGGCAGCCATTCTTGCAGGTTCTCATGTTTGAGCAGGTTCTTGCGCAATACCTGCTCCTCAATGGGAAAATCTTCCGCGAAGTAAGGTCGGCCCAATTCTACAAAGTCCTTGGTGGTATGGTAACGGCTGCGAATCAGGTCAACTGTGGAAGCAAACCAGGATTTCTTGTCGCCAGCAAAGGTGGGATCCCACAACCCAGCAGCCTCCAGTTCTACCTGAACATACGGGAGCAATTCCTCCAGAGGCATGGTCCGCAGATAATGGGCATTGATACTCAATGCCTTGGGATCGGTGAAAAATTTGGGATCATCTTTGCGAATATCGAACACGGAATTGGCGCGGTTGATGCCCGCCAGGGAAAAGGCCTCGATGAGTTCATCTTTGGAGAAGATCTCCCGGTTATCCGAGGTGGACCATCCCAGCAAAACAAGGAAATTGAGCAGAGCCCATGGTAGGAAACCGTGCTCGCGATAGTATTGTACAGCCACAACTTCACCATGAGCCCGTTTGGAGATCTTGCGCTTTTGGGGATCCAGGGTAAGCGGCATGTGAGCAAACTGCGGCAACCTCTCCTCGAGGGCTTCATAAATGAGGATCTGTTTGGGCGTGTTGGCCAGATGATCTTGACCCCGGATCACATGAGTGATGCGATCGCGGATGTCATCCACTGCATTAGATAGGACGTAAAGAGGCAAGCCGTTAGAGCGAACGATAACGAAATCTCCAAGATCCCGGTATTTCTTCTCTATTATTCCGTAAACTGCATCCTCAAAAACCACGCTTCCCGGGCCTCGGGGAACCTTGAAACGAATTACGTAGGATTGGCCCTCTGCTTCCAGCCTGCTGACCTCGTCAGCAGAAAGATTGCGGCAGGTCCCATCGTAGTGATAGTCATCCTTCCTTTTTCTCGCCTCTTCCCGCTTATGCTCCAGTATTTCCGGAGTGCAGAAGCACTTGTAAGCGTGCCCTCTCTCCAGCAACTTCTGGGCTGCTTGACGATGATCGTCAGCATGGGCCGATTGAGAATAGGGCCCTTCGTCCCAGTCTATTCCCAACCAGCTGAGCCCATCCACGATACCCCGTATGGACTCTTCGGTGGAACGCTCGGTATCGGTGTCTTCGATCCTAAGGATCAGCACGCCTCCAGTCTTTTTGGCAAAAAGCCAGTTATATATGGCAGTCCTGGCTCCGCCTATGTGCAGGTATCCTGTTGGACTGGGGGGGAACCGAACTCTTACCTCATCCATGCTTAGATCTCTCCTTCTTAGGTAAGGCCCGTTGCGAGTTTCGACTCACGGGTATAAGATTACGATTTTTAGAGGTTTAATACAACCGTCGGCAGCAGCTATTACACAACCGGCTTTATCATACCTCAAAGCACTCTGATCTGTCAGACACATCGCTCTCTCTCATACTCACGCCCTCCGCTTGGCGTCATTCTCTCTGCCTTCCTTCCTATATACCCAAGGACACCTACTCCGTCCTCTCAAGAGCAGAGCGAATCTTTTCAGCGAGGGTACGGCTTACACCTGAAACCTGGCTGATTTCCTCAACGGAGGCTTTTGCCAGGCGACTAATCGACCCGAATTGGAGCATCAAATTACGACGGCGTTTTGGCCCGATTCCATGAATCTCATCCAAACGAGATTGCAGCGTGCTTCGTCGGTGTCGTTTCTGATAATAGCTAAGTGCAAAACGGTGCGCTTCATCCCGCAGTCGACCAAGCAGAAAAAGCAACGGCGGGTCCTTTTTAAGCAGCAACGGGTTTTTTCTGCCTGGCAGATAGAGTCTGTCACCCGTATTCGCTGCAACCCCCGGGGTGATTCGCGGCTTTTTTGCCAAAGCCACCACCTTCACCCGTTCCAGCAAATTTAGTTCGGTAAGAACCGCCACAGCCTGATTCAGTTGAGCTTTACCCCCGTCCAACACCAATAGGTCTGGTAGCACTTCGGAATCTTGCTGGTCGGTGAAGCGCCGTTGTAAAACCTCAGCCATCATCGCTGTGTCATCGATCTGATCCACGGTCCTTATTCGGTAGCGACGGTAAGCTGACTTGTCCGGTTCGCCATCCCGAAAAACTACCAGTGATCCTACCGGAAACTGGCCGCGAATATTGGAAATATCCACGCACTCCAACCGGTGCGGAAAGGACTCGAGTCCCAGACGTTCTTGCAACTGTTCCAGTGCCGGGGTAGGATCGGTGGCCCGTGGCATCTCACTAAGGAGATAGTTCGCCGCATTGTGAGCCGCCATGGCCAGCAATTGTCGGCCTTCTCCTCTTTTGGCAACCCTTATCCTCACCTGTTTTTCTTTCAGGTCAGTGAGCCATTCAGCCAGCAGTTCTTGCTCTCGAATGGGCTCGCCGATCAATATTTCTTCGGGGATAGCCCTGTCCTGCCCATAATATTGCTGGATGAATGCGTGCACGACCTCGGGAGAGCCTCCCTGTGCGCTTTTGAATAGAAAAGCCCGACTCCCCACCATGCGCCCGCCTCTAATGAATAACACTGCCAGTGCAAGATTATCATCGAACTCGTGCGTGCCGACAACATCTCGATGGCGAAAATGCGATGATACCACCAACTGCCTTTCCAAAGTCTTCTCCACGGCATGTAAACGGTCCCGGTACATGGCAGCTTTTTCAAACTCCAGGCCGTCTGCAGCTCGTTCCATCTCCTCCCGCAATCTGGTTTGTAGATCCTGAGTACGTCCCTTTAGAAAGAGCACTGCCTGCTCAACCACGGGGGCGTACTCCTCTGGCGACACTGTTCCACCGCACAACCCTAGACATCGACCCATCTGATGGTTTAGGCAAGGCCGCTGACGCTGCTGGAACTTGTGGCCGCTACACTGGCGCAAGGGAAACGTTGCGTGGAGCACTTTAAGTGTTTGCCGCACAGCCTGCGCCGAGGCGTAGGGGCCAAAGTAGAGGGCACCATCATTGCGGATTCGCCGGACCAGCGACAACCTGGGATAGTCGTCCTTCGGATTCAAGCGGAGAACCAAATATCTCTTGTCGTCGCGCAGTACCACGTTGTAGCGAGGACGATGCCGCTTGATAAGGTTGGACTCGAGTATCAATGCCTCTTTTTCTGTGGCAGTAAGAATAACCTTAAAGTCTGCCACCTTTGAAACGAGCACCCGGGTCTTTGGGGAAATATGGTTCGTCTCGCGAAAATAGGAAAGCACTCTTTTGCGCAAATCCTTTCCTTTACCCACATAGATGATATTTCCCTTGGCGTCCTTCATGAGATACACGCCAGGGCTGGGGGGTAGATTGTTCAGCTTTTCCTTTAGGTTGCTGGGTATGGGCATGTCAGTCTGTTCAATTACCATCAAGTTATGGTTAACTGGGCATTGGGAAGATTTCTCATTGCGCATCTATCATTGCACATTGAGAAATGACATGTAAAAAACACTTCATCAAAATGCGAAATGAGAAATGTCTTTATGCGCTCTGTGCTTCTAGTACATCTCCAAACGCTGCTCTCGGAGTTCACGGACCTCGTCGCGCAAACGGGCAGCTTTCTCAAATTCAAGATTGGCAGCAGCTTCTTTCATCTGCTTTTCCAAATCGCCAATGTGCTGATCAAGCTCATCTATTGTTTGGTATTCAACAACCTTCTCCGCCACAGCTGGCACGGTTACGTAGTCTCCCTCATACACTGAATCCAGAATATTATGAATCTCTTTTCGAATGGTCTCCGGGGTTATTCCATGTTTTTCATTGAATTCGGCCTGCAGCCGACGTCTCCGGTTCGTCTCCTTCACAGCCCTGGACATGGATGGGGTGGTTTCACTACCGTAGAGAACTACCTCTCCTGCCACATTGCGTGCTGCTCTCCCGCACGTCTGAATAAGTGATCTCTCCGAGCGCAAGAAGCCTTCCTTGTCCGAATCAAGAATGGAAACCAACGACACTTCTGGAATGTCCAGACCTTCACGGAGGAGGTTAATACCTACCAGCACATCAAAGTGACCAAGTCGGAGGTCACGGATGATTTCTACCCGCTCGATGGTGTTGATGTCAGAGTGGAGATAACGGACCCGTACCCCCAGATCTGTTAGGTACTCGGTGAGATCCTCGGCCATTCTTTTGGTGAGGGTTGTGACCAGGACTCTTTCGTTGCGTCTTGCCCGGAGCCGAATTTCTCCAAGGAGGTCGTCCACCTGGTTGTCAGCAGATCGCACGCTAATCTTTGGGTCCATTAGCCCGGTGGGTCGGATAATTTGCTCCACCACAACTCCTTGAGCCTTCTCTAGTTCATACTCTGCCGGTGTAGCCGAAACATAGATAGCCTGAGGTACAACGCACTCGAATTCTTCAAAGGACAGTGGCCGATTGTCAAGAGCGGAGGGGAGACGGAAACCGTATTCAACCAGGGTGAGCTTGCGAGATCGGTCACCACGATACATTCCTTGTAATTGGGGGACAGTGATGTGGCTCTCGTCAATAAAAAAAAGGCTGTCCTTTGGATAGTAGTCCAACAAACAGGGTGGCGGTTCGCCGGGATGACGTCCAGTGAGATGGCGCGAGTAGTTCTCAATGCCCGTGCAGTAACCTAACTCTTGGAGCATTTCCAAGTCGAAACGAGTTCGCTCCTCCAGTCTTTGTGCCTCCAGAAGCTTCCCTTGCCCTTTTAGTTCAACTAACCTCTCTTTAAGTTCTGCCTGGATAGCTCTAATGGCCTGTTCCACCACGGGCCGCGTTGTTACGTAGTGGCTAGCTGGGTACACTGCAAGGCGCGAGAGTTCCCGAAGCGCTCGGCCCCAAAGCGGATCAATTTCCAGAATACGCTCCACTTGGTTGCCGAAGAATTCGATGCGCACGGCCCGCTCTTCCTCATGGGCGGGAAAGATTTCCACCACGTCCCCCCTGACCCTGAAGGTACCTCGGTGAAAATCCATATCACTGCGCTGATAGTGAATCTCAACCAACTTCCTCAGCACCAAATCCCGCTCAATCTCCTGACCGTTGTCAAGATGGAGGAGCAGCCCCTGATAGGCCTCCGGAGAACCTAGCCCATAAATGCAAGAGACACTCGCAACAATTATCACATCACGGCGTTCGAGCAACGACCGTGTGGCCGAATGCCGCATCTTATCGATCTCTTCATTGATGGAGGCATCCTTGGCGATATAGGTATCCGTCGGCGGAACATAAGCCTCGGGCTGGTAGTAATCATAGTAAGAGACGAAATATTCCACAGCATTTTCAGGAAACAGTCTCCTAAACTCGCCATACAGCTGAGCCGCCAAGGTCTTGTTGGGAGCAATCACTAGAGTTGGCTTTTGGACTTTACCGATAATGTTGGCCATGGTGAAAGTCTTACCGGATCCGGTGACTCCCAACAGTACCTGGTGGGTAAGGCCGCGTTCCACGCCATCCGTCAGAGCCTCAATGGCTGCGGGTTGATCTCCGCGCGGTTCGAATTCTGTCACCAATCGAAAGGGTTTCATTACGACTTCACTCGTATCTGACCGTACCACTTTTGGCCCTATGTTAGAGAAATTATAGGGTTTACCCCAAATTGTGGCAAGACCTGGCTCGCGGAAGAATTTTTGCAATACTTTGAATCAAATCATCAGCTAGGAGCAACATCCCCGTTGCGATCTGGTTGCTCCTCAGCCAGCTAGTCTTCAAATCGCAGGCAAGAGCATGCTCCCACAGGAACTCCTCACTGGTTATCGTTTACTCATTGAATAGTCTTGCACGGACACATATAATGTGTAGCCGGATTATCTGATACCGTACCATCAAGTAAGGAGTCGCAACTATGACCACGACCGATTATGTTCCTTCTCTTCACTTTATCAGAAGAATCATCGAGGAAGACATGGAGAGCAACAAATACGACGGTCGCGTCATGACCCGATTTCCACCTGAACCCAATGGCTATTTGCATATTGGACACGCCAAATCAATCTGTCTCAATTTTGGTCTCGCTGCCGAATACGGAGGCCTGTGCAATCTAAGATTCGATGATACCAACCCCACCAAAGAAGATGTTGAATATGTTGAAGCAATCAAAGAGGATGTTCGCTGGCTCGGATTTGACTGGAACGACAGGCTTTATTACGCTTCCGACTATTTTGAACAACTTTATCAGTACGCTGTGCAATTGATTAAAGATGGCAAGGCTTACGTTGACAGTTTGAGCGCCGAGGAAATTAAGGAGTACCGCGGAACCTTGACCGAACCCGGTAAGGAGAGCCCCTATCGTAACCGTTCGGTGAATGAGAACCTCGACCTATTTGAGCGCATGCGGGCAGGAGAATTCGAGGACGGCTCCCACGTGCTTAGGGCAAAAATCGACATGGCTTCAGGAAATCTGAACATGCGTGATCCAGTCATGTACCGTATTCTCCATGCAGAGCATCACCGAACGGGTGACAGTTGGTGTATTTATCCCATGTACGACTGGGCCCACGGTCTCAGTGATTCAATCGAATCCATCACGCATTCCATCTGCACGTTGGAATTCGAAGATCACCGTCCCTTGTATGACTGGTTCCTTGATCAGCTGAAGGTTTATCATCCACAGCAAATAGAGTTCGCCCGGCTGAACCTGACCCATACAGTAATGAGCAAGCGCAAGCTTCTGCGCTTGGTGGAAGAAGGACATGTCGCTGGCTGGGATGACCCGCGAATGCCAACAATATCGGGGCTTCGGAGACGTGGCTACACACCGGAGTCAATCCAAGATTTTTGTGAGCGTATAGGCGTGGCAAAAAAGGATAGTACGGTGGACATAAAACTGCTGGAGTATTGCATCCGCGAAGACTTAAACAAACGAGCTCCGCGGGTTATGTCCGTTTTGCGTCCACTCCGAGTGGTCATCGACAACTATCCAGAAGATAAGGTGGAAGAGCTAGAGGCCATAAACAATCCTGAAGATCCCACGATGGGAACACGGATGGTTCCTTTTTCTCGGGTGCTCTACATCGAACGGGATGATTTTCGTGAGGATCCACCGAAAAAGTGGTTCCGTCTAGCCCCCGGTGGTGAGGTGCGGCTCCGCTATGGGTACTACATTACCTGTAACGACGTGGTAAAGGATGAAAAAACCGGCGAAGTGGTTGAACTGCGCTGCACCTATGATCCAGAGACACGAGGCGGCTGGTCTGCGGACGGACGCAAGGTCAGGGGAACGTTGCACTGGGTTTCGGCTGGACACGCGCTAGAAGCCGAAGTGCGTTTGTACGATCACCTCTTCATAAAGCCGGAGCCAGAAGATGAAGCGGCTGGTTCCGATTTCACAGTCAATGTTAACTCGAACTCATTAGAGACGTTGAGATCTTGCCGAGTTGAACCGAGTTTAGCGGGCGCCGCACCTAGAAGCCGTTATCAGTTCGAGAGGCTGGGTTACTTCTGCTTCGATCCCGACTCTTCCGAGAAAGGAATGGTATTCAACCGGACGGTAACGCTACGGGATACATGGGCTAAGATTGAGAAAAAACAGCAGGCAGGAGGCAGTTAGCAGCTAACACAGTTCTCATTTCACATGAGGCATTTCTCATTTTGAAGAACCTGACCATAAGTCTGATCCGTCGATGTGCAATGATAAATGCGAAATGAGAGATGAGAAAGGTGAAATGGCGCTATGTGATTTACGATCTAACCCGCCAGCGCGTGCCATCAAGCCTGTCTTCTAAAATGATGGACATTGCTTCCAGATCGTCCCGTATTTCATCTGCCCGAGCCCAGTTTTTCTCCTTCCTCGCCTGAGCTCTCTCGGCAATCAGTCTTTCTATCTCCTCCTCGCTGATATCCAAGGTCGATAGCAAGAGACGACTGTCCTCCTGAAAGAAATCTTCGGGTGATTGTTGCAGCAGGCCGAGAACTGCGCCGCACTCGCGCAAACGGTGAACTCCGTGAGAAAGCAGCCCTTCCTCTTCCGGGTTGGCCTTCTGCATCAGGCCATCCAGAAACCGATTGATCGCCCGGCTCAGATCGAACAGGTGCCCTAAAGCGGCTGCAGTGTTGAAATCGTCGTCCATCTCTTCCTGAAATCGACTGGGAAGGTTTTCGATCTTGTCTCTCAGGCTCCTGAATTCAGAATCATCGCTCGTTGGTAATGGTTCATCTACGGTTAAGGTGACAATGTATTCCTCCGCCTGAGCAATTGTCTGATAAAGTCGTTCAAGACCACGCCTTGCCTCCGCCATACTGTCGGGTGAGAAGTCCACGGGACTGCGGTAATGACTTGAAAGGAGAAATAGTCGCAAAACCTCTGGCTGGTAGTGCTCAAGGACCTCACGAATGGTGAAGAAGTTCCCCAGGGACTTGGACATTTTTTCCTGATCCGCGTTCACAAAACCGTTGTGTATCCAGTACTTGACGAAGCTGGTCCCATGTGCGGCCTCCGACTGGGCAATCTCGTTTTCGTGGTGAGGGAAAATTAGATCCTTGCCGCCGCCATGAATGTCGAAGCTGCTGCCCAGATATTGAGTGCTCATAGCCGAGCACTCAATATGCCAGCCCGGCCGGCCCTGTCCCCACGGGCTAGGCCATGCCGGCTCTCCTGGTTTGCTTGCTTTCCAGAGGGCAAAATCCATAGGGTTCTTTTTGTTGGGTTCGACGGCAACCCTTGCCCCAGCTAGCATTTCATCCAGGCTGCGTTTGGAAAGCTTTCCATATTCGGGAAATCTATCAACGGCAAAATACACGTCACCATTCACTTGGTAAGCGTATCCCTTGTCTATTAGCTTCTCAATCAGTTCAATCATTTCCGAAATGAACTCGGTGGCCCGTGGCTCATGGGTCGGCCGGGCCACACCCAATTGATCCATATCTTCATAAAAGGCTTCTATGTAGCGTTCGGCGATGGTCTCCGAATCGGTTCCTTCTTCCTGGGCTCGTTTGATAATTTTGTCGTCAACGTCAGTGAAGTTCCGCACGCAAACCACATCAAAGCCGCGGTATTTTAAGTAGCGGTAGATCACATCAAAGACAATAGCTGAGCGGGCATGACCAACATGGCACAAATCATAGGCGGTGATCCCGCATACGTACATGTGAACGCGACCTGCTTGCAAGGGGGTGAACGGTTCTTTTTGGTTGCTCAAGGTGTTGTAAATTTGAATGGTCATGTTCTCAAGTTCCCCTGTGTATGTGCCCTGGAAACCCACCTCCTTTGGGCATGGTGAAAGTTCGATGGTTTTGACCTCCCTTCAAAAGAGGGTCGTGATACCTGCTCAGGTAACTTCAGGAGTGATGGAGAGATGGAGTAATGGAGTAAGGCAAAAGTAAAAAAGCAAAAAACTGGCAATTCTGTAATTCTCTATCCCAATACTCCAGTACTCCAATACTCCCTGAATATCCTTTGAGGGCAAAGCCAGATCTTCCGGGCCTGAATTCTTTATTGTCTTTTTTTTTCTGCCAATAGAGAAGCCACAGCGTAGGCGGCAATTCCCTCCCCACTACCGGTAAACCCCATGCCTTCCGTGGTAGTGGCCTTTACACTCACCTGCTGAGGGCTCACCTCCAGGGCATCAGCAATGGTGGCAATCATGGTGTTAATGTGTGCGGCCAGCTTCGGCGATTGTGCCACCACGGTGCTGTCCAAGTTCTGCACCGCAAAGCCAGCTTCTCGCACCATCACAGCAACCTTTTTGAGGAGTATGATACTGGACACTCCCTCCAACTCTGGGTCAGTATCTGGAAAGTGACTTCCCAAGTCCCCCAGAGCAGCTGCCCCGAGGAGTGCCTCGCAGGCAGCATGAAGTAGCACATCAGCATCAGAGTGGCCCTTTAAGCCACGATCATACGGAATGGTTACACCGCCAAGAATGAGCGGTCTGCCGGAGACCAAGCGATGCGCATCATAGCCGAATCCTATTCTAATCATGCTCTACGTTCCAATTTTCAAGTTTAATCATACGTCAAATAACCGATTGGTCAGTTCGTTAATGAGTTTTCGTAAGCGGTAAGCAGTGAAAAGTATTTCACATCTCACATCTTACCCATTTCTGGTATTACCAATTTTGGGTAAATTTAGACCTCTGACCTCCGATCTCTGACTTCTGCCCGCTGCCCCCTGACCTCCTCGCCGCGTCGCCGTGTTCCTGCCTACCCGCTTCGTTCCACGGTGCCTAGTACTTAGTGCGTAATTCCGGGTATGTATTTTCTTTCGCTCTGCGCTTTGCGCTTTGCGCTATGCTATAACTGCCAGCTGCCTGCTGTCCTATGACCTCCCTTCGCGCTCAAGGAGGATGGCTTCTGCCAGCACCAAGTCAGATGGTGTGGTGACCTTAATATTCTCTGGAGAGCCAAGGACCACATGTACCGAAGCCCCCAAGCGCTCCACGAGTGCAGCATCATCGGTGACGGTTACTTGAGCGCTGGCAGCCTCCTCGCAGGCACGGCGGAAAAGTCTGGTGTGAAAAGCCTGCGGCGTTTGCGCCAGCCAGATTGCCTCCCGATCCAGGGTGGCCATCACACGATCGTCCTCAACACGTTTCACCGTGTCGCCCGCGGGTATGGCTGCCAGTGCCGCTCCATATAAGTGAGCGGCCTCCAGCACTGATCCCAGTAGATCAATACTCACTAAAGGTCGCACTCCATCGTGAACCACCACCAACTCACACTCAGGTGGAACTGCCTCAAGGCCACAGGCCACGCTATCTTGACGTTCCCGGCCACCGTCCACCACCCTCAAAAGTTTAGCACATGGGTAAGGTCCGAGAACTTTCTCTTCCAGGGCCTTTTGCTGTTGCCCTGCTACCACCAACACCACACCGTCAACCTCGGGGCTCTGGTCGAACACCTTAAGCGTATGGGCAAGAATAGGAATTCCTCTCAAGTGCAAGAACTGCTTTTCAAGGGCTCCGCCCATGCGCCGGCCTTCACCGGCAGCTGGGATTATGGCAACAACACGCATAACGGTTCTATCGTTAGGGAACTAAGGGGCGAATGCAGTAAGGTATAGTAAAGAATGCACTCCCACAGGACGTGGCTTTGCCATACCCCAGTGGAGGGCCGTGCTACCTGCTCAGGTGGCTTCAGGAGTAATGGTGAGATGGGGCAATGGAGCGATACACAAGTAAAAAAGCAAAAAAACTGGCAATTCTGTAATTCTCTATCCTTATGCGTCAGTACTCCAGTACTCCAACACTTCCTGAATATTCTTTCAGGGCAAAGCCATGGCACTTTTACCACGCTCAAAGAATGTAATTTACCATTCAAGTGCGCAATAAAAAAGAGAATAGAGCAGGTCATAAGCCGAGTTCTGTTTCCATCGGGAATCACTTCCCGAAGGACGATGATCATTCATCTAGAACCCCGATTTCTCGAGGTCTCAAGCGACCTACCCGAGAGCTTGGACGGGCCGCCCTCAGCGCTCTCCTATTCGGTCTTGCTCCAGGTGGGGTTTGCCGAGCCTCCGATGTCACCACCGGAGCTGGTGAGCTCTTACCTCACCGTTTCACCCTTACCCCAAGAAACAACCAGTTCCCCAAGGCGGTTTGTTTTCTGTGGCACTTTCCTTCCCGTCACCGGGACTGGGCATTACCCAGCACCCTGCCCTGCGGAGC
>CAYFXH010000078.1:21095-22164 GCA_964346905.1 uncultured Desulfobacteraceae bacterium | reverse complement strand
AACCACAGACGGGGAAGTGGCTCAGACCTACCGCAGTCACTCAGAAGAAACACCACGAAAAGCCAGTTCGCTTTATTGAGCACCTGGGCTTTTTGGGGAAACTCCTGGGAAAAATCCTCGTACGCCAAAAAAGTACCCCACCCTTAGGCAGGGTGGGGCTAATCCAGGGAGGTTTCAATGGGGCAGGGTCCAAACGGGGATCATCTAAACCCTACCCGACCACTAGTATAACTCGAAAATATCAAGGAGTAAAGTATCGGAAGTTTCCCCCAACATAATATGCGTGGTAAAGGCCAGGGGGCAGTAAACAAATCCCCACCCCTGCAAACCGTCACAACAGGGGTGGGGACGGGAGAAGGAGGTAATTGTACCTTCCTAGGCTATAGTATAACCAAGAAATATGGCTGGGGAAAGACGAGAGAAAGGAGGATATCATTTTGGCATGGACAATTGATGATGCGGTTTCACAGAAAACGGTAAAGGATGCCAAGATTTTCGTACGCGAAGTTTCTTTCCATCTGGGTGACCTCACTCCCAAAATTCGTATAAGGCTGTTTAGATATCCGGGAGACAAAGAAATTTATTTTGAGCAAAGCCATTTCATTAAAACTCCGGAACAACCGAGTATACATGTACCTGAGTTGAAATCTGACAGCAACGAAGCATATGCCTTAACCCATGCGGTGGAAGGTCTCAGTCATTCTTACGAGACTGCTGTCGAGCAGGGGCACTTGCCCTCTGATGCATGGTTGATTTTCAATGAAGACTATTGATTTGCCAACGACGTCACCGCAAAAAAACAATACCTGGCCTGTGTTTGAGGTTTTCACCATCTAGCTTTGTAGGAAGTCTTACGTTATAAGTACCTCTATGAAAGGACTGAATTGGGAAAATGATCTAAAAGAGTGCATTTTGTGTGAGCACCGCTGCGGTGTAGACCGAGTGGCAGGAGAGCTGGGTGTATGCCGCATGGCGGGTCCCATTGTCGCCTCCAGAATTGAGTTGGGTAAAAGCCATTAATCTGAGCACTTTGTTCCTTGTATCTCGCTCTCGGCATTACAAGCTTACT
>CAYFXH010000078.1:9715-21085 GCA_964346905.1 uncultured Desulfobacteraceae bacterium | reverse complement strand
TTCATCCAGCCCCTCCCTCAAGCTATACCATTTTCGTTGCCGGTTGTAACTTCAAGTGCTTAGGCTGTCAAAACTGGACCATATCACAATTTCCGGACAACCGGATGGCCGTTGACGGCTATATAGATCCAGCATCACTCGCCGTGGAATCAATAAGGATGCTGGAATCACCGGCAGGAATTCTCATGGGCGCCGACAGGATCTTTTTCTCCGGGGGCGAACCCACCGTCCATCTTCCTTTCGTCGAAAAGGTCGTGGAAGAGGCCAGGCGGCTCAGGCCCGCCCTGAAGGTCAATTTCGATACCAACGGCTTCATGACCGAGGAGTCTCTGAGAAGGGTCTTGAGTTTCACCACCTCCATAACCTTCGACATAAAGGCTTTTTACGATGACACCATGAGGGCCATCACCGGCGCGGTTGTTGACCCGGTTTTGCGAAATGCCGAAATAGTTGCAAGAACAGCTGGTGGCAAGCTGTGGGAGTTTAGAATAGTGGCAATACCCGGGGTAAACGAGGAGGACATTGAACCCCTCTGCCGCTTCCTCGCGTCCATATCTCCAGACCTCCCCGTCTGTTTTCTTTCTTTCAGGCCCAACTTTGTTCTGGATGAACACTCGGGGGCCACCAGGGAGCTCATGAGAAGATGCGTTGCGCAGGCTAGGAGCGCCGGTTTAACAAATGTTTCCTATGCGGGTATGACCAATATCCCGGGAACGAAAGGTGTTTCTTCAGGCGAGGTGGAAGAGGCCTATGAGAGGAGAGGGGCCAGGATAGCCGCTTCCTATGCCCGCTCCAAGGGCTGCAATACTCATCCCAGGGACTGTGGTGACTGCCAGTCCATGAGCAATTGCCCACTCAAAAGATACATACCAATCAGGAGTTGCTGATATATGGTGATGGTTTCGTGCTTGCTGCCCGCTTTATACGAGTCCTGAGCGACTCGACCTGAGGACTTCGAGTGAGCCTGCGTTCGGCCCGAGCCTTTCGGCAGTGAGACCTGTCGAAGGACTGGCTGCTAACCTCCCTCGGTGAAGCCGGGATAAAGAGTCATACCGCCATCCACGAACAGGCTGGTGCCGTTCACATAGTCGGCATAGTCCGAGGCTAACCAGACGGCAGCCCAGCCAATGTCTTCCGGCTCGCCGATTCGGTTGTACGGTACTAACTTCATCAGTTCTTCGTAGGCCTCGGGTGTGCTCCATGCGGCGGTATTAATGGGAGTGCGTATTGCTCCCGGGGCAATGCTGTTGACCCGGATGCGGTGGGGAGCTACCTCCTGGGCGATACTCTTCATCATGAGCATCACCCCGCCCTTGGAAGCCGCATAATTCACATGGCCGGCCCAGGGTATTACCTCGTGAACCGAACTGATACAGATGATCTTGCCCGCTGAGCAGGACACCTCTTTGACCACACCGCGGCGCTTGAACTCTCGCACCGCTTCTCGGGCGCAGAGGAACTGGCCGGTCAGGTTTACCCCTATCACCTGGTTCCATTGTTCGAGAGTCATCTGGTCGAATGGGGCGTCCTTTTGGAGGCCAGCATTGTTGATAAGGATGTCGATGGTGCCAAATTCCTGAAACATCCGCTGAAACATAGCCTGGACCTGATCTTCTCGGGTAACGTCCGTCTTGTGTGCATACGCTCCACTGCCGGAATCACGGATCTCTTCAACCACTTCATTGGCCTTCTCTTCAGACCGCAGGTAATTGACGACAACATCTGCGCCGGCTTGTCCCAGGGCAATGGCCACAGCTCTACCAATGCCTGAATTACCGCCTGTCACCAGCGCCTTCTGCCCCCGCAAGATCTTCTGTTCGGGACACGCCGGCATCACTACTCCTGGCAGTTCTTCACTTTGATGGAAACTCTTCATGGTGTTTTCTCCTTTATCCTATTGAAATGGATTGGATAGCTCTGCTGAAAAAGGAACATTCATGAGTGAGCACCGGAAAAAGATGGCTTCATCAATTTTTCAATCCCTGAATCCCTAACCGCCCCGGTGGATTGAGGGCTTTGCTCTAGCTCATAGCTGATAGCTTTCGGTCATCTCTGCCCTCCTGATTGCTGGATCAGCTTGGCCACTAGGCCGGTCCAACCGGTTTGATGGCTGGCCCCCAAACCCGCTCCGTTGTCACCATGAAAGTACTCATGGAAAAGAATCAGATCGCGCCAATGAGGATCTCTCTGAAACGTTTCCAGTCCACCGTAAATGGCCCGCTCACCATCACCGTTACGCAGGAACAGACGCATCAGTCGTTTGGACAACTCGGTGGCCACCTCCCACAGGGTCATCGTCTGGCCAGACCCGGTGGGGCACTCCACCTTCAGATCATCACCGTAGTAGTGATGGAACTTCTGCAGGGATTCGATGATCAAGTAATTCATCGGAAACCAGATGGGACCCCGCCAATTGGAGTTGCCGCCAAAGAGGTCGCTTTCAGACTCGGCCGGTTGGTAGCTGATGGTGTGAGCTTGGCCGTCCACGTGGAAACTGTAAGGATGTTCTTTGTGGTACTTAGAGACCGAGCGAATACCATAATCAGAGAGAAACTCATTTTCATCGAGCATCTTCTCCAGAACACGTAGCAAACGCTCCCGAGTCAGAATGGCCAGCAGCCTCCGTTCCCCGACGCCTGAGGTGTAGATGCAGGCCAAATTGCCACTCAGGTGAGGCCGATTGTTGTAGAACCACTGCATCCTACGCTTAACGTCTGGCATTGTTGCCAAAATCTCCGGCTCGATGGTATCCACCGCAAACAGGGGGAGTAACCCCACCATGGAACGCACCTTTAGCGCGATGACCCGATCGCCGGGCAAATGGAGCACATCGTAGAAAAAGCCGTCCTCCTCATCCCAGAGGCTGTTTCCATGCTCGCCGCGATGGGTCATCGCATGGCCAATGCGCAAAAAGTGCTCGAAGAATTTGGTGGCAACATCCTGATAAACCGGGTCCTCTCTGGCCAATTCCAGGGCAATTTTTAGCATGGTCAGGCAGTAAAAGCCCATCCAGGCCGTGCCATCCGACTGGTCGATGTGGCCGCCGGTGGGCAGAGCCTGGCTGCGGTCAAAAACGCTGACGTTATCCATCCCCAGAAAGCCTCCTTGGAACACGTTGTTGCCGTCCTCATCTTTGCGGTTCACCCACCAGGTGAAGTTCAGAAGCATTTTGTGGAAAACGGACTCCAGAAAGTCACGGTCGGGGCACCCCTGTTGCTTGGCGTCGATTTTGTAAACTCGCCAGGCAGCCCAGGCGGGCACCGGCGGGTTGACGTCACCGAAAGACCACTCGTATGCTGGCAATTGCCCATTGGGATGCATGTACCACTCCCGGGTAATCAACGTCATTTGCCGCTTGGCAAAATCGGTATCGAGCAGAGCCAGAGGGATGCAGTGAAAGGCCAGGTCCCAGGTGGCGTACCAGGGATACTCCCACTTGTCGGGCATGGAGATCACATCAAAGTTTACGAGATGGTTCCAGTCGTAGTTGCGCCCGTGCTTCCGAGAGTGCGGTGGCGGCGGGCCGCCAGGATCGCCCTTAAGCCACTGCTCAAGGTCATAGTAGTACAATTGCTTGGACCAGAGCATACCCGCCAGGGCCTGGCGCTGCACCCGTGTCTCATCCTCACTCAGATTCGGGTTTTGCACAGCAGCGTAGAACTCGTCCGCTTCAGATAATCGCTGTGCAAAAATAGTTTCAAAGTTCTTGAAAGGATCCCGGTGAGCGATCTTTGACAACCGGAGTCGAAGTGTGAGCGATCCGGCCGGAGCTATGGTTCCCTCATACACCGCTGCCACCTTGGTGCCGGTATGGTCAGGGTTGACCGCCCCCGTCTCACCATTGACCAGGTAGCGGTGGAAACCGTCTTTGACATAGGGGCTGGGGTTGGGCAAGCCATGGAGCAACTCTGCGTTGGTCTCGTTATTCGTGAAGATCAGTTCAGGCTCGCCTTCGGCGTAAAGGTGGTGGGTCCCGGCTGCCGGGTGATTGGTCTCAACAACGGATACACCCTCAGAGCCTGCGATCTGGCGCAGCTGGGGTTTACCCTGGATCTCACCCATGGGGCCGGCCTCGTAGCCCCAACTCCAGGTGTTCCGGAACCAGAGTGTCGGCAGAACATGACACCTAGCCGGTTCAGCCCCGCGATTCACAATGGTGATCTTGACCAGAATATCTTCTTGGCCCGCCTTGGCGTATTCAACGAATACGTCAAAATAGCGGTCATCCGCGAAGACCCCGGTGTCCAGAAGTTCGTACTCGAAATCCAAGAAGCCGCGCTTACCGTTTTCTTCCACCAACTCGGCGTAGGGAAACTCAGCTTGTGGATATTTGTAGAGCATTTTCATATAGCTGTGAGTCGGGGTACTGTCGAGATAGAAGTAATTCTCTTTGACATCCTCCCCGTGGTTCCCCTGGGAGCCGGTGAGCCCGAACAACCGCTCTTTGAGGAACGGATCATGTTCATTCCAGAGAGCCAATGCGAAGCAGAGGTACTGGTTGCGGTCGCAAATGCCGGCAAGGCCGTCCTCTCCCCACCGGTAGGCTTTGCTGCGGGCATGGTCGTGTGGGAAAAAATCCCAGGCTTCTCCGTCCTCACTGTAATCCTCCCTTACCGTTCCCCAGGAGCGCTCGCTCAGGTATGGTCCCCACTTTTTCCAGTTCGACTTGCGCTCGCGATAGTCGGCGAGCCGTTTGTGTTCAGCTGTTTGTCTCATGGTTATTCCCTCTGATCTAAGCTGTCAGGAAACGTGTCTGAGAAATCGCACTAAGTCCTAGTTTGCGTTTAGGGATAGTACCTTTGGAAGGTAATCACACAAGGTGGGGCGGGCAAGTAGAAAGGTGTTTTTGGGAAGATCGGAATATTGTCAGCCTTGATGAAAGGTCTGTCGCCAGTGGTCACCAGGGTGCAAAACATAACATGAAAGGAATCCATGGAATCCAGCAGAATTCCGGTATAAGGTTCAGGGCCGTGTACCCTGTACCTTGCACCTTACACTTCGTACCCTGTCCCTAAAGTGCCTGCTCCTGACCCCTCCATCGTTACGCTATCCCCTATGTACCATGCCCAATGCGCTCAAGAGCACAATGAGCCGCACCCAACAGGGCAGCCTGCTCATTGAGGATCACCTTAACGGGTATTTGTTCTAGAAACTCTTTAAACCTGCCCTTGTTGGTAAACGATTGCATGAAAATCGCTTCCTGCAACTTTGGTAAGATTTTAGGTGGTATGCCACCTCCCAGATAGACCCCACCAGTCGTCATAGCCGTTAAGACCAGGTTGCCGGCAACTGCCCCCAATATGGAGACAAACATATTGAGCGATTCCACGCACAGCGGATGTTTACCCTCAAGTGCAGCTTCCGTGATCGCTCTTGCCGGATCCATCTCCTTCATGTTCCGAGCGAGCCAGGCAGGTTCCCGATAGCGACCCGAGTCCTTAAGCCATAAGTATACGTTCACTAACCCGGGACCCGATAAGATCCTCTCTACACTCACATGACCAAACCGCTTGTGCAGGTAGCGCCATAGCTCCACCTCCGCTTCACTGTTTGGTGCGAAATCAACATGCCCCCCTTCGGAAGAAACCGGAATATACCCACCGTCCCGAAAGACAAGCACAGCCTGGCCCAGACCTGTCCCTGGAGCAACCAGTGCAAGGTTTTGACCTTTTCTGGCTTTTGCCTTGTTCAAGGAGAAGAACTCTCGGCTGCTTAGCAGGGGAACGGCAAGAGCCGTGGCTGCCAGGTCATTGATCAACCTGACGGTGGACCACTTGAAGCGGTTCTTCAGACGAACCTCAGAGACATCCCAGGGTAGGTTGGTTGTTTTACATCTTCCACTGATCACAGGTCCGGCGACACCAAAGCAACCACTGGAGATGGCAACCGTACGTTTGTCAAGAAATCGCTCAACGATGTATTCAAGGTTAGGAGCTTCGCGGCTGGGATACGTCTCCATAGCCTTGAGCAGAGGACGTCTTTTTCCCTTGCGAAAGAGCCCCAGGTTTGTTTTGGTCCCACCGATGTCTCCAGCCAGTAATAGAGGCTTGTCTCCAGAATCAGTCATTGGTTGTTTCTCCTATCTGCGAGTAACAGGCAGCTTTCAAGAGGCAGTGAGCACTAACCGCTACGCCCAGGATTACACGAGGGGTCAGGGGTCAGGGGTCAGGATTCGGGGTTCGGGGTTCAGGCGCTATCCTCTGTCTTCCGTCCTCTGTCCTCTGTCCTCTGCCCTATGCTCCATGCTTTCTAAAATCCCAAATCAGCAATCTGCAATCTAAAATCTGCTCGCTTGTCCCGAGCTTGTCGAGGGGCTGCCCACTTGCCCTGAGCTTGTCGAAGGACTGCCCGCTGCCCGCTGCCTGCTGCCAGCTGCCTGCTGCCTTAGTGCCTAACCCCTTTTTTATCATTGATTGTTGAGTGAGGCCACAGGATAAACATCAGGAAAAACCGACCTGGTCTTTTCTGGGTGAGCAACATCAGGTTGATTGTTGGGGTAGGATTGGCGAGGTGGAATAGTAAGGTTCTTGTTAATTTGTATATAACTATTAGAATTGTTTGATATTACACTACATTTTTTTCAACAACTTATCTATAATCTCACTTCGCTGTATAACATCAAATGTGAAACTGTTTAATAAAACTCAAATAATAGCTAATTTTACTATTTTCCTTTTGACAGATACTAGATTTTGCGCTAGAGTCCTCCTAATAAACTAGGCTAAGTGTAAATTAGTACTATATATTGGCACATTTTTTCACACTTGTGCCTGGTTCAAACGCTATAGCTAATTCTTGTTTGTCTACAGACATTCTCTTGATTCGGCCATTTACGTCAACGACGTTCGATTTTACTTGATCTGGAAATTCACCTCTAGAATATAGTTGTAGGTTAACCACTTCATCTTTACGAAAAGTAATCCAATTGTCTAGTTTGACGAGGACACCATTACTACTTACATCGACAACACTGCCCTCAATACGCTTTTTCGGCTCTTTCTTACTCAGCAGAACTCTGAAAGGTCTCCTTACCCGTCGATGCTTCCGTTTTTCCTCGTGGTAGCTTTCACAGTGCTCACAGATTTCATTTGCAGCTTTGAGCTCGGAGGGATCTAATAACTGCGGAATCAAGTAAGCTTTATCAATGGTTGAATGCTGCGGGCAGCGCCCCTTACTATAATAGTGACAGGTATCCCAGGCTTGCTTTTTCATGAGACCACCTCCTCTGGGAGATTCAATCTCCGGAGGTCGGGTGTTTACACTGAAAAAATCCTAAAGTCTCGGAGAGAAGCCAGGAACCGCAAAGTGTGAAAATGTGCGACATATCTATTAACCATACATTTAATTATGTTTTTTGTTTGATGTAAATACGAAAAATTCGTAGATTTGTTAATTTTTTGTTAGTTTCTTGTTAACTTCTTGTAAAGAGTCACCATTAGCGCATATAATTAATAGGAGTGACGACCCATGTTTTTTGGTCATGATGGGCCCGTTATGGACTCTTTCGAAAGAAGAAAATACACCCGAACCCTCAGTAGTTTCAAAATTAAGATAAGGCTTACTCGTACTGCCAAAGAAGTAGACGGCGTTACCCGGAACTTGTCCCAGGGTGGAGCCTTTATCTCAAGTCCTTCTTTGCCCGCGTTTCGCAAGAATGAACCGGCAGAAATGCACCTATTTTTGCCGCCTGAGTTTACCGGGCAAAGTGACACTCTGATTCTCACTGGTCCTGGAGTGATCAAAAGGATTGAACGGGAAAAGAAAGGGGTGGCCGTTGAGTTCCTCAAGGAACTGAAGACGTTCAAACCGTCACTTTAGAGCGGACCCCGCTCTAGACTCCCCTCCTTATTGGCAGCCCACACCGATTTTGCATCCAGCTCTCTTAATTGTCCCTTTGGGCCAATCTGGGGACATCCGTAAAATTCCAACTTTCTATCCGTGCCCTCTGAGTGGGCTTTGTCTTTTTCTTTTATCCCTGTGGCTAGATCCACTCGTAAGTGAAGGCTGACTGTAAAGATAGAGAAAAAGTCCAACTGTCCGCAACGTTCCCAGATTTGTACAGCTAGGTGATTTTAGTGGTGACTGCGGTTGCTGGGAATTTTCTTGACTACCGTCACTCCCCTGAGATCTCGCAACATCTGGTGACAGCGTACAGCCGAGAAAGTGCAGTGTCCATACTGTTCGCTGCATTTTCCCGGTGATTCAGGTAGCTCTTCGCTGTATTTCGGGTAAGCACCCAGAAGGCCAATACTGTCCCGGTTGATATGAGAATGTATACCTCCAAAAAATTTTAATAGTGAATCTCTCCGGCTAATGAAGGTACAGTTGACCATGCCCCCAATACCAGTAGCTCTTATCCGCACGCGTACTCCTCTGTTGTATTCATCCTTAATTACTATAAAAAATGTTTAAGGGGACCGACGACGACTTCCAGTCATGGAAGATAGTAGTGAAAGCAGAGCTATCCTTTAATCTACTGATATAACAATCTTTTTTTATCTTCAAGGAAGTCGGCGATAATCCTCGACACCATGGCATACAGTTTGCCTCTGTGGTGAGGTGGGGGGAGGCAAGATGTTTGGAGAAAAAAACCACCGATATCCAAAACTGAAAATTAGCTGGCCCGTTTTCGCCCTCACCACGCAAAAGAGAGTGGCGGGAGAAATGAAAGTCATTGGTATGGACGGAGCCTATATCCGCTGCTCTAAGCCGCTAAAGCTAAACGAAATTACTGACATCACGATCAACGTCCCCGATACGGATCGGGTCCTAACTGCCAGGGCCGAAGTGGTCTGGTCCAACATCTACGGGCCCGATGACAAAAACACACCTCGAGGGATGGGTGTTCGCTTTTTAACCATCCCAAGTGAGGACAGAGCATTTATCGCCAAAGTATTATACGACCACAGCCTGGAGAAGGTGGCGACTGACTATCTGAAAACCTTGGAGACGGAATTACCCGAGAACTGATTGTACTGACCTGGCGAGCAACGCTGGACCTAGTCTTGACTTACCTGTGGTGAGGCTTCTTTTCCCGATCCCCTTAGTTCCTTGCAGCTTTTACTATCTTCTGTCACATTCAATGCTACAACGATGGTAATCCCACCCGTTGAGTTGGACTTCAGCCAGCTCATCATTATAAGATAAGGACTTTGATCCTCCCAGTGCTTCAGCCATCGTTCTACCCCAGTCATCGAGTTCTTGGCCCTTTTTTTGCAAAAGCTTGCGAGAATATCAACAGGGGATCATCAGCTTTTCATTCCACTGCCACTATCGCAGACTGTCATGCGCTTTGTTGTTATTGCCACGTAAAGGAGTAAGAGATGAAATGCACCCGAAGAGAATTTCTGGGAAAATCCACCAAACTTGCCGCTTCAGGACTTTTGGGGACGGCGATCTTGGGGTGTGAATCTGGCACGGTTCCCACGGAATCTCAGGAAGAAATTGACTATTCTGCCTTGCCGCCGGTTACCATGAGAACATTGGGAAGAACAGGTTTGGATGTATCCAGCATTAGTCTGGGGACTGTTGGAACAAACGAAAACACAATTCGGTATGGAATCAAGAATGGTATTAATTTCATACATACGTCCCCAGAATACAGTGGCGGTAGATCGATGCGGGAAGTAGCAAAAGCGATCAAAGGACAGCGAGATAAAGTGTTCCTCGGTCTTAAGGTTATTTGGAACTGGGATCGAGACGATGAACTCCACAAGAGCCTCAAGGTTCTGGGAACAGACTACGTGGATATTGCCTTTTTCAATATTCACAATGATCCTAAACTTGTCGCCTCCCGCAAAGTAAAAAGCACATTTGCAAAATGGAAAAAACAGGGATATGCGAGATTTCTTGGCCTGACCACACACGGCGGCATGAAAGAGTGTATGGAAGCTGCCCTCGAGACGAATTGGTACGATTGTTTGATGCCGACATATCAAATACATCAGCGCAAGCACTATAGGGATCTATTAAAAAAATGTGAGGAGAATAACATTGGGATAATCGCAATGAAGACAAAAATCAATCCTAGTAAGTCTGACCTTGTCCCAGTGTTCCTCCGAGACAGACCGATTACAACGCTTTGTAGGACAATGACATCATTGAGAGAGGTAGCGGTTTATATACACGCAACCACCAAACAAATCTCGTCAGAGGAGTCACTGACGATAATGCGTCGTGAATCCCTTGCCTCAGTGGGAAGGTGTGTAATGTGTGGCGCTTGTACGTTGAATTGCCCGGACGGTTTGGCTGTGAGTGACGTTGTGAGATGCGTTGACTATTATGTAGATACCATGGGCGATTACCATATTGGCAAAGAGAATTACCTCGCTATTGGCAGTCAAACAGCTTTCAATAATTGTGACCGATGCGGGGTATGTGAAGACCTATGCCCCAATAACGTCCCCATAAGAAACTATGTCAAAAGATCAAAGGAGATGTTTTGTTGAACTAATCTGCTACGTTGAACCGGCGATTCTTAGTGTTCGCCCTTAATCTTTTTGATGATTTTGGGGATAAACAATGAAAAGATAAACAACCCTATGGAAAAGAAGACCTTGAAAGAAAGCAACTCACCCAAGTTTCCCGAGACCCAGACATCCCTCAGGGTTCCAATGAAAAAGGTGAAGATAAAGGTTCCCACCAGGATGCCCAGACCCGTGCCGAAAAAATAGTCCCAGAAACGGACCTTGGTGAGGCCCATACCGAAGTTCATTGCGGTGAAAGGAAAGTAGACAAGTCGCAGATAGAGGGTCGTGGCAAAGCCGTTCCTCTCGATACCATCGTCGTACTTTTTGAGTTTGTCCCCAATCAGGGAGGCGGCAAACTCTCTGCCAAGGGTGCGGCCAATCCAGAAGGCCGCACTTGCACCTATCATGGCACCAATCCAGACGTAAACGAACCCCCAGTAAGATCCAAATATTGCGGCGCCAATGCCGGTCAGCAAAGTTCCAGGCAGGAAAAGACATATTCCCGCAGCATAAAATACTATAAAAGCAACAGGGGCCCATAACCCGGCCATATCCAGGAAGCGGCCCAATGATTCGGCATTGAGATACCCTTGTACCGGAGTGAATCTAACAATGGAGATGGCGACGATAATAAAAGCTAGAAGGATAGACGCCTTGATCACGGCTTTCTTTCGACTTAGCGGTGGCGTTTGCATTGCCTCTTCCATGTACTTGCTCCCCTGTGAGAGTCCGTCGTTCATTGTCAGTTGTAACGTTTGTCCACTAGTTTAGTTAGTTTCCATCCGGAAACTCGGTTTAGGGGCTGTCATTCTGAGGAGTGAAGCGACGAAGAATCCCATGGTTAAAAAGTCGGGAGGAGATTCTTCGCTCCGCTCAGAATGACAGTGGGTCGTTTTCGCAT
>CAYFXH010000078.1:0-9704 GCA_964346905.1 uncultured Desulfobacteraceae bacterium | reverse complement strand
ACTACTGGCTAACGGGCACACCGGCCGTATCTTTATCTCCTCGTTCAACCCTCCGTTTGGCTCCCGCCCGCTCCCCCCTTCGGCGAGCTCAGGGCAGGCCCTTCGGGGCGGGACCTGTCGACGAGACTTGTCGACGAGCTCAAGTCGAGTCGCTCAGGTCGAGTCGCTCAGGGCAGGCTCTTCGATTCCACTTAGGGTTCGCTCGAATTCTCTGAGATCTGCTTGAGCTCGGTGAGAGATAAACGTACTTCTTTTGCTACTTGCGCTCGGCAGCTCTGACGGCATGACCACCGAACTCCCTGCGCAGGGCGGCAAGAACTTTATCCTCGAAGGCATCCTCTTGCCTGGACCTGAACCTTCTGAAGAGGGAGAGGGCTATCACTGGCGCCGATACTCCGCTCTCAACAGCCTGCTGTACAGTCCAGCGCCCTTCTCCCGAATCCTCCACATAGCCGCGAATTTCCGCGAGCCTGCCGTCTTTGGCAAAGGCTGTCTCTAAAAGCTCCAGCAGCCACGAACGGACAACGCTTCCCTGATTCCACAGATGAGCGACCTGGGAATAGTCCAGAAACTCCGCATAGGGAGAACCCTCCAAAATGGCAAATCCTTCCCCATAGGCCTGCATCATGCCGTACTCGATGCCGTTATGAACCATTTTGACGAAGTGTCCGGCGCCAGTGGGACCGCAGTAAAGATAGCCGTCCTTTGGTGCAAGTGTTTTGAAAATGGGTTCCAGATGCTTGTAAATTTCGCGGTCTCCGCCCATCATCATGCAATACCCAACCTTGAGCCCCCAGATTCCGCCGCTCACCCCGATATCCATAAACTTGATGCCTTTTTCACTGAGCATCTCGGCTCGGGGGATGTCATCCTTATAGTAGGTGTTGCCGCCATCGATAACGATGTCACCCGCAGAAAGCAGATCCCTGAGTTGCTCAAGGTGATCATCCACCGGTTTGCCAGCGGGAAGCATCAGCCAAACCACCCGTGGTGCGGTCAACTGGTCAACAAGTTCGGCCAGAGAGAAGCTCCCTGTGGCACCCTCTTTGACAATTTCTTCCGTCTTGGTGGGGGTTCGGTTATAAGCTACCACCTGATGGCCACCTTGGAGGAGACGTTTCGCCATGTTCATTCCCATGCGTCCCAACCCAATCATGCCTAGTTGCATTTCAGTTCCTCCAGTCCTTGTCGGTGGGCAATGCCCACCTTACCTTTATGGTGCGGCGTACGTAGTGTCTAGTTCTAGACGCGCTATACTCTTTAGCGCTATGCGCTATGCGCTATGCGCTACTCGCAGGCTCTTCCTTTCAGATTGAAAAACAACTTCAAACCCTTCTTGACCCTATCCGAAAAGATCTTGGGAGAGAAAAATGTCCCTGCAACCCTTTTATTGATCTCACCAAGCGTTGGATACGGATGAACTGCAGAGGCAAGGGTGGAAAGTTTGACTTTGCCATTTAACACTGCCACCCACTCGCTGAGCAGTTCTCCCGCCTGTGGGCCGAGGATTTGAATTCCAATTGGTTTTTCTTTCTCATCGAGTATCATTTTGATCTTTCCGACTCTCTCACCTTCTGCGAGACTTCTGTCGTTGTCTTTGAACTCCTCGGTCCATACCGCATACTCGATCCCGGCAGCCTGGGCTCCCTTTTCATTCATACCAATGCTGGCCAGCTCAGGATCCGTGTAGGTGCACCACGGCAGGAACGTGTAATCTACTTTTCTCGGGAGATGAAAAATCGCATTGGTGAAGACAACGCCTCCCTCATAGCCGGCGGCGTGGGTGAATTGATACTTGCCGGTGACATCTCCTGCTGCATAAATGTGCTTCTGTTTTGTCCGCAACCGCTTGTCCACCTGGATGCCTTTTCCATTGAACTCCAGGCCCAGACCATCCAGACCTAACCCTTCCACATTGGCTCTTCGACCCATGGCAACCAGGAGCTGTTCTCCCCTGAGTTCAGTGGTCTGGTTTGCGCCATTCTTTACAGTTACCCCTCGCTCACTCCCCAAATCCCGCACCCTCATCACAGAGGAGTTGAGATGGAATATCACCCCTTCAGAACGCAAAACCTCCATGACGGTGTCAGCCATGTCCTTGTCTTCTTTGCTCAAGATCTGATTGCTTCTTTGCACCACAGTGACCCCTGAGCCAAGACGAGCGAATGCCTGTGCCATCTCTATGGCTATGGGTCCGGCACCAAGAATGATCAGGGATTTTGGCAGCTGATCGAGGGAAAAGATTTCCTTATTGGTGATGTAGGGGGTTCTATCCAGGCCATCTATGGGCGGGATACCGGGGGAGGAGCCTGTGGCTAGGACCCAGTTCTTTGCTGAGACGGTTGCCCCATTCAGACGAATGCTGTGCTCATCGACAAAGGTTGGCTCGCCGAATTCAACTCTGGCCCCGAGCTTGCAGAATCTCTCCTCAGAATCGTGTTCTTGAATGGTGCTGATAACCGATTGAATTCTCTTTGCCACTTCCCGATAATCAACGGGTGGAAGCGCAACTTCCGGCAGACCGAATTTTTTTGCGTTCTTCATCAGATGGTAAACGTGCGCTGTTCTGATCAGGGTTTTGCTCGGTACGCACCCGTAATGGAGGCAGTCGCCTCCAAGTTTTTTTTCTTTCTCCACCAGCAGCGTTTTAGCTCCCGCTTGGGCCGCCCCGGCTGTCACGGTCAGACCTGCTGCCCCTCCACCAATTACACCTATATCGAAATCATAGTTTGCCATAACATTGTCCCTTTCCAATTGAACTGCTCTTCTCTGTTCAAGCCGACTCCCCCAACAGCATTTGCCCCGGATGGTAACAAGCAGGTTCCCGTCCCATACCAGGCGGGCCACTATCCATCGTATTCTGCTACGAACCCAAACTGGCCGATACTTGCTGCGAATGGTCGAGCAATTTCTGCCGTTTTTCAGCGATTCTCGCCATCAGCCCCTCAAATGATTTGGCAAATGCCGCCACGCCTTCATCCAGTACCTTTTTGGTTATTGCATCCAGGTCCACGCCCGTCTCCGCGAGTTTGGCGAGACGGCTGCGCGTCCCATCCAAATCAGTCTTTAAAGTGGGTGCCACGTGGCCGTGATCCAGAACCGCCTCGAGCGTTGCTGGCGGGAGCGTATTTACCGTGTCCGGTCCTATTAAATTGTCCACGTAGAGCGTATCGGGATAGGCAGGATTTTTGATGCTGGTACTTGCCCATAGGGGCCGCTGCACCCGAGCGCCCTGTGCAGCCAACTTCAGCCAGCGCTCGCCCCTAAAGATTTCCCCAAAGCGGACATATGCAAGTTTGGCGTTATCAATGGCGATTTTCCCCTGGAGTTCGGTATTACCAACGCGTTTCAGTGCCCGGTCCACAGCGGTGTCAATGCGGCTGATGAAAAAAGAAGCCACGGATGCAACTGTGGCAATATCACCTCCAGACGATGCCAGTTTTTCCAGCCCTGCAATATAGGCTGCCGTGACCGCTTCGTATTGGTCCAGGGAGAAAATCAAGGTAACGTTGACATTGACACCCTCACCGATGAGTGTCTCGATAGCAGGTATGCCTGCAGGTGTAGCCGGCACCTTGATCATCACATTTGGTCGCGCCAGTGTCGCGAAAAGACGGCGAGCCTCGACAATGGTGGATTCCGTGTCGTGGGCCAGATGAGGACTGACCTCCAGGCTCACATAGCCATCCACACCGTTACTTTCAGCGTGAACAGGGTGCAATATGTCAGCGGCTCTGCGGATGTCGTTTATGGTCAGGGTTTCATAGATTTCTTCCACCGAGCTGCCAGCGCTCACCAGACCAGTCAACGCTTCATTGTAATCATTACTCCCAGCAATGGCCTGCTCAAAAATGGAAGGATTGGAGGTAACTCCCCGGAGCCCCTGGTCAACCAGTTTTTGCAGCTCTCCGGATGCAAGCAAAGAATAGCTTATATAATCGAGCCAGATGGCCTGACCCAAGTCTGCCAGTTCATGCAACTTTGTCATTTTCATCCTCCAGTAATACCAGCCCGGGGCCAACTGTCAAGGCTGGTCCCGAGCCAATTGGGATACGCGAGAATGTTCGGGCCAGTACATCTTGAAGAGTAATCACGCCACCCATTACTCGCAACCTGGGTTGAATAGAACCATACAATTCATGACGGCAAGCAACCCAGGCAATCTTACCATAGTCGATGTTCGCTTCATTTTCTTACTTCTTAATGTGCTCTGTATGGTAATCGCAACGAGGACGTTGCTCCTACAATAATTGTTCGATTAATGGCCTGTAGGAGCAAGCTCCCGCTTGCGATAACGATGATTCTACATGATGATCACTTTCGGATCGCAACGAGGACGTTGCTCCTACAATAATTGCTCAATTAATGGCCTGTAGGAGCAAGCTCCCGCTTGCGATAACGATGATTCTACATGATGATCACTTTCGGATCGCAACGAGGACGTTGCTCCTACAATAATTGCTCAATTAATGGCCTGTAGGAGCAAACTCCCTCCGGGTCGTAGGCCCCTCCGGGCCGGAGGCCGCTGGCGATAAGGATCTTCTACATGATGATCACTTTCGGATCGCAACGAGGACGTTGCTCCTACAGTAATGGGTAGCTTGACAACGGACGACCGTGGTTACGGCACATTGACCGGCAAGTAGCGGAACAGATACTGAAGACTTTCCTTGAAAACTTGAGATGAGAAAAAGCTGGTATATCGTTTACTCGAGGGGCGTTAGGCGATGCCCCCTATAGCCCATGACGGACAGACCGATCAGAGTGGCGGCAATTACCGCCGCAATGAGGATCACTTTTTTGCGGCGGGCCGGATGGCGCTCAGGAGAGCGATCTATAAATGGCAGGGCCATCATCAACCCCACCAGCCCTCCAGGGATGATTACCGCCCCAACCACCGTCAGAGGTCCGGTGAATATGGCCAAAAGTTTGTCAAAAGGCAGGGCCCACCACTCCGGCTTGGGCACGTAGGATGAGTCGGTGGGGTCAGCAGGCTTGCCTAAGGGGGCAGGCCAATGCCAGGCGACCAACCCCAGGACCACCGCGACCACGAGGAACAGAACCAGCCAGCGGTTGAGGATGGTCGGGAAAAGGGGAACTTTTCGTCGGGCCCCCTCCTGCCCGGAGAGTGGGCCTGACAGCCCCCGATGCTTGAGAAAATGGAAGTGGGCTGCGATCAAAAAGAGGAGCAAGCCGGGCAGGAAGATGGTGTGGAGCACGTAATACCGGGTCAGAGCGACTATGCCGATTCGAGGGCCGCCCTGGAGCATTTGGATGAAGAAATCGCCGACTAGGGGGACCGAGGTCGCGATGCTGTTGCGCACCTGGGTTGACCAGTAGCCATGCTGGTCCCAGGGGAGCAGGTCGCCGGTGAAGATGAAGGCCGGAACGACAAGCAGAATCACCACCCCAGAGACCCAGATCAGCTGTCGGGGGGCCTTGTAACCCCCAACTAGGAAACCCCGTCCCAGATGGAACCCCATCACCACCAGGAGCAGATTCCAACCGTAGTAGTGCACCCCCCTGACTATTCCGCCAAAGGGAACGCCGAAAAGGGCGTAGTCAACACTGTCGTAGGCCGCACCCGGGACCGGCGAATAGTAAAACACCATAAAGGCTCCGCTCAAGAATAGCAGGACAACCAGGACCAGAATCAAAGAACCGAAGAACCGACTCCAGGTCAGAGCGTCGCTGGGGACCTCCAACCCCCGCAGCCGAGCAACAAACCCGTCCAGGGCCAGGTGCTCAAGCAACGTCTCGAACCTGCTGCCGGTTCCACTCATAGCGACCTCCATTGTGCTAACCCATCACCGACTGAATTTCAGGGTCAGCGGCTCGGTGGCTTTGGAGTGATCATCCTCTGAATCATCAAACAGGGCCATGGCAAAACTGTAGTTTTTCTTGGGGTTAAAGATGACGTCGTCCTCGTGGCCTGTGTCGAGCTTGCGATAGAGCATGACCGTCCAGCCACCGTGAGCGTAGCGGCTTAACGCCTTTACGTCGAAGCGGGAGCCGGCCGGTTTTTTGGGCAAGCGATAGGGAATTGTGTCGCCGGCCTTGAACACGGAATAGTCGGTGATCTTAACGGCCTCTTCCATGAGCAGGAATCCCGGGGACGATGGCTCCTTGGCCGGATCCTGCATGTAGAGAGGCTTGGATTTGTCTTCGGTCTCGTTTTTGATATCTCCACCTTTGCCAGCGTCTTTGATGCGTCCGGTCTTTCTAGATGCTCCCGACGGTTTGCCGGCCACGGTAAGCCAGGCGTCGTCGGCATGGTTGTAAGGATCGGACCGGGCTGCCTTCCAGTGCCACAAATCACCTTCCTCAGCCGCACTCTTGGTGGCGAACTTCCAGTCTTCTCTGGGTGAGTCGGCCGGGCTGTGGCAGATCGCGGCGCAGCCCTTGGTGGCGAATTTATTGATCCGGGTTATCTCAAACAAAAGAGCGATCCGATCCTCGTTGCCCTTGAGATGGAACCACTTCTCGCCGTCGAACTTCCAGGCACGCTGGGTCACGCTCCTGGTCGAGTCATTCCATTTGAACAGGAAATACAGGCTGTCGTCCGTGTAGAGGGCCCTTGTGAACACGGTCACTTCTTTTTCGCCAAGACTCTCTCTACCCATCACTGGAACCAGGACTGCCTGGGCCTTCTGCCAGACCGGGTCATCCAAGCCGCTCGGGGTTTTATCAACGTGGGTGGCGGTTATAGTCAATGAGGCTGCCAAGCCCAACCGATCAGGGCCTAAAAGCATGCCGCCAAAGACCAAGGCCAGGGTCAGAGTCAAGCTAATTACACTCCTTTCGTTCATAATGTATGCCTTTATAAATCCTGCATGTTGATATTAAAAGGTCAGAAAGGCCAATAACTTGCTGCCCTCAACCTTGTGCTCCAATACAACCAATGGTTTGGTCGGCGGTCCGGCGATGGGCTGGCCCTTGGCGTTGAACCGGCCGGCATGACAAGGGCAGAGAAAAACCTCTTCGTCCTCCTGCCAGATTACGTTGCAGCTCAGGTGGGTGCAGGTCGATGAAAAGACCGTCAGTTTGTCGTCGGCCTCGGTCTTGGCCCAGACAAAGCCTCTCTGGGGCAAGGCTAACCAGCCGTCCTTGACCAAAAACTCATAGGACAGCATCGCCACACTGCCGGTATCGAGGTTCTCAATATCCCCGAAATCGACCCATTTGCCGGACCCCTTTTCTAGAGCCGGAGCGATAAAGTATGAAGCCAGCGGAACACCGGTAACCAAAGCGGCCCCCCCGGCCAATACGGCGGTCTTGATAAAAGCCCGCCGGTCAGGATTGACCCTCTCCTTTACACCCTTTCTGGTTTTGCTGAAAGCTCCACCCTGGCTCATATGCTCAACCCCCGGTCCAAATAAACAATACCACTTTGGAAAATTTCCTCCAAAAATGACGATTCATGAAATATCCAGGCTAGATGAAAACCTAAAGCCACCCAAAAATAAATCATGGTGTTGCCAAAATCTCCATTTTCATGTAAATGAGACCGTCCAAACAAATGGTCTAGTGAAGAATGCAAAGGGCTCGTTAAAAACGAGCCCTTGCTTTCCTCTCTATTAATTGAAAGCCATTTTTTATTTAAACTTTAGTTTCAGCGGCTCTGAATTATAGCTATCATGATCACCTGAGTTGTCAAATACCGCGAGACCGAAGGGGTATGTCTTTCTGGTATTAAACTGGACATCATCGTCGTTTCCGGTCTGAAGTTTTCTCTGCATCATGACTGTCCATTTTCCGTTTTCCCAGACGCCCTTCGTTTTTATGTCTGCGAAGCTGCCTCTCCACTCGGTGTGAAGCAGATAGCCGGGGATTTTATCACCTTCCTTGAAGGCTGAGTGATTCTTGATCTCAACTGCCTCTGCAACAAGAACAGAGCCTGGAATTGATGGTGTCTTGGCGGGGTTCTGCATGTATGCAGGTTTTGATTTGTCTTTGGTTCGGTTACTCTTTGCCTTGGCCTCTGAACCCGCGTCTCTCTTCCTACCTTCTTCAGGCTTCTTGCTCGGATTTTCAATCACATAGCCGTCCTCAGTATACCCCACGGGATTAGACCTGACCGACTTCCAGTGCCAAAGATCCGCCTTTTCTGCGGGAGAGCTCGTCGCATAATACCATTCTTCAGGGTCCTTGGGCTCATTGTGGCAGAAGACGGTGCAACCTTTTGTCGCAAACTTATCTACCCGGTTTATTTCAAAGATCACTCCCAACCTGTCTTCGTTAGCCTTTATCTTGCTCCATTTACCACCGCTAAATTTCCATGCGTTTTTATCCATACTCTTGTTATAGTCATGCCAGGTAAAGAGGAAGAATATTTCATCCTTTGTGTAGACAGATTTTATCTTCAGTGGAATGATATTGCCTTCAACGTTTCCTGCCCCTGTAACAATGGTCATAGCCTTCTCTGCCTCCTTCCATTGAGGGCTATTGGCATCTGTGGGTGCAGATTTTACCTCTTTTGAAATCACCACTAGGTCCCCTTTGTCCGCTTTTGCAACTACCAAGGACGCACTGTACATTGTCAAGGCAGCAATGGCCAAGATAGCCACAAGAATCGTGAATCCTTTTTTCATTTTTTTCCCCTTATCTTTAGTTGCTTGCCAGCTGTAATCCTCACATCATTGATGATGTTTACTGCTATGTATCTTTATGTATCCCTCCTTTCTATTAAGATTTAAGTCCTATCACTGTAAGTACAATAAGAGCCACAACGGCAAAAATCCCTACAGCCATTGCAACTGGTCTTTTTGCCGGTCGTTTTTCAGGGTTTTTGTCGATAAAAGGTAGGAGTATAAGAGCAATAATTCCCCCCGATGGTATTATAGCTGTGGCGATTATCTCGAGTTTACCGGGGAAATATTTGAGAAGTTGATAAAGGGCCATAAAATACCATTCAGGCTTAGGTACGAATAAGTTGTCTGTTGGGTCAGCAGGGTCGCCAAGCTCCACAGGAAAAACTACGGCTAAAATAACCGCCACCAGAATAAAAATGCACATCATTACAACAATCTCTTTAAAAAGAAAAGAAGGATAGAAAGTTTCTCCTGTATATTCTGGTTCATTTCTATTTGTTTGTGTTGCCAAGAGTTTTTCCTTCTTTCTTTTCAAAGTGGTTCTGAGATACCTTGTCTACGGATCATGGCAAAATGTCCGATAAGTAAGACCACGCTTGCCATCGGCAGAAATATTACATGCAGGGTATAAAATCTTGTCAATGTCAGAGCTCCGAGAGTTGCCCCGCCTCGAGATAACCTTAAAAGATAGTCACCTATAACGGGAATTGTCGCCGCAATACTAGTCCCGACCCTTGTTGCCCAGTATGCTTTCTGATCCCATGGCAAGAGATATCCGGTAAAGGCAAAGCCCATAGTCATACACAACAGCAATACACCTGTAATCCAATTGATTTCCCGCGGTTTCTTATAAGCACCATAAATATACACCCGTATCATATGCAGAAATATCGTCACGACCATCAAATTTGCAGACCAGTAATGAACTCCTCTTACAATTTGCCCCATGGAAACTTCAAAAGTCATATAATCAACTGCATCATAAGCATGATCTGGTGAGGGGACATAATAAAACATCATGAAATACCCGGTAGCAGCAAGCATTAAAAATAAAAAGAATGTTATGCCTCCGAAACAGTAACTTAGATTAATACCTTTGGGGATAGGTTTATC
>CAYFXH010000077.1:2419-22208 GCA_964346905.1 uncultured Desulfobacteraceae bacterium | reverse complement strand
GGCAGAGATTCTTCGCTGAGTTTATCCTGAGCCTGTCGAAGGGCTCAGAATGACACGGGGGAGTTTCCGGATGGAAACTAATTACTTGATTCGTTGATTCGTCAAATCGTAAATGCTTTCTAGGACTTTAACAATTTAACTATTTCCCCAATCCTCCAATGTCCTGAGTTGCCTGCTGTCTACTGCCTCCTGCCGCGCGCGACATCCACTCCCTCCAGGTAGCCCTTGAGGTACCGCGCAGTGTGGGATCGTTCTGCTTGGGCCAACAACTCCCTGGGTGAACCGCATCCCACTACCTCGCCCCCACAGTCACCACCCTCGGGCCCCAAGTCAATGATGTGATCAGCGGCCTTGATCACCTCCAGATTATGTTCGATCACAACTAAGGTATGGCCACGATCCACCAGAGCTTGCAGTACCCTCACCAACCGTTCCACATCAGCAATGTGCAGGCCAGTGGTGGGTTCATCGAGGATATAAAGCGTCCGGACCCGTTGGTTTTTTGCTAGTTCATGTACCAATTTCAGCCGCTGAGCCTCACCTCCTGAGAGGGTTGGACTTGATTGACCCATTCCAAGGTATCCCAGCCCCAATTCAACCAGAAGCTGCAGGGCTCGATATATCTTTGCAATTGCGCCAAAGAAGTCCGCCGCCTCTTCCAAGGTCATTGCGAGTACTTCAGCAATGTTTCGTTTTTTATAGCGTACCGCCAGTGTCTCGCTATTGTAACGACTACCGCCGCACTGCTCGCATTTGACGTAGACATCAGGCAAAAAGGCCATCTTCACTCGCACCTGCCCCTGGCCTGCACAATTTTGACATCGACCAACCTTCACGTTGAAGGAAAATCGACCCGCACCGTAACCCCGAGCGCGTGCCTCTGGAGTCGCAGCGAAGAGTCGACGAATATCACTAAAGACGCCCACATAGGTAGCAGGAACCGAGCGTGGTGTTCTGCCAATAGGACTGTGGTCCACCTCCAGAACCCGGTCGATCTGTTCCCAGCCAGTCAGTTCCCGGTGAACCCCAGGCCGGAGCTCCGCATCGTGTAATCTGTTGGCAAGGGCTTTGTAAAGAGTCTCTTTCACCAGAGTACTCTTGCCCGACCCGGACACGCCGGTTACACAGGTGAGTGTGCCCAGGGGCACCGAAACATCGATATCTTTAAGATTTCGTGCCCTGGCTCCCCGCAGCTCAAGCCGGTTCTCCGGGGCGGGTCTCCTCTCCTGGGAAGTGAGACAACGGTGGCCTCTGCCATTGAGGTAGCTACCAGTAATGGACTCTGGTACTCGCTGCAGGTCAGAGAGGGTGCCACTGGCCACTAGCCGGCCTCCGTGTCTTCCCGCACCAGGACCAAGATCAATGAGATGATCCGCCTTCCGGATGGTCTCCTCATCGTGCTCCACAACAACGATGGTATTGCCCTTGCGCTTAAGTTCCGTTAGCGTTTCCAGAAGGGTCTCGTTGTCCCGGGGATGGAGGCCGATGGTAGGCTCATCGAGAATGTAGCAGACCCCACGCAGATTGGAGCCCATTTGGGCCGCCAACCTGATCCTCTGGGCCTCACCCCCAGACAGGGTATCTGCACTACGATCCAAGTGAAGATAGCCCAAGCCCACCTGGCTGAGGAAGTCCAAGCGGTTTATGATCTCATCAAGGAGGGGGTGGGCGATTGTTGCCTCTCGACCTAAAAACTGCCAACCATTAAAAAGCTCTCTGGCCGCTGATACGGGT
Source organism: uncultured Desulfobacteraceae bacterium (assembly GCA_964346905.1). Taxonomy (GTDB): domain Bacteria; phylum Desulfobacterota; class Syntrophobacteria; order BM002; family BM002; genus BM002. The sequence goes on along the minus strand of CAYFXH010000077.1, from coordinate 20,474 downwards.
CGAGCACAGACCTCCCATATGTTCAAGCCATTAATCCTCACACTCAAAGCGGTTTGGTTCAAGCGCGCACCGTTACACTCCGGGCAGGGGGTATCATCTTCAGACCAAACCCGCCGGCCGATGCCATCGCATTGTCCACAAGCACCGTGTCTACTGTTGAAAGAAAAGAGCCTCGGATCAAGACCGGGAATACCAAGGTGGCAGCTGGTGCATGTGAGGCGACGGCTATAGAATATCTGTTTTTTGCGACCTGTCCATGCCACCAGCTGTCCATCCCCTACAGCCAGGGCCTCGTCCACCGCCTCAGCCAGCTCAGTGCTCGCCTTTTGGGAAAAGCGCTGCCACTTGCGTATGACAATCTCCACATCGTGTTCCTGAAACCGCGCTAGTTTTGGCACAGGCTCCAGCAGACGGATTTGACCGTCAATGCGTGCCTGGGCATAGCCTTGGGCTCGAGCTTGCTCCAGTACCTCCCGGTGAAAACCCTTGCGGCCCATTACCTTTGGAGCGAGTATTATCAGTCGTTTAGCCAGGAAACGCTGGTGTAGATCCCTGGTGATTTCTTCCGGACTCATGGCAGTAATAGCTTGGCCGCAGGTCGGGCAGTGTGGCCCACCTACCTTGCTGAAAAGGAGGCGGAGGAAGTGGTAGACCTCAGTAACCGTGGCTACGGTGGAGCGCCGCCCCATCCGACTGCTGCGCTGATCAATGGCTACTGTGGGTGGTACCCCGCTGATTTCTTCGGCCTCAGGTCGATCCAAGATAGGCAGGTATTGGCGCGCAAAGGTAGAAAGGCTATCCAGGTAGCGGCGCTGGCCCTCGGCAAAAAGCACATTAAAGGCAAAAGTCGACTTTCCGGACCCCGAGACCCCGGTGATTACCACCAGCTGGTCACGCGGCAGATCAAGGGTGAGATTCCTGAGATTATGCTCCCGGGCTTTGCGAATCCTTATTGCCCCGTGATCATCTGGGCTTTGCTGGACCTCAGCGTCAGCAACGGCTTGTTCGGCTCCTTCCCAAAACCTCATAAGAAACTGACCCGTATGCGATGTGGAATGCTTAGCAATCTCTTCTGGAGTGCCTGCGGCAACAACTTCGCCTCCCTCTTCACCGCCTTCAGGCCCAAGGTCAATGACATAGTCAGCAGATTGGATTACATCCAGGTTATGTTCTACAACTAGACAGGTACTTCCACCATCAACCAGCCGATTAAGAGTCTTTAGCAGCAATCCGGTGTCATCAGCATGGAGACCAGTGGTAGGCTCATCCAATATGACCAAGGTGTTCCCTTGACCATTGAGTCGCAGGGAACGGGCCAGTTTCAAACGCTGGCTCTCACCTCCCGAAAGTGTGCTGATGGGCTGCCCTAGACGTAGATAGTCAAGTCCCACGTCACGCATTGACGACAGGGCCCTGATGATGCGCGGCTGGTCTCCGAACAATTCCATGGCCTCAACCAGAGTCAGGTCCATAACCTGACCAATGGAAAAGCCGCGGTAGCTGACCTCCAGGATTTCTTCCCTAAAACGGCGTCCCTTACACATGGGACACTCTAAATAGAGATCAGCCAGAAACTGCATCTCAACTTTCTCAAAACCCTGGCCGCTGCAAGCCTCACAGCGACCACCCGCAGTATTAAAGGAGAAATGGCCAGGACTGTATCCCCGCAAACGCGCCAGCTCGGTTCCGGCAAAAAGTTCACGAATGGGAGTTAAGGCCCCAGTATAGGTGAGCAGGTTGGCTCGTGGAGATCTGCCAATAGCCTGTTGGTCCATGAAAACTACATCTTTGATATGCTCGAAGCCCTCTATCTTCAGGCAGTATCCTGGAGTTTCGGTGGCGATACCCTGACCCCTCAGCCAGTTACGATACAGTACTTCCTCCACCAGAGTGCTCTTACCGGAACCCGACACACCCGTAACGACAACCAGCAACTCCAAGGGGATCTGAACATCTAAATTCCGCAGGTTATACGCCTGGATACCCTCAAGCTGCAACCAGCGACCTGGATGTGGTCGCCGTCTTTTTGGGGGAGAGGGGGCACGACTGCGGCCAGTAAGATATGCGGCTGTTCGCGAGCCGGCGGCGGTTGTGATAGCAGAACTGGGGCCAGTAAACACTGCCTCGCCCCCTTGCTCACCAGCCCCTGGGCCTAAATCCACAAGATAGTCGCTGGCACGAATAATTTCCGGGTCGTGCTCCACAACCACAACCGTGTTGCGTTGCCGGGTCAGGGCCCTAAGAATTTTCACCAGTCTCTGGTTGTCTCGGGGGTGCAGGCCAACACTGGGTTCATCCAGCACATACAGGGTGTTCACCAGGGGCGAACCCAGAGCTCGGGTGAGATGGACCCTTTGTACCTCACCTCCGGAGAGGCTACGGGAAGATCGATTCAGGCTCAAGTAGCCGAGCCCCACCTCCACCAAATAGCCGAGACGCCCAACAATCTCACTGCAAACCAGGGCAGAGGCAGGATCAGTTTCAATGGTTTCTGCAACTTCCCGAAAAAAACTCAGGGATTGACTGATCGGCCAGTGGTTGATTTCGGCAATGTTCATGCCGCTGATGCGGTAGAGAAGCGGGAGCGGCTTAAAACGGCTACCACTGCAACCTGGGCAGGTGAGGTAAGCCCGGTAGCGGGAGAGAAAAACCCGAACGTGCATTTTATAGGTCTTGGTTTCGAGCCAACGGAAAAAGCCGCGAATGCCATAGAAATCGTCACTCTCTTCGATTACCGCCTCCTTATGGGCTTCGGACAATTGCAGAAAAGGCACATCCGTGGGAATCGATTCCCCGTGGCAGAAGTCCATGAGATCATAATATTCCATCCGCGTTGTGGACCATGGCTTAATAGCGCCTTCTTCCAGAGAAAGAGTTTTGTCCGGAATCACCAAATCGAGATCCACATCAATAATCCGGCCGAATCCACGACAGCTCTCGCAAGCTCCCAGGGGGCTATTAAAGGAGAAGAGATGGGGTGATGGGGCAGGATAGCTGACGTCACAGAAACTACAGTCACGCGCGGCTGAGTAAGGGTGATTCTCATCAGGAGGAATGGTCACCGTCAACCTGCCCTTGCCGAAGTGCAGTGCCTGCTCCAACGAGTCAAGAACACGTTGTCGATTCGCCGGGCTCCAGACAATTCGGTCCACCACTACATCAAGGTGCTCATCATCAGGAACCATTTCATCATCCAGGCTAAGTATTCTCTGCTCATACCAGAGACGGCGGAAGCCATGCCGCCACAAATACAGACGGATCTCCTCTCTAGATTGCCCGTCGACGTTGAGTGGAAATGTGATCAAGACCTGGCTTTCTCTGGGAATATTTGAGAGTGAGTTCCAGATGGTCTCCGGGTCATCCTCATGGACAGGTCGGCCACATTGCTGACAATGCAGGACACCGGCCCGGGCATATAGCAACTTTAGATAATCAGCAATTTCCGTGATTGTGCCCACAGTGGAGCGGGAACTCTTGATCCGGTTTCCTTGTTCGATTGCTATGGCTGGAGGGATGCCAACAATGCTTTCCACTTGGGGCCGGTCCAGCCTATCCAGGAACTGGCGGGCATAGGGAGAGAAGGTCTCTACATAACGGCGTTGACCCTCGGCATAAAGGGTGTCCAATGCCAGGCTTGACTTACCGGAGCCACTCACTCCGGTTATGGCGATGAGCTGTTCCCTTGGAAGGTCTAGGGCTAGATCCTTCAGATTGTTCTGTCTGGCACCGACGATCTTAATACAATTATCATTTGTCATTGCGCATTTCTCATTGGGCATTGTGGTACCTGCGGGTTACATACTGCGTATCAATTAGTAAATATAAATCACAAATGATAAATGAGGAATACGGTAATCCAATTAGTTCAGGTTTATTCTGCTTGGTAATCCCTGCATTCTTTTCTTCCGCTGCAGAACAGCCTTTCAAAAATCCCCTCTCCACCCTTTGGGGGGAGAGGAGAGAGGAGGGTCTGAACCCGCTGCATAGGTAACCCATGTCCGTGGTTGCCCGGAGCAATCAGAAATGTGAAATGACTAAGTCCACGATATGGGAGAAAATCTCATGACGTTGGCAGTAAGGGTAACCAGCCCAGGGGCCAAAAAATCGCTGAGGGCGAGGTTTAGGAGACCGTTCAGTCGCTCCAGTTCTTGATCGACTTCACCATGTGGCCTGAAATTGAGACGTACTGCCTGGGAAAAACGGGGGTGTGCAGGATCACACATCTCCGGTGGAGTAAAAGCAAAATGCATTCGGCAGGCCAGCGGTCGAACCGAGTAGATGAGACATTCTTGAGAATCGTCGAGAAAAGCACAGGGATGTTTTGCCTGGCTATATGTGTACAATAATCTTTCGCTTTCGCTCTTGCTGCCGGGTTGTCCGCCACTCCGTTCCGCAGCCAACTGTTCCCTTGCTCGAGAGAGCACTTGGCAACTCTCAAGATTCTTACGGAAAAACCTTTCCAACTGCCCAGAATCCAGAAGGTGGTCATAGATGAGAATAAACTCCCATGCGCTGACTCCTGCAGGCATACTAAAGCAGCAGGCAGCGCATCCTCGAGTACAGTACACCCGCCAGCCTTTCTTCTGCAGTTTGCCAATGCCATAGGTTAGGTACTGCTCGTACAGCCTGAAGGCCCGCAGGCTCAATCGTCTCGCCTCTTGAGGTAAATGCAGGTTTTGGTGGAATCTTTTCACCTTGCTCATGGCACCAATTTGCCGAAAAATGCGCGCCATCTTTGCCATGAGTGGCTTAGAGTGGGGGTCGTCCAGTTGAGGAACGACAATGGTGGGGTCAGGCGACGGTCTGGCCATAGGCACATCAACTATCCCAAACGAAGACCTCAGAACCGGTACCATGGAATTTTTAAAAATCCGAAATCCAAATTGCTAAAGCGGTTACGCACTTAACTCCGCATAGATAGGGCTTGAGGGCTGGCAGACTGAGCGTAAGCGGAGAGAATGGCTGAGCCCGCAAGAGTAGTTGCGGAGCAGAGTTAATAACCGTATTTCTAAATCCAAAACAACTCCCACAGAGCGGATATGGCATGTGGGGTTTGTGAGGTGAGATTGAAAATCGTCTGCTCTGACCTGACTAACAGTGCACATCCAAGACCTCATATCTCACATCGCTGATTTCAATTTGTTTGGTGCTTGCCCTGTGGAATTTCGCTATGCGGACCCGCCGAAGGCTGGATTCCACAGGACACATGCTTTGGATTTCGAATCTGAGGAACTATCTCTGGCGACCATGGGTATCTAAGCGAGGAGCTGAGATGAATTCCCTTCTGTTCGGCAGACTAATTATAACATGCTCTTAAGTTCCTGGAGACTTCCCTCACGGAGTACCTCACTCAATTCCTTGAGCCTAAGGCGGTAGTAGGCAAGGACATGGACAAGTTGTTTACGATTGGCCCAAAAACGCTCTGGTGCATCGGGAGACACCGAAGCAACGAGTCTGCCAATCTCTTTGAGCTCTTTACTTGAATACTCGTCCACTTCGTCCACATAGCCGCTTACTTGGCCAGCAGCTTTGCAGATAAGGCGAAGCAGTACAATAGGAAGGTCTTCAAGAACCGAGAACAGCCGATCGTGAACCTCCGGATCCATCTCTTCCACTTTACAACCAACCCCCTCCCAGATCTCCCGGACCCGCTTGGTGGCTTCATCGTCGCGCCGACTCCCCAACGTGAGTATACACGGCCGGTTATGGAAGAGAGCCGGATAGGCTTCGTCAATATCTTTTGCCTCTTTGAATACAACGGGATGGCAACCGACAAAAGGATTCCGTTCTGATAGTACTTCTGCGGCCCTCTCCAATACAGGCCCTTTGATCCGTCCCACATCACATACAACTGCACCGGTCTGGAGATGCGAGGACACGCTGGTTAGAACTTCCGGAGTCAACTGAGTAGGCACCGCCAACACCACAAAATTAGCCGTGGAAAGACCCTCTTCTAGATCACCCACCGCCTGATCTACAATGTCCCGATGCCGTGCCTTGGTAAGTACGGTTTCATCGGAATCTATACCGACTATTTCCTTCACAAGGCGCTTTTTGCGAAGCACCATTGCAAGTGACCCCCCCACCAGGCCCAAGCCAACTATAGCTGCCCGTCTAAATTGTTCGGCCATGTCCCCTACTCCCTCAGACTGGTAGTGATGAAGTTGTCACACATAACCTCTCGGTATCGCTGCCTACCATTGTGAACAGTCCTCACCTGATTACCATAGTCAGCTGCGTCTGTCAAAGCATTTTATGTAATGTCCACAGTCAGTTATCATTAATCAAGGCTTAGGACGTGCGATGATGCTCCGTCCACATTGTCTTGCGTTTTCCTTGCACCAGGGGGTGGCTAGACATGGAATCTGAGGCCTGACTTCTTATTGCTTGGTTCCCATTGCGTAGTGCTTGGTTTTTACCTGGGGCCAGAAAAGACTTTCTTTCCTTGCTCCTTCTGGGTATTATGATGCGCCTGACAGTTTATTGAGCGATTCGCCGTCAGCTTCGCCTAGAGCGCTCGGCGTCATTGGTCATTTCTCATTTCACATCTGTCATCGCACATTCGACCTTGGAAAATAATATGCATTTCAATGATTATCCCAAGTCAACAAATGACAGCTGAGAAATGCGAGATGAGAAATTTGAACGACAATGATCATCCGCTGTCCAGAATGTAACTTCGCAGCAACTCTTACCGACCCAAATCGTCTGACACCCGACCACCCTCCTATTTGTCCCCGTTGCCGGACGGACATGACCTTACCCGACCAATCGGTTTCTTTAGCTGCGGTTGATGCACAGGAAACATTCAAGCGGGAAATAGCCCAAGGAGTTTACTGGGAATCGCGATCCTCCTGGCTTGACCTACCTGCTTTCTGGCGAACCTCTATGAGTATTTTGTTTCATCCTTCAGCCACCTTCGCAGGGTTGAATTACAATGCTGGTATGCGCAGCTCTCTCGTCTACGCGCTTGTCTACGGTTCTCTGGGCCAGATCCTTGGCCGTTACTGGTTTACCCTTCTTGGTATTCACTACGGTATTTCACAAGGCAACGCTTTCAGCAACAGCATACGGTTTGGTGAAGCCGCCCTCGTAACTCCCATTTTGCTGCTCCTGCTTATATTTCTTGCAGCCGGCGTCGTTCACCTCGCCTTGCGGCTCCTCGCTGCTGTTCAGCGCCCTTTTTCGGCAACATTTCAGGTTATAGCCTATGTTCTCGGGGCAACTTCTGTCCTAAATATTATTCCTCTTCTTGGCAGGGTCATTATGCCCATCTGGGCCCTGCCCCTATGCTTTGTTGGCCTGACCAAAGCTCACCAGACCTCCAGAGCCAAAGCATTTTTTGCCCTGCTGCTGTCGCTTGTCTCTACGGGATTTCTCATCGCTGGGCTGGTGTTGGTGGTTCTGGTTATGGATATTTTGGACTTTTTAGCTGGAATCCAGTTGCACCTCTAGATGTCAGGTATTCCAAAGCATCACCTATTCGTAATCGTGCCAAAATCCACCAAACCAAAATGGCTTGACTCGGTGGTAACTGCCTGCATATAGTCTTTAGCAAGTGGTTAGCCGTCATGCTCTTCCTTTCGAGGCTGGCGACTTGCTCACTGGTTTCCCTTGAGATCTGAAGCAGTAGGTACTAACCAGGGAGCAGCTTGCTCGGACTCTAGGGATATAGGCTGTTTCCATGCGCTCCATGCTCATGCGATGGCGCAGCGATAATGGCCTGGTCGTCTCGAAGTCTGGTGGTTCAGTCCAAGGGGACCATTGCCCGCTGCTTAAGGCTAATGTACTTTGATAATGTATGATGTATAATAACTTAGCTTAGGCTATAATGCGTAAACTATAGTCACCGGGATTGTTTCACCGCATTCTTGCAGACAGAGATGGCCATTGAGCTTGTAGGGTGACCCTGGCACCGACGGTGTAGCGATTCTCAACGGCTATTTCCTGGCTGACTTTGCAATAACATTCTTCCATATCCGAGTTGATTGGTATCCCTTGCAATGGAGGTAACTGAGTTGAGAGAATTGATAGAAGTTATAGCGAAGGCTCTGGTGGAATATCCTGATCAGGTAAGAGTGAGTGAGATTGCTGGAGAGCACGCTTCAGTCATCGAACTGAGAACAGCCAAAGAGGATCTCGGTAAGATAATTGGCAAACGAGGGCGTAATGCTCAGGCCATACGTACTATCCTAAACGCTGCCTCCGCTAAGCTCAGGAAGCGTGTGGTCCTTGAGATTATTGAATAGGAAGGTTCAGGAACAGTTTAACCTTCCCTAGGCCAACGATCATTCTGCCCTTTGGAGTAACGCTTATGCCTGAGGACAGGCCTTCATGCTTCGGCATTCCTGAACATTGTATACCCAGGGATGAAAACGGCATCATTCAGCCACAGGAGGAATGTCGCCTCTGTGACCACCTGCGGGAGTGTCTTCAGGCAGCCATCGCCGCGTGCGGCGGCGTGGCCAAGATGAAATACGACAGAGATTCTGCCCTCGACAAGCAAGAGGAACCAGGTGGGATCGTAGGAGCTATTCTGCGCTGGTCAGAAAGAAAGCGGGCGGCACAGAGAGACGGTACCTCGTGAGCTTACTCTGAGTCACCGTCACACCTATCACCCGCCATCCTGACAGCAGGCGGGAAGATGTTGTACTCGGACGGAGCAAAGAAAAGCCTCTTGGAGATTCTCCCGTGACCATCTCCAAGAGGCGAAAAATTATTCTCCTGCCTGAGATCCTCCTCGGTAGGAAATCTCAGCAGATCTACCTTACCGCATCTTTCAAGGCCTTACCCGCGACAAATTTAGGGACCCTTCTGGCCTCGATGTGGATTACTGCCCCAGTTTGAGGATTTCGCCCTCTTCTGGCCTTCCTTTGATCCACCCTGAAAGTGCCGAACCCTACCAGGGTGACGGAATCACCTCTTCTCAATGCATTGGAGATGGTTGAGAAAACGGTGTCTACTGCAGCCTGGGCCTCTTTTTTCGTCTTGACTTTCTTGGCTACCTCGTTAACCAGATCGGCCTTGTTCATGTCTTCCTCCTTTGTTGGAGACAGTGCTAAATATATATTTGAGAACATATAGCGGGCTCTAAGCGGTTTGTCAACAGTGGGTTACACGTGCAAGGGTATGTTGAACGGTTTCCAAGATACCGTGCTAAAACATAGTTTCGCTGGTTTTAACATACTGATTTTACATTATTATTTGACCAACCAGGAGGTAGTTCGGAGAGCTCATTGCTACTCACCTTTTAGCTCCATAAAAAAAATAAGAGATTTCCCTTGGAATTCGGTCCCCTCCTCTCACGGGGAGCGACAACCCTTAACGAGGAAACCACATGTAACTGTGCATATATACTCCATTTACATTGCCAGCTTTTATGCGTTTGGTGGGAGAAGATGTTGCTCGGTTGTTTTTCACTTCCCACATTTGTGGTATGTAGGTGGAGCACCCCGAAGACTGGCGACAGGAAGAGCTAGAGGATAAAGGGGAAAAAATGAAAAGAACTATAATCTGGATGCTGTCACTCCTTTTGCTGGCTAGTACCCAAGCGCACGGTGAAGATGCCATGAAGTACTTCAACCTTGGTCTCGGAAGCTCGAGGGTGAATCAAAGGATCGAGTACTTCAGTAAAGCTTTGGAGTTAAATCCAGGATTCGCGGCTGCCTATCAAAAACGGGGGATGCTCTATTACTTTCAGGAGAAATACGACAAGGTGATTCAGGACTTCAAGAGCTATACGAACCTTGTGCCCGAACAAGCCGAAGGCTACCGGATGCTGGGCATGGGTTACCTTCAAAAAGGGCTCTATGCTGAGGCCATTGACAACTTCACCCGCGCCATCGAGGTGGATCCAAACCTGACAAGTGGTTTCACCTACCGGGCAAAGGCCCTTCGGTTAAGTGGCAAGATTGAGGAGGCCATTTCTGATTCCACCAAGGCCATCCAGCTTGGAGGTGATCCGCGCGACCTTGCTAGCGCTTATGCCACCAGGGCTGTAGCCTACTATGAAATCGGTCGAAACAAGCTTGGCGATGCCGACCGCGAAAAATCCTTTCAACTCGACCCCACGAATCTCTTTCCGGAGGCTTGTCTCTACAAGCCCGCCGTCGAACATACCAGCCCGGAAGATATGAGCAAGTTGGGGCTTTCGGGCATCATTGCCATTGCATTCGTATTGTTTTTCGGAATAAAGCTCCGGTCTCCCCAAAAAGATGACTAGGCCCACCTTACCTGCATTCGTCTAAAATCCCTATCCCTTTCCATACTGATTTCTTGGCAAATGTATTACAAATGTAACTTTTTGCATTGCTATTCCATTCCGAAGACATAGCACCCGTTCCTGAGAGAGAATCGTAACGTCTTACTCTTGCAGAACTTTTGACTCTCCCTCCGAAATAAAGAGAATCAAATCTCCTTCCTGGCACTCGTCTTGCCTACAGGTACCCCAGTTTCTCAATTCTTGGATGCTCCTTTTTTTAGAACGGGGAGACCTCGAAGGAAGCAAAAACGAAGAAGGAGGGTTTGAAAATGAAAAGAATTATTTTTTGTGGTTTTGTTTTGGGAATCATCGTAATGTTCGCGTCTCCTGTCATGGCAAAGAAAGATCCTGGGTCTGTTCCGGCACCAACAGGCTTGACCTGCGATGCGACTACGACAGCGGACCACGTCTTGTTCGATTGGGATGACGTCACAGTTGCAGAAAAGTACTCTCTTGACGTGGAGTTTGAGCTCGACTTAGATGGCGATGGCGAAAATGACACAACAGTCGAGTTCTCCTTTGGCACGAGTGACAGAACGGATGGGGCACTTATTAGTGACTCCTTTCTGAATGTACCTAAAGCTGCATTCGCCATTGACACAAACGATGATGGCGTCCCAGACCAACAACTGACTGGTCCAGGAACCGCCAAAGTCAAAGGGTTGGATCCTGGAAAAGGAAAGGGAAGACAGAATAATCTGTTCTCTTTGCCGTGCGAGTTTACACTGTAACATGTTCTTTTTGCCGTAAGACTTTACGCTGCCTCAATAAAACAGGTAGCAGTATGCCACAGGGAAGCGGGATGTTCCCCGCTTCCCTTTCTTTAGAAAGCGCATGTAGGTAAAGGCGTTTAGAACAGTGACACGTAATTCTAAAATTTGTTTTGAAGAAAATAAGGAGGGAGAAATGAAGCGCTTGTATTGTTATCTTGCTGTATTTTGTGTTTTGGCCCTTGTCATGCCTGCCTCTGCAGGCCAAGGAAACCAAGCCCCTTCAGGGCCGCATTATAATTTGAACATAATTGGCGTCCCTAAAGAAAAGTCTGCTGATATGACCAACAACAATGGGCACCGTATCTTCGTCAAGCTCAAAGGGAATACCAAGATCATGTTGAGTGAAGGGGATGAATACAGAGTGCTCGATGCAAACGGTACGGATGGGTCCGCAACGTTTCAGCTTCCCAATCCGGATGATGATAATGACGGAGTGACCGAGTATTCTGTTTATGCACGCGCTCTTGGTAAGCCTAATGGATCGGCTACAATGAGTACCTGTGCGTATGACAGTATGGGTGACGAGTGGTGCAGTGATTACGATCTACTGCTTGTCCGGGATACGAAAAACGATAAGAAGCAGTTTTTCATGGACGTCAGCAAAGAACTTCTCTATGTTTACGTTGACTTGGATGGTGATGGAACAAATGAACGTTATCCGCTCTTTTCTGACCCACTCCAGGGTTATCTTTGGGATTACGAAAACAATGGATTGAAGCTCGCCCAGTTCAGGTTTTACCCTATCGGAACAGATGTCCCTTAGCAATAGTTCAACCATCGAGGTCATAAAAAGGTAAAAGGCAGGGTCAACACGGCCCTGCCTTTTGTCTCTGTAATCCTGATAGTCCCGCACGTGATACTCCACCGTCAATATTTAGATTTTCCTAGCAGTCAGCTGACAATGCAGATAACCCCTTTCTGACAAATTTGCTGCCCATCTAGACTTCATGTTAAACGCAAAATATCCGCGTTCAATTGGTTTTAATGGTATCTACCCCATCTTCGCCAACTCATCAGTACACCTCAGTCCCTTCTTTCGGCTAGCGAGTGTCCATCCGGAAACTCCACCTTGTCATTCTGAGCCCTTCGATAGGCTCAGAGCCTGCCCTGCCTGTCCCGGGCTTGTAGCGGGGAGCTAGTCGAAGGGATGAACTCCGCGAAGAATCTCCCACAAAGTCAAGAGACAAGAGATTCTTCGTCGCCCCTCCGGCGGGGCTCCTCAGAATGACATCCGAAAAAGGGAGTTTCCGGATGGTCACTCCCTCATTGCTATCACCATGCAAGTTCTTTACATTGACACGAACGACCTGCTTCCTCTAAGCTGAAACAGTCCAAATCTCCAATTGCGGTTCATCTACAGTAAACCACATCATATCCTTTGCACTGCTCTCCCAGCGCTGGAGGTTTACCCTTCGCGGTCATTGGCCTTACCCTATGGAGGGAGTCATAAAGAGATAATTCCAGAAGGAGCAAAGTATGAACAGGACACAATGGACTCTGATGCTGACCTTGGCTCTGGTCGGTGGTTTGATTGGTGGGGGATTAACAACCAAAGTCTTTATGGCTAGACAAGCATATGCCAAAAAACCGGTTCAACTTCTGAAAAATCTCGTGGCCAAGGAATTCCGTTTAGTTGACGAGCAAGAAAAAACGAGAGCCATATTAGGGTTTACCTCCCAGGGTGGACAACCGGGTCTTTGGTTGTTTGATACGAGCGGCAAAGTTCGAGTCGCGCTGATACTCGACCCCAAAGAACAACCTGCTCTTTTCCTTGCCGATAGTATTGACCGGGTTCGCACTGAGCTTAGAGTTGAAAAAGGATTAATAAGCGATGAAGAATATTCTTCACTGATTTTCAGGGATACGGATCAAAATGTGAGAACTCACCTCATGCCTGGAATGGTTTTTTTACGGGAGAAGCTGCCCTCTCAAAGTCAGCTTGAACTCGCCACATACTTCCTTCGTCTAAAAGACAAAGACGGAGCTGTTCGCTGGTCTGCAGCCTATAGATAATTGTACTTGATGTAATTTTCCAAGAACTTAAGCAGGCATCATTGTTATTTCTATTTTGCCAGCAATTAACTCGCAGTGTGGATAGCAACTGTCTGACAAAATAGCTGGATGGCCATAGATGAGAAGGATCGCACCGTCTTTCTCCATGCTTTGGGTTCCCCGGGGATTGTACATAACCTGGTAAATCAAGGCGAAACAGGACTGGTGGGGCACATGAATCGTCACAAAATGCGTTACGCACCAATCTGCTTGACGTGCATGTAATATCTTAGTTCTATTGTTACCCTTTAGAATTTGCCGGTATATGTTGCCAATGAGACTACACGTGGTGTCGCACTTCCACGCTCGTCTTACCTCACCCAGAAGATGCGCAGAGACTCCTCAACTCTTTTCTCACTTGACCCTTACACGTTTATGTATTATAGAAACCCTATATAAACCTTAGTAGTTCGCAAGTCTGTTGGGCCTTTAAGGAATTTTTCCTATGCCAGAGTGGCGGGCTGGGGCTTGGAACGTGGAACAAAACTTTTTAGGAGGCCAGAGCTGTGGCAGAAGGAACCGTTAAGTGGTTTAGTGAAAAGAAAGGGTATGGCTTCATTGAGCAGGATGAGGGCGGGGATATCTTTGTGCATCACTCCGCCATCAACATGCCTGGTTTCAAAGTTCTTTATGAAGGTGACCGGGTGAGCTTTGACGTGGGAGAGGGCACCAAAGGCCCCGCAGCCCAGAACGTCACGAAGCTTTAACTGGCAGCAACACGTTTTTACCTCGGGCATCTCATCTTTTTAAGATGAGATGCCTTTTTTCTTTCTGTACGTCTCGCCGATGCTGTAGTGCCCAAACTAAGGTAGGTTTCGAAAGAACCCCTTCTGTTAAGATCAGAGGAAAACATCACCATACAGACCGAGTTCCCCAGAGACGACCCGCCTATATCTCCAATGAGCACTGGTTGTTCGCTTAATTCCTATTGGACTGGTGGTTTTTCGTATTGACTTTCCTTTGGTCTGTTGTTCTGTTTAACAATACTCTCGCTTCCCACTCTGGCACAAAAAAGGATCTTTGGAGCTTCTGCCACTCTTGATGGGGCTAATGATTGGGCATGTACAGCTAACAATAAAAGGAGGATTAACATGGCATACCGATTACAAGGAAGATTATTAGAGGTCTGCACCTGCAACGTACTCTGCCCTTGCTGGGTCGGAGCGGACCCGGATAACGGCACCTGTGACGGGACACTATCGTGGCATTTTGACAAAGGGGAAATAGATGGTGTGGATGTCTCGGGCCTCACCATTGCCATCCTCTGTCACATCCCTGGAAACATTTTAAAAGGCGACTGGAAGGCCGTTGTATTCATAGATGAAAAAGCATCCTCTCAACAGGAAGAAGCGCTCCTGAACGCTTTCAGCGGTAAACTGGGGGGCCCCATTGCAGAATTCGCTCAGCTGATCGGGGAGATAGTTGCTGTGGAGCGAGTATCGATTATTTTTGAGGTAGAAAAAGGCGAAGGGCGGTTACGAATAGGTTCGGCCGTTACCGCTGAGTTGGAATCGTTCCAGGGTGCCACCGGGCGGGCAACCACCCTTCACGACAGTGCTTTCTCCACCATTCCTGGCTCGCCCGCTTATGTGGGTAAGGCCCCGGTATACAAAGCGACGAGCCCGGCGCTGGGACTCAACATCGACCTCAAGGATCACAACGCGGTTCAAGGGGAGTTCCTCTTCGAGGGCTAAACCTGAAACCTTGGGGGTTGCTTGTAAACCCCAAAAGACACAGTGCTTGGCAGTCTGTCCTAACCCGCATTATCCACGAAAAGCTGGCTGCCAAAAAAGAATGTTTATTTCCTAATGTTTCATTGAAGGGGCTCTGTAATGAGTTCTGTTGCAGGCCGCAGAAGTTTTCTGTGGATTCTGGGAACGTTGATTCTCTTGGCGTGGTTGTCGCTTTGGGTTTGGGAACAATCACCTTATGGGCGGTACCTCAACCACGGCCAGTGGGGTAAGCCCGACCATGTGGGTCTCACTGGGCATATAGCCGGTTTTTCTGCCGCTTATTATCTAGCCGGCTGGACATTAATGACAGTTGCCATGATGCTCCCCACCACTATTCCTCTCGTGGAAATATTTCGACGGTTGACGCGTAAACGAAACAACCACCTGCAACTCGTGGCCCTGCTCATCGTAGGCTATCTTTCCATTTGGGCAGGCTTCGGCATAGTGGCCCATATTGGCGACTGGGGGTTATATGAGCTCGTCGGCCGGATTCCTTGGATTGAGTCTAATGCATGGATACTTGGCGTGGGTATTTTAATGCTTGCGGGAGGCTTCCAGTTTTCCTCACTGAAATACCGCTGTTTGGACAGATGCCGCGCGCCTTTGAGTTTTGTTTTGCAATACTGGCGGGGAAAGCGTGATAAGATGCAGGCCTTTATCCTTGGGATTCATCACGGGATTTTCTGCATAGGCTGCTGTTGGGCACTGATGCTTTTGATGTTCGCAGTTGGTACCGGAAGCATTGGTTGGATGCTGGCTTTAGGAGCAGTGATGGCCGTTGAGAAGAATATGCCCTGGGGCCGAAAAATGAGTGCACCACTGGGCGTTGCTCTCATCGGATGGGGAGTGATGATTCTTCTCGTCCATACGTGGCCCGGGGCTCAATAGAAAATTCAGTAACTTTTTGCTGTCTCCAAATATCTTTCTATTCTCTCACCATATCCTGAGCTGGATCACGCTTTTTGACCTTTACCACCTTCTTGTGCTAAGTTTGAAGACTCGCTGGCGTGATTCAGGGAGTACTCTGCACCTCTGAGCACCTGGTTCGGGGTGAGTTATCTTGTCGGGAGATGCATCTGAGATCATCATAATTACCACCAGGCCTGCGCAACTCTAGTCTCAAACCTCTACTTGTAAGGGAAGCCATGGAGAAGAAGAGAATTCTGATTGTCGACGATGAGCCTGACCTAGTTGAAACCCTTCGAATAAGGCTTGAAAAGGAAAACTTTCAATGCTTCGCAGCTTATGATGGGAATCGTGGCCTAGAACTCGCTCGCAGCGAGGAGCCACACCTCATTATCCTCGATGTTATGCTACCGGGCATGGATGGTTACAAGGTGTCTCGTCTTCTCAAATTCCAAGAGGAGTCGCAGCAGGTTCCCATTATCATGCTGACTGCCAGGGACAGGGCTGAAGATCGACTTTTAGGTGAGCAAACTGGTGCTGACTACTACATGAGTAAGCCGTTCTCCATGGAGAAACTCGTATTCAAGATCAAAGAGTTCTTGGTTAATGGAGAGTGAACTGGCGAGCAGGACCGTATCCTTCCACAACCACACTTTTTGCCAAATGGTGGCTATACCCTCGTCGAAATCCCGTTGTAAATCGGTCTACATGGAATTAAATCCCATTTCTTAGAAGTGGTTGCAGAGAAACAGCTCCAGAGATCCAGAGGGGTATATAGTCTATTCATTTTTGCTGAGGCTCATCAATGTAATACTGCGTTCCTCTAAACAAAAGGTAAAACCGATCCTGCGCTGAGTCTTCATGGATGAACTCTGCCAACTGGTAGTAGGCGGGGCGCAGGAATCTGGCCGGGATTCGCTCTTCCATCACTGTACAATAAAGCACGTTTTCCCTTCCTACCCAGAGACTTGTCGGGTCCAGCGGTTCGGTAACCTCAAGGTGTTTTATCGACAAGAGCAGCTGTTCTTGCCCATCTTCCCCTTCCTGATGCAGCACACCACTAATGACCAGGGGGGTATCCTCCACCTCCAGGTAGCACCGCTGCTTGTCCATTTGGATAATATACAATCCACTGGACTCGTCCCTGCATATGTGCTGGCACAGATGGGCGACAATGTCCGTCCGATGCATACGACTGCCGCGATGGTACCAGTCCCCTTCCCTATCGATCAGAATTCCGCAGGGGAGCAGGTCTTTCTCGGATAGAGAGAAGGGCAATTGGTTTTCATCAGACATTCTCTATCGCCTCCAGACGTGCCAGCTTCGTATTGCACCGGCAAACGGAATAGGTATCTCCCGCCCTCCACCTTTCGACTACGCCCTGTGGTTCCGTGATCCCTATGAGAGACAGAAAATTTTCTGCTCTCATTTCCTTCAGAAAGCCTTTTTGCTGTCCAGCAGCAAAGTGACCGGTCCGTCATTAACCAGTGATACCTGCATCATTTCCTGAAACCGTCCGCTGGCCACGGTAACACCCAGGCTCCTGGCATGCTGAATGAAACTATTATATAGTTCTTCCGCCTTTTCAGGCTCTGCAGCAGCAACAAAGGAGGGCCGTCTACCTTTGCGGCAGTCTCCCCAAAGGGTAAACTGAGAAACCGCCAACAGGCCGCCACCCAGATCGAGCAACGAGCGATTCATCTTTCCCTGCTCGTCGGCAAAGATCCTCAGATGGACAACCTTTTCAGCTAGATATGCGGCGTCTTTTGGTCCGTCGTCATGGCCCACACCGAGCAGAACCAGGATGCCTTGACCAATACGCCCCACCTCTTGATCCTCAATCTTGACACTTGCTTCGCTTACCCGTTGTACTACCGCTCTCATTGATCATTTCTCATTTCTCATTGCGCATTTTGCATTTCGCATTTGGCATTGTTCATTTGGCATTGCTTGCCGCTTGTTGCCTAACTATCGCGATTTTTTTTAGATCGTGACTTTCGAGCAGTGATAATACTCTTTGCGGTAATGGCTATTAATTCCTCACATTCTTGGATAAGTGGTACCACTCGACCCGGCTCAACCAGTGGAACTTCATTGATTAGCTTTATCCAAAATCGTGACTCTTTTAGCTCTTTGAGCACAATGTGAAGTTTGTGTATGAAATCCCGGATGGATTCAGCACCCCTGGCTTCTTCGTAATTTGCACCGGGGGATGTCCCACTTTTACGTAATTGATAGGAAACATGTTTACCTACTGTAGTCTCCGGCAAATCGCTGACGATTTTTATAACGCTTACCGCAAAAGCTAATAACCGATCTGCCAACACCTC
>CAYFXH010000077.1:0-2409 GCA_964346905.1 uncultured Desulfobacteraceae bacterium | reverse complement strand
TCTTTCCGTTTTTTGACCATGGTGCCCCCCTTGCATTCTTAGTTATCATTTCTCATCGCACATATAGTATTTGTGCACTCTATGTTCTTGCGCAGATCCAAGCGTCTCCCAGGTCTTTCATGACCAATGCGAAATGCAAAATGTGAAATGCAAAATGATTATTGCTCAGCTTCGAGAAGCTGCATGAGCGCCTGCCAGAGCTCGTCCCGCCCTTCTCCTGATGTCGCAGAAAACTGAAGCAGCGCTCGTGGTAAACATCCAAGACTTTTGGCAATACTGGCAACCTGTTTGTTCCGTTGATTTTTTGAGAGCTTGTCAGCCTTGGTGAGAACGGGGATTGTCTCTATCTCCTTTGCCTCCAGCCAATGCCATAGGGTTAGATCTTCTTTGGAAGGAACCCGCCGAATATCGAAAAGAAGGACAATTCCCCGCATATTGGCTCTACTCGTCAGGTAAGTTTCCACCATTGGACGCCATCGTTTTCTTACTTCGGGAGGCACTTTGGCGTAACCGTACCCTGGCAGGTCCACGAAGCGGTACATGCCATTTATCTCGAAGAAATTGAGCAACTGGGTGCGACCTGGAGTTTTGCTGGTACGCACCAGTTTTTTGCGGTTGAGTATTTTATTGATGAGTGATGACTTGCCTACATTGGAACGGCCGGCAAAGGCCACTTCTGGAAGATCCGCTGGCGGGTACTGCTTGGGAGCCACGGCACTACAAATAAATTTGGCTGAACGGATTATCATGGGACTACGCTGAGCGCATAGCGCATGGCGCATAGCGTCAGAAATGATTGTCAAACATACATGGTTAATTCCGATTTGAGGATCCGGGGACTTAAGTATCTCTCACGCAGTTATCGTATAATCCTTGAAATCAGGGGCATACGCTCTGCGCTATGCGCTTACCGAGTTGGCAGTCTGACGCGTCCCCAGGTAGCGCTCCAGCCGGTCCATGCCTTCCGCAATGTTCTCTAAAGAGTTGGCATAGGTAAACCGAATATAGCCCTCAGCGTTCTGGCCAAAATCGACTCCTGGGGTAACACCCACTTTGGCATTGTGGAGGATATCGAAGGCAAAACGATAGGAATCGTTGCTGAAGCTCTTGGCATTGGCCAGCACATAGAAGGCTCCGGTGGGTTCCACCGTTATGCCAAAGCCCATTTTCTTCAACCGCTGGATCATGTAACGTCTGCGTTCATCGTAGATACTGACCATTCGAGCTACATCTTCGGCAGCCTCTGCACTTCTGAGGGCCTCCACTCCAGCCCACTGGGCCATGGCACTGGCCGAAATGAAAAAGTTTTGCTGCATCTTCTGCATGGGCCGAACAAAACGAGGGGGTGCGATCACATAACCGAGACGCCAGCCAGTCATGGCGTATAATTTGGAAAACCCGTTCAGCACGAAACAGTTGTCAGTATATTCAAGCATGGAGTGCTCTTCACCCTCATACACCAGACCGTGGTAGATCTCGTCGGAAATTACCTTTGGCCCAAGGTTGGCGATTTCTGCCATTCGCTCCGTCGACAACAGGTTTCCGGTGGGATTGGCAGGAGAGTTGATGAAAATGGCACGGGTGCGCGCGGTGATCTTCCGACTAATCTCTTTGGGCCTGTACTGGAACCCATCTTCTTCGGCTACAGGAACCCTCACAGGATTCCCTTCCACAAATCGAATGAAGTTTGGATAACAAGCATAATGAGGGTCTGAAATGATTACCTCATCTCCCGCCTCCAACAACGCCCCAAAGATCAGTAACATTGCTGGCGAAGTCCCTGAGGTGACAATAATCTGATCCGGAGTAATCTCGACCCCATATCGTTGACTGTAGTGGTCGCAGATGGCCTCCCGCAATTCCAGAAGCCCCTGGCTGTGAGTGTAGTGCGTCTTCCCCTCCTGCAATGCCCTTTCGCCAGCAGCCCGGATACAGACAGGTGTATCGAAATCCGGTTCACCCACCTCCAGGTGGATTATGTGTTCACCCTGACTCTCAAGCGCTTGTGCACGCTCGAGTACATCCATGACGATAAATGGTCTTATTTCTTCGGCACGTTTGGTAATCATCTCCGGGAACCAAAAGCAAGTGGTTACAATGCATTAAGGTGTTCTAAAATGCTTACAGTTTGGTATTGGCAGTGGGTCGTTGAAATCGTTGAAACCGTTCAAATCGTTGAAGTCGTTTAGCCAGTTTAGCCAGTTTAGCCGGTTAGCCTGTTTAGCCAGTCTCACAAGGGAAGCCACTTTGCCCTATGCTCCATGCCCTATGCTCTATGCCTTCTACAATCCGAAATCCGCAATCCGCAATCTATACTCGTCCTCTGTCCTCTGTCCTCTGTTCTCTGCCCGTTGTCAGCTGCCAGCTGCCTTCTACCTATTCCGCAATCCGAAATCCGCAATCTGCAAT
>CAYFXH010000076.1:3364-22239 GCA_964346905.1 uncultured Desulfobacteraceae bacterium | reverse complement strand
TCTTCAGTTTCTTCAGTCTCTTCAGGCTGCTGTTCTTTCTCCTCAAGCTCAGCTTCACCGAGAGGTTTTTCTCTTGACTCCTCAAGCTGTTGGAGCTCTTGAGCCTCCTCCCGCTCATTTGCAGCTGAACGTCTTTCTTCGGCAGCCACCATGGAACAGAGCAGAAAGGTAGCTACGACAATAAGCACACCACACACACGAGCCCTTGTAGGAAGTCTCTCCATCTCTTTTTCCCCTGAGCAGAAAAGAACTGCGTTTAACAAACCTCCTTCAACCGAGGCAGGGAGCCACCCCGACGCCGGGGTGGCTTTCAGCACTGGTTGCCTCTTACCGTGACGTTTAAGCAAGGGTCAGAGCAATGGTTGTTTTAGAATCCCTTCTTTTTGAAAAGGGGGGATTTGCATCTCGGCTGAAGGTTCAAGTGAGACTGGAGTGAGACTAGGTTATTTCATTTCTTCACTAGTTGCAACCTTCCGCAACCAGTTCTACCTGTTCTACCTGCATGGCCGGGTAGATCTTGGTAATGCATCATTATGACAAGTCACAAGATCTTCTTTACTGACCCTGTGATCCATATGAAGTTCATTGCGCCGTTCCAATGGGAGCCGTTTCTCAGGTATTCCAATGTGGGGCTTTCGGCCAGAAAAAGATGACGAACCCTAGTATGCTTCTCCTGTGTCTTTATTGAAAAGATGCATCCGGTTCATGTCCACAAGTAACTCCATTGCCATGCCAGGTTTGGCTTCCGTTTGCGGGTCCACACTCGCTGTAATGTTGGCAGAACCACACGAGGCGATGAGAATCACTTCTGAGCCGACGGGTTCCACGACATCTATGCTGACTCTCAGTATTTCACCTCCAGGAAACGGTGATTTTATCCCTTTTTCGTACAAGTGCTCCGGGCGAATTCCCAAAACCGCTTGCCGATCTTTTGCCCCAACAAAGCGCCCCTTCAGGCTTGCGGGAATGGCTAGTTTAAACGTTTCTCCCTCGACGAAAAGCGTGCTGTTCTCCTCCACCAAATAAACCTGGAGAAAATTCATGGCTGGACTGCCAATAAATCCGGCTACAAAGAGATTATTTGGGTAGTTATAAACCTCCAAGGGACGACCAATCTGCATGATGACACCGTCGTTCATAACCGCAATTCGGTCAGCAAGGGTCATGGCCTCTATCTGGTCGTGTGTTACATAGACGATTGTTGTTTTCAGTCTCTTGTGGAGTTTCGCAAGCTCGCCCCGCATCTGAACTCTGAGTTTCGCATCCAGATTACTGAGAGGTTCGTCAAAGAGAAATACCTGAGGATTTCGGACAATAGCCCGGCCCATGGCTACCCGCTGACTCTGGCCGCCTGAAAGCTCTTTTGGTTTCCTCCGCAGGAATTCTTCGATTCCCAACAACTTGGCCGTTTCCTTGACCCTTCTGTCGATTTCGCCTTTGGCCAACTGCCTCAGTTTTAGACCAAAAGCCATGTTTTTGTAGACGTTCATGTGAGGGTAGAGGGCGTAGTTTTGAAAAACCATGGCAATGTCACGAGCCCTCGGAGGTACGTCGTTGACCCTTTGATCTCCAATGTAAATTTCTCCCTCCGTAGCCTCCTCAAGGCCGGCTATCATGCGGAGAGTTGTTGTTTTACCGCACCCGGAGGGTCCGACTAAGACCAGGAGTTCCTTGTCCCTCGCTGTCAGATTGATGTTATCGACTACAGTGTTGTCTCCAAATCTCTTGGTGACTTCAGCGAGCCGCACTTCAGCCACGAAATCCTCCTTATCCACCTCTGTTATCTTTTTATCCGCGCGGTGCCTCCACCGATGACATGAAGAACCTCCTCCAGGGTGATCATGCTGGTATCCCCGCGGGTGCTTTGGAGAAGGGCTCCGTGGGCTGCGCCCAATTCCGTACAGTCTGCCGGTGGCATGGAGGTGAGGAATCCGTAGATCAATCCCGACGCGAAGCCATCGCCGCCGCCTACTCGATCCTCAATCTCCAGATTCTCGTATCGCCGGGATTCAAAGAAAGTACCACCGTAGTATAGAATTGCACTCCAATGATTCACCAGGCCGCTGACAACCTCCCGCAAGGTCGTACCTACACCTAGCAGATGGGGATAGGTTTCCATGACCTGACTAACCATTTTCTGGTAGTTTTCTATGGGCAATTGCAGGAGACTCTCGTCCACTCCTTCCACCTCAAAACCCAGCACTTTCTGAAAGTCTTCCTCGTTACCGATTACAAAGTCCATGTACTGAACCAAAGGGCGGGTAACCTCTTGGGCTTTGTCGCTGGACCAAAGCTTCGACCGGAAGTTGAGATCATAGGAAACAATGGTGCCCGCTTTCTTTGCTGCTGCCATCGCCTCTGCCGCCACTTCAGCGGCACTGTCACTGAGGGCCGTAAAGATTCCCCCGAGGTGAAACCAGCGAGTCCCCTGTTGCTCGAAGATTTGTTTCCAGTCAATCTCGCCGGGACGAATTCGCGAGGTGGCTGAATGGCCCCGATCGTACATGGTGACACTGGGGCGCAAGCCTGTGCCTACCTCGGTGAAATTAAGTCCAACTCGATTCTGCTTGCCAACTCCATCATAAGGGACCAATACCACATGTTCCATATTTACTCCAACGGCTCCGCCATGGTTGAGGATAAGCTGTCCCAGTGGGTTCCTTGGCAGTCCCCCCACCCATGCTGTTCTCAGCCCCAGGCGGGCCAGGGCATAGGAGACATTATATTCGCCACCTCCCACCCATACCTCCAAGTGCCGAGCAAACTCCAAGCGTTCATGTCCGGGAGGGCTCAAGCGAATCATACATTCTCCCAGAGTCACAACGTCGTAGCGACAGGATGCCTGCTCTCTAATTGCAAGGGTCATAGCTGCATCTCCTTCTTGTTTCTGGTTTAACAGCCTTAGGTCTTAGGCAGGAAAAGGGACGCCCAACTCCTTTCCCAGTTTACGAAGCAGCCTGGCATCTTCCTCTCTGATCGGGCAACCCTCCTGCTGTCGAAGCCTCTTGGTACGGTACTCGGGCTCTCCTGGAATGAGAATCTCTTCCACTCCTGGAGCGCGCGGTTGGTTTTTTAGATCTAGCAAGAGCTCATCCATCCGTTTCTTGAATTCTTTCACCGAACAGAATGCCTCTATATCAATGGCCTGAACATAATGTCCCATGAAGGCCCTATTCTCCCAATCATCGAATTTGCGCACAATATGGGCACCGTAAGGCATACCGGTAAGGCGGCTGGAAAGAATTTCGATCATCAGGCCGAGGGCATATCCCTTGGCGCCACTCATGGGTACCACGGCATAGGCTTTGGTGGCATCGGTAACGGGCCTTCCATCCCGGTCCACTGCCCAAGTCGGCGGGATGGATCCACCGGCTTCAGCAGCGGCCCGGACTTTGCCAAAGGCTACTTCACTGGTTGCCATGTCCATGCAAAACCAGGGCTCGATTCCAGAGGGAACACAGCAACAGATAGGGTTGGTGCCAAGGAACTTCTCGCGGCCTCCAAATGGAATGACATCACATTCTCCGTCGCACATCACCAAACCTATACAGTCCTGTTTTGCGCAGAATTCAGCGTAATAAGCGGCAGCTCCGAAATGGTTTGAGTTCTTCACAACCACGACCCCCACGCCGGCGTCTCTCGCAAGTTCTACGGCAGTGCGAGCGGCCTCCAGGGTTGCCGGCTGTCCCAGTGAGAAGTCTGCATCCAGAACTCCAACGCCGCTCCGCTTTTTCTCAAAACGAAAGGTGGGGTTTGGATTAATCAGCCCCTTTTTCAGTCGGCGAGCGTAAACATCGCAAAGGTATATACCATGAGTGTCAATACCCCTTAAATTGGCGTCCACCAGGATTTCTGCAGTGATTCTTGCCTCTGGCTCCGCCACCCCGACTTTTTTCAAAATCCTTCTACCGAATCCTCTTAGATTTTCAGCAGGGATAATAAGATGAGGCTTGTTCATCCCTCCTCCTTCACCCTAAAAAAAATGCCGCGCTCCGTGTTCATCAATAGAAAGGGGATTGAAGTCTATACAATTACATCACCATTGAGTTATGGGCTCTAGATGGATTGAACGGAAAACCCACCATCCACTACCAGGTTGGTTCCAGTGATGAAACTTCCGGCCTTGTCAGAGGCGAGCACAAGAGTGGCAGCGATAAGTTCTTCAGGTTCGCCGAATCTCCCCATGGGAGTTTGGTCGATAATCGCTTTTACCCTCGCCTTATCCAACACTTTTCGGTTCTGTTCTGTCGGAAAAAAGCCTGGACACAGGGCATTGACTCGAATGCCGGCTGTAGCCCACTCCCTGGCCAGGTTCTGGGTCAAGTTCAAAAGAGCAGACTTGCTCAGACTGTAGACAAAAACCCGACTCAAGGGCCGAAGAGCGGCCATGGAGGAAACATTGATAATGGAACCCTTTTGCTTGTGAGTAATCCAGTGGTTGCCAATGACCTGACAGGCGAAGTGTACTGCTTTCAAGTTGACGTCAAGAATTTCCTGAAACACCCTATCAGTGATATCAAGGTAGGGAATTGGCGGATTTATGGCTGCTCCATTTATCCATATGTCTATCTTGCCAAACCACCCGGTGACCGCCGGTACAATCGTTTCAACTTGTTTTCGCTTGGTGACATCGGTCTTGAGAAACCGCACATTGTCGGGGGGGCTTCCCCATTTTTGCATGTGGCTTTCAGCCTTTTCCTGACTACGCCCAACTAGGACGACCCGGCAACCGGCCCGCCAGAGGGCCCAGGCCATTTTCCCACAGAGTACGCCGGTACCACCGATAATTACTGCTACCTTATCGTCAAGATCGAAAAGATCTTGCAAAAAAATGGCAGAATCCTCTTTTTTCAATGTTCTCTCCTCATTTTTCGAAAGGTTCCATTCGACTGCCCAACCCCTCGAAGGATCTCGGCGGGGAAAAATTGCGGATATGCTTTTGCTCTTGGACGCGAGACCAGCTCTATACCGGGAGGGATCGGATCAATCCATGAGAAAACCGCCATTTACGTCCAGTATTTCACCCGTGATAAAATTGGCTTTGTCCGATGCCAAAAAGAGGACGGCTTCAGCCACATCCGCTGGTTGTCCCAGTCGCTTCAACGGTATCGCTTCGATAATCGCCTGCCGTTTTTCCTCTGACCACTCAGCGCTCATTTCGGTTTCAATCGCATGGGGTGCAACTCCATTAACATTAATGCCATACTGGGCCAACTGCCGCGCCAATGTTTTGGTCAAACCGTCGATTGCGGCCTTTGAGGGCCCGTAACCTGGCGCCGAGGTAATATCGCCTGTTTTCCCGGCCACCGACGAGACATTGATTATCTTCCCTGCCCTCTGCCGCTTCATGAGGTCAACCACCGATTTACAACAGTTGAACGTACCTTTCAAATTAACCACAATGACCTGATCCCATTCTTCTTCCGTGACTGTCTCTATGGAGCCCCGGCGAATGATCCCGGCATTGTTCACTAAAATATCAAGTCGCTGAAAGCTCTTTTCAACCTCCTTGATCATCTCCTCGACCTGGTCCAACCGGCTGACATCGGCGGATAGGGCCATGGTTTTCACTCCCTCCACCCGAATAGCATCCGCTACGCTTTGCAATTCATCCTGAGTGCAAATATCATTCAAAACCACATGAGCCTTTTCCCTCGCGAAAGCGGAGGCTATGGCCTTGCCAATGCCTCGAGCCGCACCGGTGACAAGGGCAACCCTCCCTGCAAATGTCATAGTGCTCCCCCTTTTCTGTGTTTCTATCCCTTGACAGCTCCTGCCGTGAGTCCTTCAACCAAAAGTCGCTGCAAGAAGATGTAAAGAACAATAGCCGGCATTCCACCCACCAGTGAGCCTGCCATTAACATGGGCCAAACAATCCTGAATTCTCCAACGGTTCGAGCAATGCCCAAAGTCACGGTAATCATGGGTTCGCTACTGGTGAGGCAGAGGGCCCAGAGAAGATCTCCCCAGGCAAGAAGAAAAGCAAAGAGGATGGTGGCTACCATCCCGGGGGCAATCACCGGTAAAACAATTTTGAAAAATACCCCCATCCTGGTACAGCCATCAACCATAGCACATTGGTCCAGCTCAACGGGTACCTTGTCTATAAAGCCCTTCATCATCCAGGTGGAAAAGGGCAGACAAATGGTGAGAAAGGCTATGATCAAACCGGTGCGTGTGTCGTACAGACCAACCTTGGAGAGAATTTTGAAGTACGGACCCACCAACAGCACGCCGGGTAACATCTGGGTTGCCAGGAAGAAACCTATGAGAAAACGCCTCCCTTTGAAAAAAAATCTGGAAAAGCCGTACCCGGCCAAAGCCCCGAAAAAGGTGGCAAGTACTGCGGTGGCTAGCGATATAATAGTGCTGTTAAAAAAGTATATGTCGAAGTTCTTTCTCACCCAAATGCCGATGTAGCTGTCCACGGTTAGGTTCTGGGGCATCCACGTGGGAGGAATACGGAAGGCTTCGGCCTCGGTTTTTAGCGAAGTTGATAGCATCCAGGCGAAGGGAAATAGGCAATATAGGCAGAAGACGATAAGGAAGAGCCACAGGAAAGCCTTCGAAAAAATTTTGTTGGCATTGAAGGTTGCAACTTTCATTGGCTTCATTCTTCCTGGCTTATCATCCAGATATAAGGAAGACTGACCAACAACAGAACGATGGTCATGACCACTGCCACCGACGAGGCGTACTCAAAGCGAAAGAACTGGAAGTACTGCTTGTATGTGTACGTGGAAAGAACCTCCGTCAATATACCGGGACCTCCCTGGGTCATGGCCTGAATGAGACCAAAGCGACGGACTTCCCAGACGATATCCAGCGCTAATGCGACGACGATCATTTTTCTCAAGCCTGGGATGGTGATATGGAAAAAAGTTTGCACCCTGGAGGCCCCATCGATAGCGGCTGCTTCGTAAAGATGCCGCGGGATAGCCTGCAGCCCTGCCAACAAGATCAGCATCACGAAAGGAAACCCTCGCCAGAGATTGACGAGAACAACGCTGAACATGGCGAGCTTGGGATTTGACAACCATTCCACAGGCGTATCAATGAAGCCGATCTTCAGGAGAACGTCGTTGATGGCTCCGTAGATTGGATCGTACATCCATTTCCAGATGATCCCCGCCACCACATCGGGGACCACCCATGGCAGCAAGGCAATAATTCGAAACAGGGGTCTTGCGGGGATGGCACTGTTGAGCACCATGGCCACAGCCAGACCGAGGATCATGTGAGTGGCAACGCTGGCAATGACGAAGATGGCAGTATTCCAAAATGTGGTTTTAAAGAAGGGATCTTTTAACAGATAGTTGTAGTGGGCAAGGGTGTAGGTGCCAGCCTGTTCAGCTTTGACGCTGTAGAGAATGCTGGTAATGGCCGGAAAACCCAGAACCAGAACCAGGAGAAGAAGCCCTGGTAGTACAAAGGCGATCCACATGTAACGATCTTTTATCCACATGCTTCTACCAAGGTGGTGTCCAATCAGTCGGCGAAAAGGGAGCGGTCTCCCGCCCCCTTTCCTCGACTGTTTTCGCTGTTTTCGCCTTATCTTGCCAGAATGACGTTAATTCTCTCGTGGGCTTCAGCTAAGGCCTTTTGGGGTTTTTTCATACCCACAATGGCCTCCTGGAGAGAGGTGGTGAACGTGTCCATGATTTCAGGCCATTGCTTGATCTGAGGCTCCACCATTCCATAGGGAAGCTGGGATGCCATCACACTGGCAAACTTGTCATTCAAGATGTCCGGCGCCACCCCACTGACATCTTTTCGAGCAGAAGTGACTCGGTTATCCACGAACCACTTCAATTCGATTTCTTTGCTCGTGATGAACTTCATCAGTTCCCAGGCCTCCTGGGGATGCTTGGTGTTGGGACTCATCACCCAAGAGCTCAGCCAAATGGCGGTTGCTTGCTTCCTTTTCATCGGGGCCGGAGAACACTTGAGCACCTCAAAAGCGTTCAAATCTGGGTTGATCTTGTTGACAATGGGTGGTGTCCACCCGGAACCCAAGATCATCGCCACCTTTTTCTGGGCGAGCTGGGTGCGAACCTCCTGGGGATTCATGGCAGTCAAGCCCGGAGGAACAACCTTATATTTTGTATAGAGTTCTACAAAGAAGGTAAAGGCCTCACGAGCTTGACGGCTGTCGAGGGCGGATTTCTTCATATCCGGTGTGAGGTAATCGGCGCCGAAGCTCCACAAGAAGGGACCGAACCTCAAGGAAAACCCTGGGCTCTTAGCGCCGACGGTACCAAATCCCCACTGATCAACCTTTCCGTCTCCGTCGGTGTCGCGGGTTAGCTTCTGAGCATAGCTGAGAAACTCTTTCCAGGTCTTGGGGGGTTTATTCGGATCGAGCCCTGCCGCTTTGAACATCTCCGTGTTGTAGAACAAGACCATGGTCATGTAATCACCTGGCATGGCGTGCATTTTGCCATTGTACTCCATCAATTTTTTGGGCAGTGGGTACCAGGCGTCCAGGAATGTGGGGCCTTCTTTCTTGATAAAAGGCGTGAGATCTTTTGCATAGCCCTTACCAAAAAACATTGGCAGAGAGAAGGCGTGCACGTGGAAAACATCGGGTGCACGACCGGCTGCAGACTCCACCGTATATTTCGTCTCCTTTTCTTTATAAGATACGGGTTCGAGGACCACTTTAATGTTTGGATGCTGTTTATGAAAAGTAGCCATCGCCTCGTTTAGGGACTTATTCCAAACGTCCTCTGTTAGATGCCAGTCGGAGAACCTTAAGGTCACCTGGGCTGCCGTTGCCGCAGTGAAAGAACATAGCAGCAGCAAGGCAACCCCACAAATAGTAGTTGTGAGCAGTTTTCTCATCACCCTACCCTCCTCCTTCTCTATCTGAGATTGAAGCAAATATTCACTTTATTTCATTTTTTCTCTTATTCACCTCCCTTCCCTCTCGGGTCGAAAGCCTAGCTTTGAGGATACTTCCGCCGCTGTCTTCATGACCTCCGTTTTTAACTCGTCTTGAATCCTTTCCAGGGACATCCGGACTGTGGGTCCCGAGATGCTAATACCAGCTATTACCTTTCCCCGGTCGTTCCGCACAGGTGCGGCAACGCAGCGAATTCCTACTTCATTCTCCTCGTCATCCACCGCATATCCTTGTTGTTTTACAAAGTTCAGGTGCTCCGTCAGTTGCCCTACATCGACGATGGTGTTTTCCGTCAATCTTGGCAGTCCCTTTTCAGAGAAGATCTCAGTCTTGCGTTTGTCCGGGATAAAGGTCAGAAGCACTTTGCCCACGGCACAACTATGAGCAAAGTTCCGCATGCCTACTCGAGAGGCCATCCTCAATCCTTTTGGATCATCCATCCTCTCAACCTTTTCCAGATAGACAATCTCATTCTCGTCAAGGATTGCCAGGTGAACGGTCTCTTGAACACGAGTGGCCAGTCTGTGCAGGCAAGGCTCTGCTTCTTTTCGAACATCAATGCGATCCAATACAGCTTGCCCTAGTTCAACCAATCGAAACCCCAAGCGGTACTCTTTTGAAATCTCGTCTTGGATGACATATCCAAAGCGGCAAAAGGTGGTGAGCATTCTGTGAACGGTTGGTTTTGGCAGATCTAACTTGCTGGCAAGCTCACTAATACTATAAGTCTGTTTGCCTTTTCCCAGGAGATCCAGGATTCTGCATCCCCTTTCGATGGCTTGCACACCCTGTTTTGGGGATGGCTTTGGACGGAACATTTCGGCTATTCCATATAACGAAATACTGTTTCATTTTAATCAAGATGTTTTTCCAGTGTCAATATTTTTCCGAACAATATTTCTAATCGCAGGGGTATCCCGAGCATCTAGATAGGAGACGGAAGCAAAAGGATCTTCCACTACTTGTTGATAATCATTTTGGGTCCGGGAAGGAAGTTAGTAAGTGCTGTGTTGTCGACTTTGCACTTTTTGACGCGGTTCTTTTATCCGGGACGGTAAGCTAGCGTGCCCTTGCTAAATGATTTTCCCCTTTAGCGGGATTAACCGGAGAGTATCGCACCTAATATCAACTACGTGCTTCCTTAATATATGATAGACAATCTGCTACTTTCCTGCTCAAACCTTGCCAATCACCCTTTGCCACCAATTCTTTCGTCACGAGCTTGGAACCTATCCCGAGACAAGCGGCACCAGCCTCAATCCAATTTTGGATGGACTCCCTAGTGGGATCAACCCCGCCGGTGGGCATGATACGCGTCCAGGGCATTGGCCCCGATACAGCTTTGACGAACGCGGGTCCTCCCACCAAGCCGCCGGGAAATATTTTCACTATTTCCACGCCCAGGGCCTCTGCCTGCGAAATTTCCGAAGCCGTTCCACACCCGGGAGAGTAAGCGATTTTCCGTCTGTTGCACATTTCGGCGACTTCCGGATTGAGGATGGGACCTACGACAAAATTGGCTCCACCATTGATATAAAGCGCGGCAGTTGGAGCGTCTATTACCGAGCCGACTCCGAGAATAACCTCGCTCCGCTCCTCGGCAAAATAGGAAAGCAGTTCACTGAATGTCTTGTAGGCATAGTCGCCGCGATTGGTAAACTCTATAACCCGGGCTCCACCGTCGGCACAAGCATTGACAATTTTCTTGGCTGTCTCGAGATCAGCATTATAAAAGACAGGGACCAGGCCGAGGTCATAGATGGCGTTTATCACCTCAATACGAGAAAATCTTGCCATGTTATTCCTCCATGAGTATTTGATTTTGTCTTTGCAACATTCAAAGATCTGTCTTGTATTTCCGAGTGGCTGCACCTCCTCTATGCGCTTGCTTCCCACCTGATGTGAGGTGGGAGGGCAGTTTGAAACCGTATATTCGAGTCGCAGTAGTTTGTTCAAAGTCAAAGGCAATAGCAAAGACTGACTCATGATCCGCAGAATGGACCCAGGTTCCCCAACCGCTGGTGGCGATTCTTTACAGCCTCTGAGTAGATCAGCGGGCCAGACCTGCACTGTCTCGCTGGTCGAGAGCAATGGCACTCCAGTCCATCTCAGCACGCCCATTGGCAAGAGACCGTAAGAAACGGTCCTCCAGCAACCCGGCCAGCGGCATGGGAACTTGGCTACTTCGGGCCGTATCACGAACAAGTCGGATATCTTTGGATCCGAGCGCCAGTCTGAAACCCGGCGGCACGAAGCGCTGTTCAAGGATTGCCTTACCGTGGTTCTGGTAAACATGACAGGCGAAGAGAGTCTCGGTCAAGAGGTCATACAGGAGCGTAGGATCAATCCCACTCTTCTCTACTAAGCTAAAGGCCTCGGCCATGGCCTCAATGGCGGAGACGATCAAAAAATTACCAGCGAGTTTGACCACGTTTGCAGCCTCAGGATCGCCACCGAAGTCATAGACTCCCTGGCCCAACACTTCCAACAGGGGGCGCACACAGGTCTTGGCTTCCTCGTCACCGGCAATACAGAGCCTCAGTTTACCCGAGCGCGCTGCATCTGGGCGGCCGAACACAGGGCATGCCAGGTAATGCACCCCCTTTTCCCTATGTCGCCGGGCCAGGTCCTGTGCTGCCGCAGGGCTGATGGTACTCATTGAGATATGTATGCCTTCCTGACCCAGGACTTTAAGCACCTGATCATCCACCAACTCCTTCACCGCATCATCGTCGGAGAGCATAGTAATCAAGACCGTGGATGACCTCACCGCTGCTAGAGGATCTTCGAAAAACTCTGCACCTTTTTGTACCACTGGCAGTGCTTTGTCCGGGGTGCGATTATAGACGCGCAGACGGTAGCCGCTTTCCAGCAGACGCAGGGCCATGCCCTGTCCCATCAGGCCCAATCCAAAAAAAGCCACGGTTTCCATGATTACACTCCTCCATTGAGATTTTGATAGGGCATGGAGTAAAACGATCTCAAGATTCTTACCTGGCGACAGAAGCTTCTTGGGTCAACCTCGAGGTACGTCCATAGCCAAGTTCTTCAGTAAAGTCGAATTGGAACTAAACTATCTTAACAAGCCCATGATTAAAAACACAAGCTCCCACTGGTGCTCTCAACCTTTCGAGTTTTATCTAGCTGCTTCAAACATAAAGAAGACGAGGCAACGCTAGACGGTTTGGGGAGAATTGCGGCTGATGTTGAACGCAAATGGCTGCAAGGGAAAATCTACTCTTACGATACCAGCCCTGAAACTCTCTGACGGCTCTTGAGGTAATTCTCCAATTGAAGATTTCCTCTTTTCCGGATAGGTATAAAGATCGACAGTGGAAAGAACACGGCTCAGTCGAAAATATTATTCATCCTGACGGATCAGGACAAAAGCCTGTCAGGTTTTGTTCGGGAGACCATTCGGGCCATGGTTGTGTGCATAATCTTTGCTTCCGCGCCCAATCCAAAAAGCCTAATTCTTCTCATTGACTTATGTAGATAACCTTCGCCAAAAGGAGGAAGAAATGACGACGAGCATACATGGGTGGAGTGGAAAGATACTCACGGTAGACCTTTCTGAATTACGAATCAACGAACTGGAGACCATGGACTACGCTGACCGCTTCCTTGGCGGGCGCGGGATTGCCACTCGGATTTACTGGGAGGAAGTAGGACCTGATGTGAGTGCTTTTGACCCAGAGAATCGCCTGATTCTCATGAGTGGCCCGTTGGGAGCTACCGGTGCCCAAGGTGCCTCCCGATTTGAGGTCTTGGGGAAGTCTCCCATGTTGATGCCGGAGGGGTTCTGTTACGGGAACCTGGGCGGATTTTTCGGTCCCTATGTAAAAAGAGCAGGCTACGACGGCGTTGTCATCTCAGGACGATCTGCAAAGCCTGTCTACCTCTGGATACATGACAGGAAAGTCGAAATTTTAGATGCTTCTTTGCTTTGGGGAAAGGGTGTTTATGAGGTTCGGAACATCTTAAAAGAGACCCATGGAAAAAATGTGCGATTCGTAACCACCGGTGTGGCTGGTGAAAACATGTGTCGGAGTGCCAATCTGATGACAGATAATGAAGGGAGCGCCACCGGCGGATTTGGTGCGGTAATGGGATCCAAAAACCTCAAGGCCATAGCTGTATTGGGCACGGGAAGTCCGCTGGTGGCCAAACCGGAGGAATTAAAAGAGCTCAATAGATTGACAATCCATTTAAGTAAACGTGACCCACTCTTAGCCCCGTTTCCTGAGGAACAGGTTCGTCGAACCGGACAGTCGTCTTGTTATCAATGCGGTCTTGATTGTAAGTATAGAAACTCTTTTCGAACGGCGTCCGGGAAGGAGGTTGTAAGAAAATGTCAATCCATGTTCGTCTATTTTCCCTGGGTTTTGGGAAGACCGGGAGAGTCCATGGAGACCGCTGTTGATGCCACCGGCATCTGTAATGATTTGTCCATCTGCACAATGGAAATGTACAACATCCTTCACTGGCTGGATGCTTGCTACAAATCAGGCTACCTTACCGATAAGCAGACCGGGCTTGATATTGCAAAGCTGGGCACCCGTGAGTTTTTTGAGAATCTCGCCAATATGATTGCTCGCCGACAAGGCTTTGGCGATATTTTGGCTGAAGGCCTTCTTCGAGCCGGCGACAAGCTCGGTGAAGAAGCCAGGGCTCATTTTTCAAACGAGGTATCCGGGGTCGGAGATGGTGCCACCTATTCTGCACGCGAATATCTTATGAACGGTCTATTGTATGCTTTGGAACCCAGACAGCCAATTGCCATGCTTCACGAGATAAGTTGGTTAACTGGTTTATGGGTCATGAATCAAGCCGATCCCAAATCTTCACCGGTTACCTCAGAGGTCTTCAGGGCTGCGGCCACTAAATTCTGGGGAAGCGAGAAGGCGTGGGACCTGAATACCCACGAAGGAAAGGCCATGGCGGCAGCCAAAATCATCGATCGAACCTACGTGAAAGATAGCCTGCTGCTGTGCGATTCCGTCTGGCCTATTATGGTTTCCTGGAACACCCCCGATCACCTTGGAGATCCAACCCTTGAAAGTCGAATTTTTTCAGCGGTAACCGGCATCGATACTGACGAAACCGAGCTCAATCAATACGGTGAAAGAATATTTAATCTTCAGCGGACCGTTCTGTTACGGGAAGGGTGGCGACCCAAAGTAGATGATGTTCCGGAAGAATTCAATTTTGTTGATCCGGTTGAAACCGTGTTCATGAATCCCGAGGTGATTGTACCCGGGCCGGGGAAAGAAGTGATCAGTCGAAAGGGCCAGACGTTGGACCGGGATGTGTTCGAAATGATGCAGAAGGAGTTTTATGAACTCCGAGGCTGGGACGTTGAGTCAGGCCTGCAACAGGCTGAAACCCTTGAGCGGCTTAAACTTTCTGACCTCGTGCAAGACCTGAAAAGGCTCGGCTTGATTAAAGGGTAACTCCATGTGGTAGTGGGGCACGTTGGTAGGATTTGAAGGTTTTCTGAGAGAAATGAGAGAGACGGACTTCCTTCTCCAGACTCTGTCTTTTTGTTGCAGGGCACAGGCAAATCGAGCGGTTGCAATTTACTATATCTTGTAGGATTTGACACTTGACACTCAATACTACTGAATGCCATAGTAAATTTTATATACAGGAAGATTTTATCAAGAAGAAAGCGCGATCGTAGTGTTTTTGCGATTTTGGTGTTTCGTCTTCTTAATGAGCCTGTAAATGAACCCAGAGTCCTTCTTTATCTAAGTTCGCAATCGCTTGCGATTCCTCACCTCCTCCTGCTCCCATTGGCTTACTACTATAGCCGCCTACAAAGATTACATTTCCATTGGAACTCCCCTAGATAGCAAAATAATAGGATTGATTTAGGTAAATTCTCCATCACTGTACCCTCTTCCCCTCATCTTCCGTCTCTCTACGGATTGGGATGAGGGGAAATACCAAATGGCATACTTTTTGCGAACGTACAAACTCTGCAACCGTAATTGTGGAAGCGAAGGAGTGTTGAGATGTGGAAACTATGGAACGTAATTTGCGCGCAGTTTAACAAATTGGCCAACTTCTTCTGGACCAGGGACCCAATAGCCCAAATGCAGCTGGAATATGACCGGGCCGTAGAGCAACTGAAGCAAGGACGGAAGGGGCTTGAGCATTACCGAGGGCTGGTGGAAAGGGTAGCACGTCAAGTGGGTCAACTGGAAAAAAAAGAACAGAGGTTGACAGTCGAGATCAAGGCTTATTTGAAAGCCAATGACCGCAAGACCGCAGGCCAGATGGCCATCCAACTGCAAGAGGTAAAGCGGGAGCTGGAGGAAAACAGGGAACAATACGAGATTCACGAGAAGGCCTATGACAACAACTTGGAAAAGATAAAGCACTCTTCTAAGCAACTCGCCGAGGTCCAGAAGAAGATTCACAAGTACAAAGCCGAGCTTAAGATGTCACAGGCTGAAGCTGAAATCGCCCGCCTAAGCCAGTCTTTCAATTTTGATTTGACAACTGATTTCGGCCAAATTGAGCAGGTTATCCAGGACAAACTAGATTTGAACCGTGGCAGAATACGTGTAGCCGCCGACTTGTCGGAGCGCGGCCTGGAGCAGATTCGCGCTGAAAAGGCAATGGAGGAGGCAATGGCCGAGGATTTGCTCACAGAGTTTGAAGTGGATATGGGCCTTAAAACACCTGAGACCGCCGACATCAAGCCTGAGGTTGAAAAACTCGGTCCTGAGGAAAACATGGAACATCGAGAGGCTGAGGAATCCGAGAAACAGAAAACCAGTTAGCAATAAAAGAGAATCGGATTCCTTTAAGGAGTAAAAGATGGCAGGCAAGCCAAAGCCCAGTTTTTGGATCTTTGTGTTCTTAATTGCATTATCCCTTACCGCATTTGCTCTGCACCGGGCAGGATTTTGGAGCAAGGATGAGCTGCCTATGACGGGCGAGGAAGAGGGTTCAACACCTGCTCTCATGGGTGGAAGGGTCAACATTACCTTTTATTCCTCCAGCGCCAAGAGGCATTGGGTGAACGAGATGGTCACCAAATTCAACAGATCCGGAACCAGAGCGGGGGGGAAAATTATCAGAGTTAGGCAATTTCACGTTACCTCTGGCGGGAGTTTTGACCAGATCAAAGAAGGAAAGATCAAACCCGATTTGTGGTCCCCAGGTGATGAATCCTGGCTTCGTATGGCAAAGGCCTACTTTCGGGACGTGAAGCAGATGGATCTCTTCGACGAGTACACTCCTCTCGTTAATATTCCTCTTGTCATAGCCATGTGGGAGCCCATGGCCAAAGTGCTTGGATATCCCAAGCCTATCGGCTGGAAGGATATTGCTGCGGTGGCGAAAAACCCGAGAGGCTGGGCTGCCTTCGGACATCCGGAATGGGGTAAATTCAGGTGGGGACACGCCCATCCCGATGCCAATTCAGGTTTCCTGACCATTATTTCAGAGGTGTACGCGGCTTCCGGTAAAACGGAAGGGATTACCCCTAAAGATCTCAAAAATCCGAAGGTTGTCGCATTCCTCAAGGACTTCGAAGGGGCGGTGGAACATTACGGCCTCTCCAACAGCTGGATAGATGATTTAATGCATCGAAAAGGCCCCGCCTATCTTTCCGCCTGCGTCCAATATGAAAATACCATAATTCAAA
The DNA here is from genome assembly GCA_964346905.1 of uncultured Desulfobacteraceae bacterium. Lineage (GTDB taxonomy): Bacteria > Desulfobacterota > Syntrophobacteria > BM002 > BM002 > BM002. Next base: position 5,674 of record CAYFXH010000076.1, on the reverse strand, counting down.
CCAACGAAAAGCATAATAACAAGCCTTTTAAACTCTTGGCCATCTATCCAAAGGAGGGGAATTTCTGGACCCAGCATCCAGTGGCCGTGCTGAAGGGGGATTGGATGACCCCGGAAAAAGAGGAGGGAGGCAAGAAGTTCATAGAATTCCTTCTGAGCGAAAACGCCCAGCGTAGGGCTATGGAAATGGGACTGAGGCCCATTCAAAAAGACCTTGAGATGGGTAGCCCCTTTGATCTGGAGCACGGCGTTATTGCCAATATCAGTGCTGACAGGATGTTTCAGGTCCCGGAGGAAGGAGTACTCAAAAGAATACGGGATCTCTGGGAAGACGTAAAAGTGCCGGCAACCATCATTCTGACTCTGGATCGCTCCGGCAGTATGAAAGGGGAACCCATGGATGAGGCCAAGGCTGGTGCCATCCAATTCATTCAAAGCATGAAACCCCGGGACCAGTTGGAGGTAGTAGTTTTCAACGACAAAGTGACAGCTCTGACCAGGCTGTGTTACATGCGGGAATGCGGTGAAACTGCAGTAGCGAAGGTGTCGGGACTCTTTGCCAATGGAGGAACGGCTCTCTATGATGCGGTCTCCATGAGCTACAGTACCTTATTAGCATATGGAAAGAAAAATCCAAAGCGAAGATACGCCATAATGCTTTTGACTGACGGCGACGACACCTCGAGTAAAATGAACCGCCACGACTTTCTCGATTCCCTTCCCAAGTCTGAAGAGATTGAGGTGCCCAAGATATATACAATTGCTTACGGTCCCGAGGCTGACAAGGATTTACTAGCTCAGATTTCTAACAGAACCAACGCCCGTTTGTTCGGAAGTACTCCTGAAGAGATAAAAAGAACCTATAAGGAACTAAGCGCCAATTTCTGATTCCTTCAGTGGGAAATAGTCACGGTCTATAATTGCACGCCTTCCAGAACCATAGAGATAATAATTACAGAAGCGACAGAATGGTCAAATATATTAAGAAGGCATTCTATTTCCACTGGAACTTACTAGCTCTGGCAACAGGGATAGCAGTTGGAATAATTTCAGGACGCCCCGACGTTGTTTTCCCTGCCTTGCTGGCTGTGGAAGTGCTTTATCTGGCCTTCCTCTCTTCCTCTAAACGTTTTCAGGACGCGGTGGACGCAGAGCTAAAGAAGATCGAAGAGGGTATTCGGTCTTCATCAGACCAGAAGCTCAGCAGAATCCTTGCGACACTGAATAACAAAGATCGTCGGCGCTATGAAAGGCTGAAACAGTTATGCCTGGAGTTACATCGTATCGCTAACAATGTGAAAAGTGGTACCAAGGCAGAACTGGCAGTGATATCAGACGTCCAGGTAAACAACATCAATCGCCTTTTGTGGATGTATTTGAAACTTCTCTACTTCAAGAACGCTTTGGAGTCTTTCTTCGCCGCAATCAACGTAGAGGACATCAAGGCTCGTATCCAGCGCACCAAGAAACGTCTTGAAACCATGGGACCCGAAAGTCAGGACACTGAGAGTGAGTCCTTGCGTCGCAAGTCCCTTTTGGACACTCTGGCCACATCCCGCAAACGGTTGGAAAACTACAAGATCTCAATGGATAATTACGATTTTATTGGGCTGGAATTGGAGCGTTTGCATTCCAAGATCGCAAGTCTTGCAGAGATGGGCATCAATCGGCAGGATCCCAATTTAATCAATAGTGAGATTGACGTGGTTACCTCATCCATTGAACAGACAGAAAAGGCTATGAGTAAGTTGGATTTTCTCGATAGCCTATCCACCCAGGATGAAGAACCCCCTGCCCTTTTGGATGAAAGAGAAATGGTGGTTGAGATGAGGCGTCGTTGAAAAGGAGACCCATCTTGTCAAAGGAACCAATCAATGAACCAGATAAAAATTCTCCTCCCTGGGTGCAACATATATGGAATGCCCACTTAAGCGGTTCGTCCCAGACCTTTGTTCTCCATGGCAATGTCAATGACCTTATTCCCATCAAGAAAAAGACAGGGATAGCATACGCCATGCTGCCAGAGTTTCTAGCCACCCAGGTGTTTGGCGTGTGGGACATGGTGGTTTACTACGACCAAGTGCGCGGTCCTCGTGCCTTGACCAGTAGCAGGGAGAAGCTCAACAGAATTAACCGCAAAATAGAACGTTTTCTCGGCCCGGTGGAGGAACTCAAGTCCACGCGCGGACCTGCCGTGGTTCTTAGTTTGCTAGATCGTTTCTTCGAAAAAATTCTCCTGATGGAAACCAAAAGGCCCTCGGTGGCCTTGATTCTCGATTACGCCCACTTTCTCATTCCCTCAACTTCGATT
>CAYFXH010000076.1:0-3354 GCA_964346905.1 uncultured Desulfobacteraceae bacterium | reverse complement strand
TACACCTCCCGAGAGACAGCTTCCAACCTGGCCACCCTGCTCAACTGGGCGAAAAGCCCGTACTTCAAACGGGTTTCATTCGCCTTCTGCTTGATATCAGAGCGCCTTAACGATCTGAACACCTCCATCGTCCAGAACGCTCATATTACCAAGATCGAGATCCCCTTCCCGAACACAGAAGAGCGTTTTAGCTTTATAGAGTGGGCCGCGGCGGAAAAGGCTTTTGACAAGCTCTCAGATTTTGCTGAAGCTGAGTTGGCAAGGCTGACGCCCGGCCTGACCCTTGTTCACCTTCAGGGTCTCATTAACCGAGCCATCCGCACCGACAAACGCATCAATGAGAAGGATCTCAAGGGCTACAAGAAATATATGATTGAGAGCCAGTGCGCGGGGTTGGTGGAGTTTGTTGAGCCAAAGCACACCTTGGACATGGTAGTAGGCCATGAGGTAGCCAAGAAACGGCTCCGTGAGGATGTGGCACTTATCAAGAAAGGAAGACTGGATGCAGTGCCCATGGGATACTTGATCTGTGGGCCGGTGGGAACAGGCAAGACTTTCCTGGCCGAATGCTATGCTGGATCCGTGGGGATCCCCTGCTTAAAGCTTTTGAGCTTTCGTTCCAAATATGTCGGCGAGACAGAAGGCAATCTGGAAAAAATCCTCAAGGTTCTGCGGGTTATGGGGCCGGTTGCCGTGATTATTGATGAAGCAGATGCCATGCTCGGCGACCGTGAGATGGAAGGGGACAGTGGTACTTCCGCTAGAGTATTCGGCCAGTTCGCCAGCCAGATGGGTGACACTGCCTACCGAGGGAAGATCATATGGTTTCTACTCACCTGCCGCCCCGACCTTGTACCCATAGATTTAAAACGGCAGGGTCGCTGCGAGGTGCACATCCCCCTTACTACTCCTGATACTCCCGAACAGATCAGGGAGATGTTTCTTGCCATGGCCAAGAAAAATGGTATCCACATCACCCAGGATGATCTTCCTGATATCCCAAACGATATAAAACTGAGCGGTGCAGACATCGAGGGTATTGTCACCCGTGCAAAAAGACTTGCCCTTTTGTCAGGGAGAGAGGATGTGGAACAGCAGCACCTAGAGCACGCCTTTACCAAGTTCGTACCCTCTGCCGATACCGTCGAGAAAAAGCTCCAACTGCTGGCCGCTGTGCTGGAATGTACTGATATAACCTTTCTGCCCCAGGAATTTCAAAAGGAACTTGGCACAGGAAAAGGACGCGAGGGTTTATTAACTCAATTCAGACTTCTGAAACAATCCCTGGAACGCGTGTAAAAAATAGCTAGCAGAAAAGGGGGACGTTGTTGACTAGGTTGAAAAATGTATCATGGGCTTTTCATTCCCAAATAAGTCAACCTAGTCAACAACGTCCCCAAAGTCTAGAAGTCTAGGAACCATTCAAATTAGGTATGAAGATTACTCAGTAATAACGTTGCTCTTTCTCTTTTGAGCACTCAATTCCGCCAGCCGTCTGACGAACCGAACATGTCTGTTGACGGAGAGTTTCTTTTTCATAAGGCCTTCTTTTCTCCATTTGGGAACATGCAGCTTTATGGCTTGGTTAATTTCACCCTCTGAGTAGCCCCGATCTATCGCCATTAAGACCATATCCAGCAGCGGATACGGGCCAAGAAACTCCTCGTCACGAATTCCGCCGAATCCAGGTGATGGTTTCTGCTTAATAATTCGATCGGGGAGACCTAGAAACTGGGCTGTGCGGACAACCTGTGATTTGTATAAGTTTAAGATTGGGGCATAATCTCCCATTTGGGAATCATCGACGCCCTGTTCAACAAAATAGCCGAGCAACTCTTCTGTCCGATTTGCGCAGATGACGATCATGAGTTGATAACGGCTGGCATAGTCCTTCAGTCTGCCGATCCGTAAGCGATGGGGAAGAGTTAGCAAGCGGTAATGACTGAACACCCAGGCAGGTGCTTCACCGGCCATCAGGTCTAGCATCGCCATTCGCCTGAGCTTTAGGGGCATCCATTTGAAGAGCAATTTGCTTAAAGAAAGAGCTAGCCAACGTGGCGGTAGACCTAAGCGTATCTCATTAGCAGTGATCTCGTCGGTAATGTCCACTCGGACGAGCTCTACGCCCAACTCCTGGTACATCTTGGGATTGTAATATTCGCCTTCGATGCGTGAGTCGTTCATCTGCAGTCCAACTACTCGGTGCTTATCTCTTCCTCGCCCTGCCCGCAAACAGAGAGCGGCGGTCACCATGCTGTCAATACCACCACTCGCTCCAAAGACGACTCCCCTGGATCCCCGACTTGCCATTGCAGCAGCCAGGTCCCGTTCTGAACTCTCAACAAAAGGCTCAGCGGCAAATTGAAAGAGTTCTTTCTCTAATTCGGCAGCCAGCATGATCCCTGCGCCTTGAGTTCTATGGCTTTTCGCCAACTACTTGCAAGGGGATGGTTCGACCGTAAATAAAGGCCAACTCTCCAGTTTATTGGAACGTTGATCATCGGGGTAGCCTCGAGCCGGTAAGTATGAGCCGAGAATACCTTTGATTAGGCTATTAGATTAGAATAAGCGGCCTCTTCGATAGGAGAATGTCTTCGATGGCAAACAATAATGCGGAAAATACCATAAAAGCAACTAGACTTGTAGAGGCGTCCAGAAAGAGCAACACATCTAGCCATAGCTCCCTAAAGAGAAATTAGCGGCCAATTGAACGATTGCCCTGATCGAGATTTCTGAGCAACTCTCGTTGAGAACTAAGCCTATAGCCTCCTCCCCTTTGATTAGCGAGGATCAATGTAGTCAAACCATTTGCTCATAGAATTTAGATGCCAGCTTTCTGCTGATGATTGGGAAAATCGAGTAAGATTGATTTGTTTATTACGAACTGGGACGGACTTCCTTCGGTTCCCACAGGGTAAACTCACTTTGGTTGTGAGGAGGCCTGAGCGATCAACTCTAACTTCTTTTTTCTAGTCCAACCTTTGAGCTCTCTTTCTTTTTTTAGAGCATCTCGCTTCGACATTGGACCTTCCTGGTAAAGAGGGGCTGACCACCCATGCTGTCTCATCCTATTTGGAAGATCGGTGGTTATGCCTACGTACAGTTTTTCTCTTTTCTCGATGATGTAGACATACCAGTTACTCATCGAACTTCGATTCCAACTTTCGATTGATGGTGGGGAAAAGTCATATAGGATTGACTTGTTATAGGGAACCGGGACGGACTTCCTTCACTTCGTTCAGGATAAACTCACATGCGGTCTCCCCGAAACAAGAGGAGCCAAGATAATAAAGGGGGCCAACGAGTGGCCCCTTTATTATCTTGGCTCCCCGGGACGGACTCGAACCGCCGACT
>CAYFXH010000075.1:5110-22246 GCA_964346905.1 uncultured Desulfobacteraceae bacterium | reverse complement strand
CCTCTTCCATGCTCGGCACCTGAGCGGTGGGCTCTGACCCCTTCTGGAAATTAGTATCGCTGGTAGCCCTTCTCCGCCAGCCTACTTCTTCCAGCAGCACTTCTTCGCTTACACCGAGACGCTGGGATAGTATACGCAAATAGGCTTCCTGCATCACGGGCGAATCCAGCAGTCTGAGCATGGGAGTTACCGCGCGAACAACTTTAAGCCTACCGTCCACTGACCCATCATAGCCGAACAAGGACTGTTCCAAAAAAACTTCCATCAGGGGTCTGGCCTCTTTGAGCCGTTGTGCAAACGAGTCCCTGCCTTCTTCCACCAGGAAGTCGTCAGGATCCATCCCTTCGGGTAGCGTCAAAATACGAACTGGAAGTTTTTCTCTGAGAAAGAACTCCAGACTGCGCATAGCCGCCTTCATACCCGCCTCATCGCCGTCAAAGACCACTACCGCTTCGCCCGCGAATCTACTTAAAAGCCTGACGTGGTGGGCTGTGAGTGCGGTTCCCAGAGGCGCAACCGCCTGACGGATTCCTTGGCTGTAAAGCGCCAGCAGGTCGAAGTAGCCCTCCACCACCAGAACCTCCTCCTGTTGCCGACACGCTTCTCTGGCTGTGGCAAGTCCATAGAGGATCCGTCCTTTGCGAAATATTGGCGTTTCCGGACTATTCAAGTACTTGGGTAGACTCTCATCCAAGGCTCTACCGCCAAAACCTATAGTGCGGCCTCTCATGTCTGTGATGGGGAACATTAATCTGTGTCGAAACCGATCATAACCGTCCCGCTCGGACTTCTTCACGAGTAGCCCGGCCTGAACCGCCACTTCCGTATCCACCTTCTTGCCGAGCAGAAAACGTTTCAGACTATCCCAACTCTCTGGGGCATAACCGAGCTGGAAATCATGGATGGCCTCCCGACTGATGCCTCTACTTCGCAGATATTCCCGGGGTTTCTCACCAATATCTTTCTCCAGCAAGCACTGGTTAAAATAACGTGTGGCGATTTCATTAACGTGCCGCAGACGATCGGCCAGCTCACGCATCCGTTTCTCCTGCCTTGACTCTCGAGGCTGTGGTAAAGGAATGCCGGAGCGACCAGCAAGCTCCCGCACTGCCTCGGCAAAGCTGAGATTTCGCATACGCATGAGGAAATCGAAGACACTGCCACTGGCACCGCAGCCAAAGCAGTGAAAGATCTGCTTCTCATTGCTGACTGTAAATGACGGCGCTTTTTCCGTGTGGAACGGACAGAGGCCCAAATAGTTCTTGCCCCGCTTGCGGATTGATACATAGGAGCCCACCACATCAACAATACTGGTGGCCGCTCTGATTTCCTCAATTACTTCGCGATTGATCAGCCCCATAAATTGCCCCCATGAGAATACAGTAGGCAGTAAGCACTAAACACAGACAGGGATTGCAAGTCAAAAGTTCCAAAATTAAAGTTATTTTTTAACGAATACATAATTTTTTTATAATATTCAATATCTTAAAATAATAAATTGCTGTCTGCTACTAGCTGTGTAAAGCCCTCTGTTATCCACAGGACTGAGGGCGAAGTGCTTCGCGTTTAGTCCTTCAGTTCAACAACTGTCACGCCGCTACCACCCCCGCTCTGTGTTGCCGGGTGAAACCCTTTGACCACGGCATGTTCAGTAAGAAAGCCATGTACAGCCTGACGAAGTCTACCAGTGCCGTATCCATGAACCACCTGGATCTGGCTGCAACCGTCCAAGATCGCCCGATCAATTGCTTTGTCCAGTAGTGGGAGAGCTTCCTCCACCCGAAGCCCCACCAAATGCAATCGATGCTCGCTGGTTTCCGGTTTCTCACGAAAAACTCTAATCCCGATATTTCTAGCCGTCTCTCCACCCTGAATGTGCTGAGCTGGAAGCAGTTCAAGGACCTCGATATCCACTTCCACACGCTTTGGGCCCATTTGTACCTCAGCACGACGACCTTGATCCTTAAATTTGATCAGAGTCCCGCTGCCGCCCATGCCCCGCAAACGCACCTGCTGGCCCTCCACAGCAGGGACCATTTCCTCATCCTTGTTCTGAGCCTGGGGCTCCAGGGCAACTGTCAGCTCCTCTCTGATCCGCTTCGCTGTTTCCCGGGCCGCCATTGCCTCTCGCATGCCACCCCGCTGCAAACTGGCAATGACCGACTTCAGTTCACTCTCCGCGCTCGTGAGCAGTCCTTCGCTTCGCTGCCTGGCTTCATTGAGGATTTCATCACGGGACTGGACAAGCCGCTCATGTTGCTGAGCCAGCTCCGCTCGAGTACGCTCCAACCGCTCTCGTTGGGCTCTCAGCTCCTCTTCTTCGGCCTTGGTCCTTTTCCAGGCCCCCCTCAGCTGCCGAATAAGGTCAACGGCGCGGCTCTCAGCAGGGTCTAGATGGCCTCTTGCCTCGTCGATGATTTTCGGAGGCATCCCAAGGTCGGCAGCGATCTGCAAGGCATTGCTGGCACCAGGAGGGCCATAAAGCAACTCATAGGTAGGACGCCCGCTCTCTTCATCGAAGGCCACCGACACGTTCTCCACCCCTTCGTGAAGCATGCCGTAAGCCTTGATCAGATGGTAATGGGTGGTAACCGCAATAAAGGCCCCGCGCTGGCGGAGCTCATCAAGCACAGCCAGGGCCAGGGCAGCTCCCTCGGCTGGATCGGTGCCTGTACCGATCTCATCCAGGAGGACCAGGGCGCGGCTGTCCACCTGCGCCAACATTCTCACCAATTTCTGGACTCTAGCCGAAAAGGTGCTTAGATGGGCGCGCACGTCTTGTTCGTCACCGATTTCTGCAAAAATCCCTTGTAACACTGGCCATTCACTTCCCTCGGCAACGGGAATATGCAGCCCGGCCTGGACCATGGCCCCAAGAAGTCCGAGAGTTTTTAAAGATACCGTCTTACCGCCGGTGTTGGCACCGCTGATTATCAAGGTTTTTTGCTCTTCACCAAGATGCAGGTCAATGGGCACCACCCCTACCTGACCGGATCTTCTCGTTTCCGAGAGATCAGTACCCATAACCATCTCGTACAATGCGGTGGGCAAATCGGAACTCTCCTGCGCCCGCTCTTGCAGAGCAAGAACAGGATGGGACGCCTGCAGCAACCGTATCTTTTCCCCGTCGTTGATCTGGGGTGCACGCCCAAACAGGAGAGAGCTCAAACGTACCTTGGCGTGGACACAGTCTATAAATCCCAACCAGTGCTCATTGTGGCGCAGTAAATCGGAAGCCGATAGCACCGCATCGGCCAACTCCCTGAGGATTCGTGCCTGCTCCTCCCTCTCCCGACTACGGGCTTGGCTCAACCGGTTGTTGAGTGGCACAGCAGAGAGTGGTTCCACGAAGCAGGTAGCGCCACTCCGGGAAGTGTCATGGACTATACCTTCCAGCGCCCCTTTGGCGTCGCTACGAAGAGGAATCACCAATCGATCATTGCGCACACTGATGAGCTTCTCTTGAAGTGTTTTCTGGGAGGCCTGCTTCTCTAGGATTTCTGTGAGTTCGTCATGGAGACGCGTACGCAACTCACCAATTTCTTTTCTGATGCGTGTAAGTTCTGGACTTGCCCCATCGCGAATGTGACCGCGCTGGTCGATGGCACGGCCAATTGTCTTTTCTAGCTCGGGAAGTGGCTGGAGATTTGCCAGCACATCAGCCAGCTTGCGATATCGTGGTTCGCACTGGCTAACCAATTCGCTTAGAGTGCGAGTCACGCTCAATGTGGCTGCCACCTTGAGCAGGTCCGCCGGTAACAAGACCTCTCCGGTGTCGGCAATCCCACTGATCATACCGCTGAGGGCATGAACACCGCCGAGGGGCAGCACGTTGCCGATCTGGAGAAATTCCTTGAGTTCAGTTACCTGATCGAGCCAGATTTCGATCTGTTGCCTGTCCGTGCTTGGATAAACAGCTGTGGCCGCTTGCTGTCCTGGTCTAGTGAGAGCGAGTGACTCCAGAAATCTTTTAATTTGAGGAAACTCAAGGACACGAAGAGATTGGCGATCCATATCACTCCATGTCGGGGAGAGACCGAAGGCCGGATCCTCTCACCTTTGAAGAAAAAATAAACTGAGAAATGCTTTTTGCTGAGAAATCGAAGAGTGCTCGCAAGCCTGCCTCCCGGACAGGTCGTGCCATTAAACGATACGGAGTTGCAATTGGGTATGAGGGCTTTGGCGCATTAAATACTGCTAACCACCACGATTGGCACTGCAACGGCCCTCACTTCCACCTCATTTGCAGGATGTGAAAGTGTGCCCCAGTAAGCCGTTGCCTTTCAATTCTAACCTAAAAGATCGGAGTCAACCAGCAAGTTTTGTCTTGACTATGGCATTTATGGCACGGCCGTCAGCCTGACCCGCCAGCTTTGCCATGGCTGCCTTCATTACTCTTCCCATGTCCTTCATGCTGACGGCACCGAGCTCTGCGATAATCTCATCCAGTGCCAGTGCTACTTCTTCTTCCGAGAGCTGTTCAGGCATAAAACCCTGCAAGACCACAAGTTCGCTCTCCTCAGCTTTGGCTAAATCCTCTCTGTCTGCCTTTCGATACTGATCGATGGATTCACGCCTCTGTTTGATCTGGGAAGAAATTACCGCCATTACCTCTTGATCGTCCAAGGTACGGCGAACCTCTTTTTCACGCTTCTTGATGGCGGTGAGCACGAGGCGCAGACTGGCCAGCTTGATCTGATCCTTCGCCCGCATAGCATCCTTCAAAGCCGCCGTAATGTCTGTCTGGAGACTCATAGTTTCCGTCCCGCTCTGCGCATCCGCTTCAGCGCCCGCTTTCTAGCCGCCAGAGCTTTCTTTTTTTTCTTCACGCTGGGCTTTTCGTAATGAGTCCTCTTCCGGACTTCAGAAAGGATGCCTTCCTTCTCACATTGTTTCTTGAAACGTCTCAGTGCGCTTTCAAAAGACTCGCTGGATTTCACTCGGACATTTGACATTATCCCACCTCACCTTCAGCTGGGTATTGGTGGGATGAGATTCATCTCGAACCCTCGGAAAGAGAAAGCAAAATGGCATCAAGCCATCCCCCCTTTACAGTAAACAATAAGCTTTTCTGGTTGTGTAATAGTGCACTTAAACTTTTTATAATAGCTTTTTTTCACAAAATGTCAACATATAAGTCTGCAGGAATTTTCCCAATACATGCCAACCGGCAGCAGGATTCAAGCGCAAAAAAATGGCAGACCCAAGCGTAAGTAGAAGCAATGGTCTGCTTTGCCCCTTAACGTCTCGTCGCCAAAGCAATGGCTTTAGCCAACTTCAAATTCCCAGTATAGAGAGCGCGACCAACAATTACTCCCACCACACCGTCTTGTTCAAGCGGAAGTAGCGCCTGGATGTGCTTCAGGCTGCCTACCCCGCCGGAAGCAATCACAGGAATGCTCACCGCCCTCGCCAATCGCCGAGTGGCTTCGATGTTTGGACCCGTCTGCATCCCATCCCGGGAAATATCAGTGTACACGATGGCGGCCAAGGCGAGGTTCTCAAATCTGCTCACCAGTTCCTTTGGTGCCAGCTGGGTAGTTTGACTCCAGCCCTCAACCGCTACGCGACCCCTGCGGCTGTCAATCCCGAGCACCACCTTGCCCGGAAATCTCTCACATGCCTGAATCAGGAGATCGGGTTTTTTGAGGGCGGCGGTTCCCAGAACCACCCGTTGAATCCCAAGCTCCATATAAGATGACAGAGTCTCCAGAGTACGTACACCTCCGCCTAGCTGAACGGAAATGTTCACCGACTGTAGAATAGCGGCAATGGCCTCTGGATTCTTGGGTTCCTGAGCAAATGCACCTTCGAGGTCGACCACGTGGAGCCATTCAGCCCCTTCTTCCTGCCACCGTTTGGCTGTAGTTGCGGGATCATCTGAATAGACCGTCGCGGTTGACATTACTCCCCGCTCCAGTCGAACACATTTCCCTTCCTTCAAATCAATGGCAGGAATGATTAGCATAACTCTAGCTCATTTGTCATGCGCTATGCGCTCTGCGCAAAACTGCCCTTGATAAACCTCTCCATCAAGCTATGCCCAGGCTTGATAACCAATCCCGTTCTCTCAGCATTCTTTTCGCAGAATCCTGTTACCGCACCAACCTGACCAATCGGCAGGTCACAAATTGCAAAGGGAACGAGTCCTCGAGCGTGAGTGCGGGTTCGAATCGGAGTAAGATGATCGGTGATAGCCATCACCCGAATTCCACTCATATCCCGGCTCCCGTCTACTAGAGGTCCAACTACATTTGAGTCAAAAGCCTCGATGGCCTCTATCTTGAGTCCGAGTTTCCCCTCATGAGACGCCTCATCGGGAGCCTCAACGTGCAAATAGACAAAGTCTTGTTGTTGCAGGGCCTCGAAGGCAGCAGCCACCTTGCCGGCATAATTGGTATCAAGATAGCCGGTGGCGCCGGGAACAGACACCGCTTCTAAACCAGCGCAGATCCCGAGTCCTTTTAAAAGATCCACCGCCGAAATCACCACTCCCTGGATGTTAAATCGATCACCTAAACTGGGCATAATAGGAGCAACCCCTTGACCCCACAGCCAGATAGCATTGGCGGCAGGCTTTCCCTGTGCGACCAACTCCTGATTCAGTTCCTGTTTATCAAGCACCTCCCGAGCAGCTTCCATGAGGGCTCTGATCTCTGGGATTTCGTCGTATACCTGCCAATATTGAGCTACTGGCTGCCCCGTAACGTCGTGTGGAGGAGTGATGGTCAAATCAGCCCGTCCACCTCGCCAGATCAGGAGGTGACGATAGCTTACTCCTGGGTAAAAATGAAACGAGTCGTTACCCAAACTTCTCTGTAGTGCATTGATAAGTGTGAGTCCATTTTCGCTGGAGATATGGCCGGCTGAGTAGTCAGCCAGAATGAGACCACCATCGGCAGCGGTTTCCACGCTAACCAGATTACACCGGAAGGCCACTTCCTCGGGGGAAAGTTTCAAGCCCATGCTGGCCGCCTCCAAAGGTGCACGTCCCGAGTGGAAACGATCAGGATCGTAACCCAAGATGGCCAGGTTGGCCACGTCACTTCCTGGGTCTTGATGAGGAGCGATGGTCTCAGTCAGTCCAAGAATTCCCTGGGATGCCAGTTGGTCCATGTATGGCGTGTGTGCCGCCTCCAGGGGTGTCTTACCGTCCAGCTCTTTCTGGGCTTCATCGCCCATGCCATCGCCCACCAGGATCAGATATTTCGTTTTCTGGTCTTGCATCTTGTATCCACTCTTTTGTCTTTTATTAGCAGGTCCGATTTGGCTCAAACCGGAGTGCGGTGCAACCAGTTGGCAGAAGTCAGAGGTCAGAAGTCAGAGGTCAGATTTCTCCGTCGTCTGCTATCTGTCGTCTGACGTCTGAATCGTTTACTATTTGCCACTCGCGCTTTGCTAGACCTCTTGCGCAGATTCGTTCTTTTCTACCCTCAATAACCGGGTGGGTGCAGTTACCACCGGGAGCTCGTCAATTTCAGCCAAAGCTAGACGCACATCACGCTCCCTAGCCTCATGGGTCATCATGACCACCGGCACCGAGCCTTTTACCTGCCGACCTTTTTGGATTACCGAGGCAATGCTAATATGGTGACTGCCAAGGATGCCCGAAATCTTGGAAAGCACCCCGGGCCGATCCATCGCCGAAAATCGGAAATAGTAGTTGATAACGAGTTCATCCATGGGCTTGAGCTGGCGCCGTACCACCGCCTGCCCTTCACAACCCAAAGGTGGTATTCTCACGACGCTTCCCGCCAGAAGCTCTCGCCCCAAATCCACTAGATCACTCACCACAGCACTCCCTGCGGGCATCATCCCTGCACCTTGGCCATACAGCATGACCTCACCCACCGCATCGCCGGTGATGTGAACAGCGTTGTAGGGGCCTTCCACCTTGGCAAGCATATGCTCCCGGGGAATCATTGTTGGGTGTACCCTAACTTCTATTCGCTCACCATCACTACGGGAGATGGCCAGGAGTTTTATTTGATAACCGAAATCTTCGGCAAACTCAATGTCCGACGGATCAATCCCAGAAATACCCTCTATATGGACCTGGTCAAAATCTATTTCGCAGCAGTAAGCGAGAGAGCTAAGAACAGCAATTTTGTGGGCTGCGTCGACGCCCTCTACATCAAGGCTGGAATCAGCCTCAGCAAAGCCGTGTGCCTGGGCCTCGCCAAGTGCTTCGGCAAAAGTGGTTCCCTCCCGAGCCATTCGGGTCAGGATGTAATTGGCCGTACCATTGAGAATACCGTAGATGTGGCCGATACGATTGGCCACCAACCCTTGACGCAGGGCACGAATGAGGGGAATGCCCCCGCCAACAGCCGCCTCAAAAGCAATGTTGACCCGGTGCTTTTGGGCCGCAGCAAACAGCTCACTCCCATGTACAGCCAATAAAGCTTTATTTGCAGTGACTACGTGCTTGCCCAATTTCATGGCCTGTAAAATAAAGGTTTTAGCTGGCTCCATGCCACCCATGAGCTCAACTACAACCTGGATTTCCGGATCAGTAAAGATGTCCTCCACCTGCGTGGAAAGGATTTCTTTGGGTAGGGTGACCGGCCTGGGCCGTTCTAGGTCTATATCCACCACTTTTTTCAACCTTAATGGCACGCCCAAACGTTCTTTCAACATATCGTTGTTGGCCTCAAGAACCTTGACGAGACCACAGCCTACCGTGCCCAATCCAATGAGACCTATTTGTATCTCCTTCATACGCTGTCCCCATGCATCTGTTTCCAGCTATTGCTATCATTCGCGTAGCGCATAGCGCCAAGCATGCAAGAAAAGGAACCCAATATTATTCGCTTCGCGCTCTGCGCCGTACGCTTTGCGTTTTGCTCAGATCAAAAAGACACCAGAAAGTGGAACGCTCCCCTTTCTGGTGTCTTGCCTAAAATGGTCACCCACAGCTGTACAAACCGCTTGCCATCAGGGCAGTACACGGCGGATGCCACGGATAGCCTGGCGGGTTCGTTCTTCATTCTCCACGAGGGCGAAACGCACGTAATCATCCCCATATTCACCAAAACCTCGCCCTGGAGAAACGGCAACCCCGGCCTCTCGTATCAAGAACTTGGAAAACTCCACTGAGCCCATATCTATAAAATTATCGGGTATCTTCGACCAGACAAACATGGTGGCTCTAGGCTTGTCAGTGGGCCAGCCCACCCGATTCAGTCCATCTACCAAAACGTCACGTCGAGAGCGGTAGACTTCGACTATCTCTTTAACGCAGGACTGATCATCGTTGAGTGCAATAATCGCAGCAATTTGGATGGGCTGAAAGATACCATAATCAAGGTAACTCTTTATCCGGGTGAGCGCCGATATGATTTCAGCGTTCCCAACACAGAAACCAACCCTCCATCCCGGCATGGAGTAGCTTTTGGAGAGAGAAAAGAACTCAACGCCGATATCCTTGGCTCCTTTCACCTGGAGAAAACTAGGTGCCATGTCCTGGTCGAAGACCAGATCGGCATAAGCCAGATCGTGCACCACTATAATCTCATGCTCTTTGGCGAAGTCACAGATCTTTTGAAAGAACTCCAGGTCAACCACCGCTGTAGTGGGATTATGTGGATATGAAATGATCAACATCTTGGGCTGGGGCCACGTCTGCTTAGTCGCTATCAGGAGATCCTCAAAAAAATCTCGATCTTTTTCGATGGGAATACTTCGCAGGTCGCCGCCGGCAATGATTACCGAATATGGATGAATCGGATAGGTCGGATTGGGTGCAAAGACTACATCCCCAGGACTAATCAGAGAAAGAATCAGGTGCGAGAGGCCCTCTTTGGCCCCTATGGTGACAACAGCCTCTGTTTCCGGATCGATATCCACATCATAGCGGCTTCCGTACCAGGTAGCTATGGCCTCTCTCAGTTTGGTGATGCCTCGAGAGGCTGAGTACCGGTGGTTGTGAGGTTTCTGCGCCGCCTCCAGCAACTTGTCAACGATATGTTTTGGAGTTGGTAGATCAGGATTACCCATACCGAGATCAACGATATCTTTTCCAGCTCGTCTGAGTTCCATTTTGAGTTCGTTCACCTGGGCAAAGACATAGGGGGGCAATCGACGCATCCGACTGAATTTTATTAACGGCTCACTCATAGTCACCATCCCGTATTCGTTGAGATTTCGTAAAAATACCGCAAGCAGGAATCCTTGTCAAAAAGTTTTTCCCTCAAGCGAAAGCAATTGACACCTGTCAAAACCATTTCTAGAATGGTTGCCATGCAGGACAATTCCGTCCTCGCACGAATTCAGGTAAGGCAAAATCTGCAGACTGAAGCTTTTGTTATATCCGGGAGCAGGAGGCTCACCTCGGCTATCACACCGGGGAGTATCGTCGGTCCGGACGGGTAGGAACAGATCGGCGAAATGGAGACTAGATGAAGCGTACAGATCTGTATAAAGAAGCAGGCGTGGACCTTGATGCTGCCACTGAGTTGGTGGATAGGATTAGGCCTCTAGTCAAATCCACCTTTCACGCCAGCGTCATCACCGATGTGGGCGGATTTGGCAGCCTTTATTCTCTCGGCCAGCTTGGCTACGAGCAACCGGTTCTTGTGAGTTCGACGGATGGCATTGGCACCAAACTCAAGGTTGCCTTTCTGGCAAATCGGCATAATACCGTAGGCATCGACCTGGTGGCCATGAGTGTTAATGACATCCTGGTCCAGGGTGCTCGACCGCTTTTCTTCCTGGATTACCTGGCCATAGGTCGCATGGACCTGGATTTGGTCACAGAGATCATTTCAGGTATTGCTGAAGGTTGTCGGCAGGGTAAGTGTTCACTCATCGGCGGAGAAACCGCTGAAATGCCAGATTTGTACCAGGAGAATGAGTACGATCTCGCTGGATTTGCCGTTGGCGTTGTGGAAAAGGACTCCATCATCGACGGCTCAGAGATTGGTGTGGGTGACCAAATAATTGGTCTCGCTTCCTCTGGTCTGCACAGCAACGGCTACTCGTTGGTGCGGCGCATCATCTTTCAGGATCTTGGCCTCTCTCCGGATGATGTCCTTCCTGAGTGCGGCTGCAGCGTTGCTGAGGAACTGCTCCGGCCCACCCGCATCTACACTGAAGCTGTCCAGGTAGTCCTCAGGCAGTTTCTCGTCTCTGGTATGGCCCACATTAGCGGCGGAGGTCTTTACGATAACCTGCCAAGGATACTCCCCTCTGCGTGCCAGGCCAGGCTGGACAAAGGGAGTTGGCAGGTACCGAGCATTTTCTCTTTTCTTCAAGAGCGGGGAAAGATTTCTGAGCAGGAAATGTATCGGGTCTTTAACAATGGCATCGGTTTTGTGCTGGTGGTGCCTGCCGCAACCTTAGAGGACACTATGGAACTCCTGGGAGGTCTTGGGGAGCAGGTTTATCACATTGGAGCCATTTACCAACGCGAGGAAAATGAACCATCGGTTGTGATTGAGTGAGCCTCAATGATGTGAGATGTGGGATGTGAGATGTGGGATTGCGTCTTGGGGATTTCAGTTCGTATGCAGAGCAAGGCTTAGTAGTTTATTCTCTGGCTCAAGATTTCTTGATCCCTTAATTTCTAAATTCCTTAGGCAGGTTTTAGCACTCGGCCGGATCGCAAACAACGAGTACAGACTCGTATATACCGTACAGCACCATCCTGTAGAGCGCGTACACGCTGTAGGTTAGGGTACCATCGCCTTTTTGTTTTATTGTTGGCGTGGCTGACATTATGTCCTGATTGGGGTCTCTTCCCACATATTTGGCAAACCCTGGCCATTACCTGGTACCTCCGAGAAGAGCTGAAATTGATCAAACTCTTTCTAGCTCGCTACTTGCCATCCAAAAAGAGCTCAGAAATCCTCATACTCGCAGCAACGCTGTGTAACACATTCAACTTCAATTGACAAGGCAAAAAATCGTAACCTTAGATCCGATGTGTAAGCTGAGATTCCTCAACTATCTAACTTCTATCTCACATCCTCAATTCCTAAATCCCCAATCCCTAGATTTCTAGATTAGCTTATGCACTTGACTCTGCATAGATAATGCTTGAGGAAATGGCTCAGCTCTCGAGAGCAGTTGCGATGCAAAGTTAATAGGAGTTTTCCAAATTTCTGACCGCTAGTGCACCTCAAGGACAGAGGAACGCTTTACCTCAATGACGTTCTTGATTTTCCGGACCGCGGCCATCGCCCCCTGGAAATGATCTGTATCCCGAACTTCTACAACAAATTTACATTCGGCACGATTGTCCACCCGGGTGCGAATGTTGGCCTCCAAAATGTTGATGTCATGATTGCTAAGAGTGCCGCTGATAGCAGCCAGTAACCCTTTGACATTGGCACAGATAACCACCAATCCTACTGGATGAACCTCTTCCCCTGCTCGATCCCACTCTACCTCGATACGACGCTCAAACCCCGAGGCAAGCAGGCTTGCGCAGTCGCTCCGGTGCACAGAGACCCCCCGACCCCGAGTTATGAACCCGCCGATTTGATCTCCGGGCAGGGGGTTACAACACTTGGCAAACCGCACTAGAATGTCATTCACACCCTTGACGCTTACCCCGCCACGTTGTGACGGCCTTTCTTTTCGCTCGACCCACTGTTGTACTGCGACCTCGTCGGGTTTCTGGTCCGGCTCCAGTATGCTTGTAAGCTTGCCCATGGCCTGCAGGGCAGATATCTTGCCGTAGCCTATGCTGGCAAGGAGATCGTCTACCTTTTGCAATGAGAAGGCTTTCGCCACCTGAAGAAATTCGTCCGAATTGAGGTATTTGCCGAAGTTGATGCCATGCTTGCGGAATTCCCGCTCGCAAATCTCACGGCCAAGGGCTATACTCCGCTGGCGTTCCTCGGTCTTGATCCAGTGCCGGATACGCGTTCGAGCGCGTGAGGTTTTGACGAGTTTTAACCAGTCCTTGCTCGGCACATGTTTGGCCGATGTGATAATCTCAACGATGTCGCCGTTGCGCAGTTCGTACTTCAGCGGCACCAGCTTGCCATTCACCTTGGCACCAGTGCATTGGTGACCTACCTCCGTGTGGATACTGTAGGCAAAATCGATGGGCGTAGAGCCGCGAGGAAAGGCTTTTACGTCTCCATTTGGGGTAAAGACGTAAACATCATCCGGAAAGAGATCCACTCGAACTGTTTCGAGAAATTCCCGCGGATCCTTAAGGTCTTGCTGCCATTCAAGTAGCTGGCGCAGCCAATCAAAACGCTTGCTATCACCCTCTGGAACGCTTCTTCCTTCCTTATACACCCAGTGAGCCGCAATACCTTCATTGGCGATCTGATGCATCTTCTCGCTTCGAATCTGTATCTCAACCCGCTCTCCGTACGGTCCGATCACTGTGGTATGGAGGGATTGGTACATGTTGGCCTTGGGCATCCCGATATAATCTTTGAAGCGGCCTGGGATGGGCTTCCACAATGAGTGAATCACTCCCAAGGCTTCGTAACATTCACGAATATTCTCCAAGATAATACGGAAAGCTATAATGTCATAGATTTGCTCCAGATCTAGATTCTGGGTTGCCATTTTTTTGTAGATGCTGTAGATGTGTTTTGGCCGACCGGCGACCTGCCCCTGGAGGCCGAACTCTGCCAGATGTTCCTGGATAATACCTTTTACTTCCTTGATGTAGCGCTCGCGCTCCCCCTCCTTCTTTTTGAGACCGCCAACAATTTCCTCATGCATATCTGGATCGAGATAGGAAAAAGCGAGGTCTTCCAACTCAGTCTTAATCCAGTCAATACCAAGTCTCCCGGCCAGTGGTGCATAGATATCCAGCGTTTCCTGAGCGATGAGTCGCTGTTTTCCCGAAGCGTGGTAGTTAAGGGTGCGCATGTTGTGAAGTCGGTCGGCAAGTTTAATGAGAATTACCCGGATGTCGTTGGCCATTGCCAGGATCATCTTGCGCATGTTTTCAGCCTGGCGTTCTTCGTAGCTGCTGAACTCAAACCTGCCGATCTTGGTCACACCATCGACTATTTGGGTAACCTCATTGCCAAAAAGTCGCCCTATGTCATCCAGCTTGGTATTGGTATCTTCGAGGGTATCGTGGAGAAGTCCAGAGGCAATGCTGAAGACATCCAGTTTCATCTTTGCCAGGATGCCAGCCACCTCCAGAGGATGCAAGAGGTAGGGCTCTCCAGAAAGACGTACCTGACCAGCATGCGCCTTCGCTGAATAAACATAGGCCTTTTCAATGAGACTGACATCCGCCTCTGGATGGTAGGAGAGAACTTGATCAACGATATCATTGAGACGAATCATAACGATCTCTACGCAAGCAGAGCGCAAAGCGCATAGCTCATAGCGCAAAATAAAGCTTCCAGAGTATGATAGTCCACTAATATCTACTTCTTCAATTATCTAATCCCAGAATATGCCATTGCTAATTAATTCAACGCTTGGCGCCATGCGCTTTGCGCTAATACGCCTTGGCAAAGTATACCCGCTCTCGAGAGGAGTTACCACAGCGCACGCAAGCACCATGCTCAGACTCGGTCTCAATTGGTATGCAGCGAATGGTTGCCATGGTCTCTTGCTTGAGTAGATCTTCACAGTCACCGTCTCCGCACCAGTAGGCGTGGAGGAATCCGCCTCGCTCGGCAATGATTTCCTTGAACGTCTTGTAATCATCCACCCGAACAGTGCTTTCTTCGCGGAATCTAAGCGCCCGTTGGTACAGCGAACCTTGTATATCTTCCAATAGCTCGCTCAGCTTTTCCCGTAAACCATCCTTGGATAAGCTGAGCTTTTCCCCGGTATCCCGACGGACGACCACCACCTCTCCGCGCTGGAAATCCCTCGGACCCACTTCAATACGAATGGGAACTCCGGCACGCTCCCACTCGTTGAACTTCCAACCAGGAGTATATTCCTCCCGAGCATCCACACGATAGGGAATATCTCCATCTAAGGGTGCTGAAATCTGTTCTATGTACTCAAGGATATCCCCATGGCCCTCTTTACCCTTAAAAATGGGAATAAAAACCACCGACAGCGGTGCCAGTCGGGGTGGCAACACCAGACCTTGATCGTCGCCATGCGTCATGATCACTGCACCAATCATCCTGGTACTCATACCCCAACTTGTGGCGTACACCCACTGCTGCTCCCCCCGCTGGTCCTGGAATGTGACGTCGAAAGCCTTGGCGAAGTTTTGTCCAAGATTATGTGACGTCCCCGCCTGGAGGGCCTTGCCGTCCTGCATGAGTGCTTCGATGGTATAGGTGTGCAGGGCACCGGCAAACTTCTCCCGCTCGCTCTTTTTACCGGCAATAACTGGTATTGCCGCGTAGTCTTCAGCAAAGGTTCGGTAGACATTAAGCATGCGCAGGGTCTCCTCTTCGGCTTCCTCTGCGGTGGCATGGGCTGTGTGCCCTTCCTGCCAGAGAAATTCAGTTGTACGCAGGAACAGCCGAGTGCGCATCTCCCAACGGAGGACGTTGCACCATTGGTTGATCAGCAGCGGCAGATCTCGGTAGGACATAATCCATTTCTTGTACATCGACCAGATTATCGTCTCTGAAGTTGGTCGGATGTACAGTGGCTCCTCTAGCTTCTTGCCACCGCCGTGGGTTACAACTGCACACTCGGGTGCGAATCCCTCCACGTGCTCAGCCTCTTTCTCCATAAAACTCTCCGGGATCAGGAGAGGAAAGTAAGCGTTTTCGTGACCTGTTTCCTTAAACATCCTGTCAAGGTTGGCCTGCATCTTTTCCCAAAGGGCATACCCATTGGGACGAATGACCATGCACCCTTTCACCGGCGAATAGTCCGCCAATCGTGCTCCAGCGATCACGTCCGTGTACCACTTGGAAAAATCCTCATCTCGCTTAGTGATGCCTTTTTTCATTGGTGCAATGCTCCTCCGTAGGGCGCATAGCGCATTTCGTAAATGGTAAATGGTAAAGAGAAGTTTGAACTATTCCATGCGCCATTGCGCTATGCGCTTTAGCCTCTTCTATTCCGAACTCAGTAATTTATCTGCCTGCTGCCTGCTGCTAGCTGCTAGCTCCTGATAACGCTAGGCGATCTCTTCGTCAATCATCAAGGAGATCTCTTCCAGAAGTTTCGACATGAGCTGTGCTTCAGGTATTTTCGCGATTATTTCACCCTTCTTGAAAAGGATTCCCTGGCCCCGGCCTCCAGCTATCCCCACATCGGCCTCTTTTGCCTCCCCTGGTCCGTTGACCACGCAGCCCATAATGGCAACCTTGAGTGGGGTCTTCACCCGTAACAATCGCTTCTCGACTTCATGAGTGAGGCCAATAATATTTATGTCAGAGCGGCCACAGGTGGGACAACTGATCAATTCTATCCCCCGCTCCCTAAGCCTCAGAGCACGCAAAATTTCATAGGCCGCCCGTACCTCATGAGTGGGGTCACTGGTGAGAGATACCCGGATGGTGTCACCTATACCATCAGCCAGCAGAAGTCCAATGCCTATTGCTGACTTGGCCGTGCCGCTGACCAGAGTACCCGCTTCAGTAACACCCAGATGAAGAGGGTAGGAAACCCTGTCAGCCAGGAGGCGGTAGGCTTCCACCATGGTCATCACATCGGATGATTTCAGGGAGATTTTTATTTCATTAAAGTGCAGGGATTCCAGAAGGCTCACCTGGCGAAGAGCGCTTTCCACCAAGGCCTCAGAGGTCGGTCCCCCGTAGCGCTCGAGAAGGTCCTTGTCCAGAGAGCCGGAGTTAACTCCAATGCGAATGGGCACCTGGCGTTCAGAAGCGGCGTGTACCACCTTGGTCACTGCCTTCTCATCGCCAATATTGCCCGGGTTGATCCGCAGGCCGTCTATGCCCGCCCTCAATGCGCCCAGGGCAAGACGGTGATCAAAGTGGATGTCAGCAATGAGGGGAGTAATCGTCTCCTTTTTGATGATCTCTAGTGACCGGACCGCGTCTTTATCTAACACGGCGAGTCGGACAATCTCACAACCCACCTCTGCCAGTTGGTTGATCTGCTCAAGAGTGGCGTCGATGTCGCGGGTATCAGTGTTGCACATAGACTGGACCACGACGGGGGCATCTCCACCTACAGCTATATTGCCAACATGGATTTGCCGCGTTTTTCTTCGTATGATACCCATGATTGGAAGAGCACATGTCTGAACTCCAGTCA
>CAYFXH010000075.1:0-5100 GCA_964346905.1 uncultured Desulfobacteraceae bacterium | reverse complement strand
TATGATACCCATATCAGAATGCTCTATCTAAGTCAGGGTTGAGACTATATCTACTCAAATAGACTTTAAAAGGTGTAAGGCAAACGGTCAACGGTTAAAGAGTCAGTACGCTTGAAACCGTTAAAATCTTTCAAGTCGTTCAAGTCATGGCTTCGCCAGGTTATGGGTTATTGGTAGCCTCACACCCATGACCTATTACCTAACGCGCCGCTATGCGCTTTGCGCTCTGCGCTCAGCGTTTTTCATTTAAACCAAAAACGCGGGGGAGCACTACACTCCTGACCCGCGCTTACCATACACACCCAGATCCCACCCACCAGTAACGGGGAACTTACAGGGCGTTGACATCGATTTGACGGATAAAGGCTTTAACTGACTCCATCCACTGTTGTAGCTTGCAGTCTTCCGCATCGGGCTCACAACGTCTAACACCGCTGTCGTCGGCGCACTCAACCTGGACCACTTTTCCTGTCTCATCGGTGACTTCCTGCTTGAATGGACAATCGTCCAACAAAACCGAGGCTTCCCCCTGGACTCGTCCTTCACGCTCCTCCAGATCTTCATTAACAGCGGTGATTGGTACCTTCTTAACTGTCCAATTTCCCATATGCCGCCTCCAGAATATGGTCCAATAGTTGATTTTAAACGTAAGTTTCCCCTACGCGCAAGATATTTTTGATGACTGTCAAACCGTGTACATTATCTGAAGGTCTCCGGTCATTCGTTCGCCAGCATTCAGATCGTCACAAAAGAGTAACACGGTCGATTCGTCAAATGGCAAGGCGGTAAACAGTACACGATAAACAGGAGGTGCGAATCGACGATTTAACCAACTGACTCATTGCCTTGATGTGCCTGCTATCCTCAATAGGCATCCCTGTCCACATGATTTTCCAAAAAACGATAGTCCTCGACGGCTCTGGCAAACACTCCCAGATTGCCAAGCCGGATTCGAGTGAGTCCGGCGGTCTTGGCCTTTTCGTAGGCCCGAACCATTTCCTTCACTGTTGGAGTTCGAAAATCCTTCATCCGATGTTCCGGGAAAAAAGCCAGAATGGTGAACGGAATCGATGCATCTAGAGAGGCCAGCCGCCCGGCAATTCGGCCCAACTCCTCTGCTTCTACAACCCCAGGAATATACAAGGAAAGCACCTCCAAGACGAAGTTTCGCTTCAGCATCTCTGCCGGCATCTGGAGGATCCACTGATTGTCGCAACCCGTCAGCCACCGATGCCGTTCAGGATCTTCGGCCTTTATATCAAGCCAGAAGCTGTCCACGCCACTTTCTTGCAAGAGGTCTAGATGTTTGGGAGTTAGCCCATAACCATTGGATTCAATGAGAACCCAAAGCGAGGTGTTTTCTTTGATAAGCTGAGTGCATCGTGCATAAAAATCTGGGCGACAGGTGATATCACCACCAGTAAAGCCGACAATGTTACGAGCTGGCCCGAACCCCTGAGGACTGATAGTAATCTCCTCAACCTCCAGCGCTCCAGGACAGCGGGGGGACCGTTCACCTGTAAGGACGCAGGCCCCGCAGCAATAACATGACTCGTGGGCGTGCCAAGCAGTACTGCGTTGCCGTGGCTCCACCAGAGTCACCTGGGTTTCGTAGTTTTTGGCTGCCTCCGCAATGTCATCTGGGCTGAGCCACTCACCTGTCGCCTCTTTGCTGAAATACCAGGAGTGACACTTGCGACAAGAAAGGTTGCAGCCTGATTGGTAAATAGAAAGGTAATTTTCCGGTCTGGAAAGATGCATACTGGTAATGAGCCGTTGCCACTCACCCTCACTGAAACGCAAGGTGGCCTCACAGCCCAACCGACGCTTCCCATCAATGCCAACAAGACAGCTACCAGGTTTGTATCCTTGTTGGATCAAAGCGCAGGTCTTTTTGTCGGGAGTCTGTTCTTTCATATATTCGTCAGTTCGTCGACCAGGCCATTAGTCGAGTCGTTGAAACCGTTAAAATCGTTGAAATCGTTCAAACAGCTTAAATCGGAAGATTTTTCCTTGTACCTTGAACCGTAATTCATCTGCCCTCTGCCCTCCGCCCTCTTGCTGCCTGCTGCTAGCTGCCCCCTGCCAGCTGGATTTAGCCCTCTGACCTCCGACCTCTACCCTCTGTCTTCTGTCTTCTGCCCTCTGTCTTCTGCCCTCTGCCCTCTGCTAGCTGCATTCACGCTATGCGCTATGCGCCATGCGCTCTGCTCCATGCCCTATCCTCTCTACCTTCTCACTTCTGCTTACCGCTTACTGCTCACCACTTACCGCTCTCTGGAAAACCACGGTGGCTCGTGCCGTTTGATATCCACCTGAATCCGATCCGCTCTGACGCCCATATCAAGGAGATCAACAACCTTGCGCAGGTCTTCCGCCATCCGCACAATTGCCGCATGGGAGTGGACCAGCTGGCCGGGGGCCCGTGAGAAGTCACGGTAAGCAGCGCTGATCAAACGAGAGCTTTTTTCCAACAATTTCAGGGCCGTCCGATATGCCCCCATCCGGGCAAGCACGCTAGCCTTGTTGGCCATAAGTCCGGTTCGGATCGATAGATCCACCTTTGGAATCGCGAGACCCTGGTCGGAGTAAGCAAGTGACTTATCCAGTGATTCTTCACGGGCATACACATAACCAAGATCCCGGCAAACCAACGCCATTTCATAATTTTGCCCCTTTTCCTGCGCATAGGTCAAAGCACGGTGAAAGTAATGGAGAGCCCGGAACACCTGCCTTTCACCATAAGCCTCATGGGCTAACTGCAACCAAAGTTTGACTTGTTGTTCCGTTTCTTCCGGCACCACTAGAGCTGGACCTCTTCTGTGGTCGTCAGAGGGAAAACATGGGTTGAGTGCAAAGCGCAAACCGTGAGACGGAAAAAAGAATACTCACTAAGCAGCAAACGGAGCGCATGTTGGGAAGGAAAGGAAATGACGATGGGGCGACACAGAGAGCAGGAGACCCAACTCGAGACCTTGAGCCCGGAACTTCCAACCTAAAAACCTGTAACGTGAAACTCGCTTGTTCTGTTTACAGTTTACTGCTTGCCGTTAATGAACTGTGACCGGTCCCTCCTGATCCTCACTCTGCCTTTCTTCATCTTGCTCCCGCTGCTGCAGTTCGAGCAGATAGTGATCTATCTCCTTTTCAGTCTGTTGTGCAAGTTCTTCCAATTCTCTCAGATCCACCTCCAGGCCGAGCACCTTATTGAGCACCTGCAGAACTGCCATTGAAGCTTTAGGATTTTCAATCTCAGTGGTATAGAAAGGAATCTCCCCAAGAAGGCAGAAACCCTCCATCCCCATTTGTTTGGCGACACCGAGCAACAGGCCGTTCATGCCCGATACCTGACCTTCCCGCAATACCCGCTCGCAATATGGGGAAAGTTCAGACAGGAACTTCTCATGAGTGGCTGTTATCCATACCCGCGACGGCTGGTAATGGTTAATAGCGGTTGGCATGGCTGCCGCTGTCACAACCCGTTTAACCCCGTAGCTACCAGCAAAATCCAGCAGTGCAGATGCTAGCTGGTACTCTTTTCCCGCCACCGGTTGCTGGTCGCCGACAAAAAATAAGAGATCACCTGCGGAACCAGCACGCTGCCAGTAGTAAAAGCCGCTCTGGGGAAGCAGAGTAGACTGAACCAATCCATCCTGTATGGCTATCCCGGGGACCCGGAAATAATCAGGCTCCTCCACAAAGGCCAGATTCTTAGCCCGAAGTACCTCGTGCAGGAACACAAAAGCTTTAAGGGCTACGTGGCCCATTCCTGGCCACGCCGCCAACAGCAGTGGTTCTCGGAGTTGAGTATCCGTGACAATCTTTATACGTACGGCCAATGGCGTTGACCTCCTGAGTTAGTTACTTGACTCCAGCATAATAGAAACCTCTAAACTATTCAAGAGCAGGTTTAGCTCCAATACTTCCGCGTGCACACCTACGTATAAGTAAAAGACACCCGAACTGATCTTTAAGTTCCCGGATTAAAGTCAGCTCGTCGGTTCGTTAATTAGTTAATGAGTATCCAGCCGGAACCCATGTTTCTGGATGTCATTCTGAGGAGCAATGCGACGAAGAATCTCATAGTTAGTAATGGATGCAGAGATTCTTCGCTGAGTTTATCCCTTCGACTAGCTCAGGGCAGGCTCTGAGCCTGTCGAAGGGCTCAGAATGACAAGGTGCAGTTTCCGGATGAACTTTAATGAGTCAATTTGTTACATCGTCAAATCGTAAATGCTAAACGGCAAATGATAACAGTTTGCCTAATCGACGAATTCTCTAATTACCTTAAGCTGTGTACCTTTTACTGCTTGCCTCTTACCGCTTCAAGCTTATCCAGCCGATCCTTGAGCTTTTTGCTTTCCTCGGCAAACTCGTCCAGCCGTTTCTCCAACTTTTGGATCGCCTCTCCTACGTCCTTGCCTTTCTCTATCTTTCGCACCGCTAGTCTGGCATTACGGATCAGGCGGCCGTCCAACTCTGTCTCTGCCACTTTTCTAAGTATCGGCAGAGCCTCTTCACGACCCATTACTTCAAGAGCCTGGATGGCTGCTAGCTTCGCCCGGAAGGCCCTGGGGCCTGACGGCGGCTGGAAAGCGTCGCCAATCTTTTCAAGAATCTCTCTGTTGCTGGGTCGAGTCTTCCCCATTTTTCCCAGACTCCTCAGAGCTTGTGCCCACACCAACTCAGGCTTGCCATAACGTGAGTACTCATAAAGTATGGGAAGAGCCCGGTCATCATCCAGTTCCGCCAACCCTTCCAGGGCCCGGCACCGAATGACTTCATTGAAGGAATCCTTCTCAAGCGCTCGCTCAATCACAGCAAAGGCAGCCTCTACCTTGGTGCGGGCAATCGCATGCACAGCTTCAGCCTCGACAAAATAGGAAGCGTCGTTTTCTGCTAGGGGCCGCAGAGCGTGAAAGGCCTCCTCTTCCTTGAAATTCCCCAGGGCCTTTACCACAGCGCGTCGCGCCTTTGGGTGTGGAATTGCAAGCCCACCAATCAGGGACTGCATAGCCGCATCAGTGCGGATTTCGCCCAGAGCAATGGCTGCGCGGGCTGACACCCCCCAGAAGGGATCCTGGTGCAACCGTTCTTCGA
>CAYFXH010000074.1:4340-22283 GCA_964346905.1 uncultured Desulfobacteraceae bacterium | reverse complement strand
TTTCGCAATCCGCAATCCGCAATCCGCAATCCGCAATATACACGCTGTCCGCTGCCACCTGAACCGCAACCGCTGCCATCATACCCCAGGGCACCGTTGAGTCAAGGATAAATGAATCTGTCACGGCGAAGCAACTGCCAGGAAAAACCCAGTTGCATTCTTCTGCTGCAGTGGTTATAGTTCCAATGCTCTTTCAATACATTCAGGCGGCAGACCATGGGAATCTTTTATGGTACAGTACGTGACGGAATCAGCCGGAGCAACACGTATTGGGTCTGCCCTAGAGGAGGCTAGCATGAGGGAACAAGTTGAAGAAGCTCTGGAGAAAATCCGACCTGCTCTCCAGCGGGACGGCGGCGACATTGAGCTGGTGGATGTGGAAGAAACTGGGGTGGTGAAAGTACGATTGACTGGTGCCTGCGGTGGCTGTCCCATGTCACAAATGACGCTCAAGCAAGGTGTTGAGCGCATCGTCAAGCAACTGGTGCCCGAAGTAAAATCGGTTGAGTCCGTAGAGCCTCATTAACTGCACTGTCTATATCGGCTACTTGTGGTACTTCTCCCCCCGCATGATCGTGCAGGCCCTGTAGAGCTGCTCCAGAAGTATCAGCCTGCTCATTTCATGGGTAAAGGTCATTTTAGAAAGGGAAAGCAGGGTATGGGCCTGAGATCGCAGCTCAGCTGAAAATCCCAGAACCCCACCCACAACGAAGCATAGCTTTCGGCAACCCTCACGGTCCAGCCGCTGCCACCAGCGAGCCAGGGCTTCGGAAGTAAACTGTTTTCCCAGTCGATCCACGACCACGAGGTGGCTGTTGCGGGGAACCGCAGCTGCCACCCGCTCGCTTTCAACCGCCACCACCCGCTCGGTCCGGTCGTTCCGCCCGAGTCGCTCACCACGTACAATGGTTACCTCCACCGGTACATACCGGCGCAATCGCCCGAGAAAGTCTTCAACACCTTCTCGCAGGTATGGCTCGCGGGTCTTACCAACAAAGATGAGATCGAGCTTCATGACCGAGGCTTCACAGCGGAGATAAAAAACTCACGGTTTCCCTTGGGACCCAGCAATCTTGACTCTGCCACCCCTGCAACCATCAGCCCCTGACTGTGACAGAAACTCTCCAATTCACCTATAACCTGACGATGCAGTTTGGGATCACGCACCACACCTCCCTTGCCCACCAGACCCCGTCCAACCTCGAACTGAGGTTTGATCAGTGCCAGTAACTGGCCGTTGCCTTTGAGAAACTCGAGGACGTTGGGAATGACTTTCTTGAGGGATATGAAGGAGATGTCGATAACTGCCAGATCTACGAGCTCTGGAACTTGTTCACTGGTCAGGTAGCGGATATTGCAACGTTCCAACACCACCACCCGTGAATCCTGGCGAAGCTGCCAAGCCAATTGGCCATAACCCACATCAATGGCATAGACTCGTTTTGCCCCGCGTCTCAGGAGGCAGTCAGTGAAGCCGCCGGTGGAAGCGCCCACGTCCATAGCTACCAGTCCGTCCGCCTGCAACGAGAAAGCTTCCAGAGCGCCAGCTAACTTGAAGCCTCCTCGGCTGACATAGGTCTCATCCGTGTCCAGCACCTCCACCGAAACGTCCGGGGCAACTCGCTGGCCTGCCTTCAGGGCCTTGCGGCCCTGGACCGTTACCTTGCCTGCGAGAACCAATGCGGTGGCGCGCTGGCGGCTTTCTGCCAGTCCTCTTTCTACCAGTAGTACGTCAAGACGTAAACGCTCAGCCATCAGCTATCAGCCTTCAGTAAAACAAGACTCAAAGCCGCACACACTGCCACTCCCTGAGCAGCGATTCATAGGCAACACTTTGTTTTTTATACTACTGATCGCTGACTACTGACCGCTGAACGCTATCATTGAGACGCGACTTGTTTTGCGCTTTCGGTTGTCACCATGGCACGAGCGGCCCGTATAATCGCAGATCCATCGATGTCGCAGTTGGATCGTTGTATTTGCTGCGAGCTGTGCTCCACAAAATGATCGCCAATGCCCAGGCGAACGACCCGTACATTGAGGTGACCTTCTTCGGCCAGCAATTCAAGCACAGCGGTGCCAAACCCACCCTGCAAAACGTTTTCCTCCACGGTAAGCAGACGATGAGTCTGCTGTGCCAGCTGAATGATGAGGTCTCTATCCAGCGGTTTGACGAAACGGCAGTTCACTACGGCTGCCTGGATGCCTTCTTTCTCAAGCTGCCTGGCCGCCTCCATTGCTGGGGGTACCCGGTTACCTATGGCAAGAATGGCCAGGTCGTTGCCCTCACGCAACAACTCCCCCTTGCCAATAGGCAGTGGCCGGATCTCGCTGTCCATGGTCACCCCTTCCGCCGTGCCGCGAGGATAACGCAGGGCAATAGGCCCATCATGTTCCAGACAGGTTTTTAGCATCCGCTGCAACTCGTTTTCATCGGCCGGAGCCATGAGCACCATGTTGGGAATGTGACGCAGGTAGGAAAGATCGAAAACGCCATGGTGTGTGGGGCCATCCTCTCCCACTAAGCCTCCCCGATCCATAACGAAAGTAACTGGCAGGTTCTGCAGACAGATATCGTGAATCACCTGGTCATAGGCCCGCTGCAAAAAGGTACTGTAAATGGCCGCCACCGGTTTGAACCCTTCCAGCGCCAGCCCGGCTGCGAAGGTTACCGCATGCTGCTCGCAAATTCCCACATCAAAGAAACGATCCGGATAAAGGGCGGCGAATTGACTTAAGCCGGTACCTTCCGGCATGGCAGCGGTAATCGCCACCACCTTATCGTCCTCCTCAGCCAGTTTCACAAGGGTTTGGCCAAAGATCTTTGTGTATGAGGGCACCCCCGCTTTTTTCAGCGGTTCACCACTGCTCACCACGAATTTCCCCAAACCATGGAATTTGGAAGGATCACACTCCGCAGGTTTGTAGCCCTTACCCTTGGTGGTCAACGCGTGCACCAGGACAGGTCCCCTAAGGTTCTTGGCGTTGGTGAAGGCTTCGATGAGGCGATCCAATCGATGTCCCTTGATGGGGCCAATGTACTCAAATCTCAGGGCCTCAAAGAGCATCCCCGGGGTGAAAAAGCTCATGAGCGAGTCTTCACCTCGTCTCGCCAACTGCAAGATGTCGTCACCAATCCCGGGGATACTGGCCAGCAGGCTCGCCACATCCTTCTTGATGCGCACCGCCAACTTGCTTGTCTTCTTGCGGCTCAAAAAAGAGGAAAGCGCGCCCACATTGGGAGCGATGGACATCTCGTTGTCGTTCAAAACCACGATGAGGTCCCGCTCCAGATGCCCGGCCTGGTTAAGCCCCTCGAAGGCCATTCCCCCGGTCATGGAGCCGTCGCCAATAACAGCTATTACCCTGTTCCTATCACCCTTCATGGATTTTCCCGAGGCAAATCCCAGGGCAGCAGAGATGGAGGTGCTGGCATGCCCGACTCCAAAGGCATCGTATGGACTCTCACTGCGTTTTGGGAAGCCGCTGATACCACCATGTGTCCTGATGGTATGGAACCGCTCCTTCCGGCCGGTGATCAGTTTATGGGCATAAGCCTGGTGACCAACATCCCAAATAATCACGTCCTCGGGAGCATCGAATACATAGTGTAGGGCCAGAGTTAGTTCGACGGCTCCAAGGTTAGGAGCCAGATGGCCACCGTTCTGAGCCACAGTGCAGATAATTTCCTCGCGAATCTCCTCAGCAAGCTGGTAGAGCTCATCGATGGAAAGAGGCTTGAGATCCTGCGGACTGTCTATGCGAGCCAGAAGCGACTCCCGCCCCTGGCCTGACGTGGAATTGTCTTTACTGGTTTCCCTGCTCAACTTGGTACTCCTTTCTCCTGGCGAAGAACCATCGCCCTTTGCGCACGAGGCGGGCCTTTCGACAAACGAACTTGTCCTGAGCATCGTCGAAGGAGGGTAAACTCCCCAACTCGTCTCGCAATTCATTTGTCTCGGCTGCCTGCTGCTCTCTGCTGGCTGATAACGCGCTCTGCTATTTGCTCCTCGTTATTATATATGTTGCCAAAGTACGCAGTGGCTCAGCCTTATCATCAAATCCCTCAAGCGCTGCCAAGGCATCATCTACCAGTCCCCGAGCCGCTTGCCGCGAGCGCTCCAGGCCGACGGCAGCAGGATAGGTTACCTTGCCCCTTGCCACGTCAGCACCGGTGGTCTTACCGAGGAGCTCAGTATCCCCCTCTATATCGAGAATGTCGTCTGCTATCTGAAAAGCCAGGCCAACAGCCTTGCCGTATCGAGCCAGAGCCGCAACCTGAGCTTCTGAGCCTTTCCCGGCCAGCGCCCCCGATTCAGCCGCGGCAGCGATGAGCGCCGCGGTCTTACGGCTGTGCATCTGCTGAACAGTCTCCAGATCGGCCGGCTTGTTCTGGGAGAGCATATCCACCACCTGTCCGCCCACCATTCCCCGATAGCTTGCCGCTTTAGCAATGACACCTACGAGTTGCAACGCCCTTTCAGGAAGTAGCGTGTTGTAGTGGCCCAACAGCACGAAAGCCTCGGTAAGCAGTCCGTCACCAGCGAGAATGGCGATGGCTTCGCCAAAGACCTTGTGGTTGGTAGGCACCCCACGTCGCAGGTCGTCGTCGTCCATGGCGGGTAAATCATCGTGGATGAGCGAGTAGGTGTGGATCATTTCCAGGGCGCAGGCGGCAGGCATGGCAGCCTCAACCTCCCCACCCACCGCTTCCGCCGCCGCCAGGCAGAGGATGGGGCGCAGTCGTTTGCCTCCTGCAAACAGGCTGTAGCGCATGGCTTCAATAACCCTGGCTTCAGGTCCCTCCTGCTCTGGCAGAGCAGCCTCTAAAGCCTCTTCCACCATCAGGCGGCGAGTCTCCAGATATTCCTTTAGCTCCATGTCAGGAGCCATTGTCCTCCTCGCTGAATGGGGTAGATTGCAGCTTGCCAGCATGATCCCGGATCAGCTTCTCAACTTTGCGCTCCGCCTCGTTGAGCTTACTGGTACAGAGCTTGGCAAGCCGTACCCCTTCCTCGAATGCCTTCAGCGCCTCTTCCAGGGGGAGGTCTCCCTCTTCCATCTGGGCGACGATGGCCTCAAGCTTCTGCAACGCCTCCTCAAATTTTTCTTTCTTTTTGGCCACGTTTTCCCCTTATCCACCTGTCACCCGCAGCAGGGCGAAGGGATCAACACGAGCACCTCCGAGACGCACGCCCCAGTGCAGGTGCGGTCCGGTGGCTCGCCCGGTGGAGCCAGCGAGACCAATCACGGTTTTCTTCCCCACAAAATCTCCCTCAGAAACGTTCACCTGAGAGAGGTGAAAGTACATGGTATATAACCCCCACCCGTGATCAATAACCACGGCCTTACCATGGAAAAAGTACTCACCAACCAGAACAACCCGGCCATGGTTGGCTGACCGTACCGGCTCACCCAGCGCAGCGCGCAGGTCCACGCCTGAATGAGGACTTCTCGGCTCACCGTTTAAAATCCGTCGCAGCCCAAAGGGCGTGGTTCGTTTGCCAGGCACCGGGCGGATGAAACTACCCTGCCAGTATCGTTTGGGGCTCTGCTTGTACCACAGTCTGCTGAATTTCGCTCCTTCTTTTCTCACCCGTTTCAGCGTGGCTGCATCCAGATTGACCATATTTTCCGGTAGGCTGAGGTGCTGTTCGTCGAAGTCTTTCCTTGCCACCTCGAGTGTTCTGCGGTAGGTCAGGGGACTATCTCCTGGGGAGTTAACATACACTTCCAGGGGATAGGTTCCTGGAGTCAATCTGAAATCAATCCCCACGAGAGAACCGTATTCTCCCTCACCAATTTCGAAGAACTCAAGTGGTTCTCCCCGCCAGGAACCCTTGACTTTGGAGCCGTTCCTCAGCCCCTTGAGCACAATCTGGACAACTTCTCCCTGGGCCACTGGCTGTGTGGGTTCGATCAGTCCAATGGTTCCAGCCGACGTCTGTCCGGTAAGACAAAAGGTAAGAACTGTAAACATGACCATAACTGGCTTTGCCAAAATCATCGCTCCCGGGCTGGTCGGCGAAACATGAATGTAAAGGCTGGGTCTCTCAACCCGCCTGAGCTTCACTCATCGCCGCCATGCTCTCCAAGCCGGTACTATGACCGGCCCTCCACAATCACTCTTGATAGTCAGTTAGTCTCCTCAATCTTGATTACGTTACAGCGCAGCGCCCCCTCGTGGAGACGAATTCTGACTTTGTCATCTTTTCTCACTTGCCCGGCCGAGCGAATCACTTCCTCCTTTGGCCAGGTTGTTGTAATGCTGTAGCCACGCGCCAGTACCGCCAGTGGACTCAGTCCATCCAGCTGCGCCACCCCGCGTTCCAGGGCCTGGCGTTTTCGCTGCAGACCCTGTCGGGCAAAAAGTCCAAGATGTTGCCAATACTGGCTCAGGAGTATGCGTGATTCGGCAACCCTGCGATCTGGACTGACGTGAAGCAAACTATCCCTCAAGCGTAAAAACGTCTGCCGCTCCGCGCTCAACAATCTACTGATCCCGAATTCTAATCGCTGCGTGTGGTCGTCCAAACGCAACCGAAGATCAGCCAACCTCGCTCCAGGATGCCGCAGCCGCTGCTC
Organism: uncultured Desulfobacteraceae bacterium; assembly: GCA_964346905.1. GTDB lineage: Bacteria > Desulfobacterota > Syntrophobacteria > BM002 > BM002 > BM002. Next base: position 15,698 of record CAYFXH010000074.1, on the reverse strand, counting down.
CCTGCTTACAAATCGTTCGTTGGCAAGGTTTAGTGTCTGGCGAACGCGACCTTGCAGCCGCTGAAATAGATCACTTACGTGCCCTTCGAGTGCCTCTTTGTGTTGTGCTACCATCTCTGCTGCTGCCGACGGAGTCGGTGCCCGGACATCAGCAACCAGATCTGCCAGGGTCGTATCGATCTCGTGCCCTACCGCAGAAATCACTGGGATTTGCGAACGAAAAATGGCGCGGACCACAATTTCTTCATTAAACGCCCAGAGATCTTCCCATGAGCCACCACCCCGGCCGACAATGAGAACGTCCACCGGAAACTCTTCATTGAAGGTATCGATCCCTTCTGCGATCTCAGCGGCAGCGCCTTCACCCTGAACCCGTACCGGATAGAGGTAAATTTCCAGGTTACTGTAGCGTTCCCTCACCACCCTGATAATGTCTTGAATGGCAGCGCCGGTGGCAGAAGTTACCACCCCCAACCGCTGGGTGAGAAAGGGAATGGGTTTTTTGTGCTCAGGGTCGAAGAGTCCCTCTGCCTCGAGACGACCCTTCAGCTGCTCGTAGGCGAGTTGCAACGCCCCAATCCCGCGGGGCTCCATAACATCCACCAGCAACTGGTATTCGCCTCGCGGCTCGTAGACACTTACTCTGGCCTGGCAAAGCACGTTCAACCCATCCTCCGGTTGAAAGCGCATCCAGCGCTGTTGAGAACGGAACATGACACAGCGCACCTGGCTTTCCTCGTCTTTGAGCACGAAGTAGTAGTGGCCGGATGCCGGCACCCTGAAGTTGGAGATTTCTCCCTCAACCCAGATAAAGGGAAAGTGATCCTCCAGCAACCCGCGTATATCCCGGGTAAGTTCAGTCACCGAGTAAACGCGGCGCTGACCGGACTCTTCCATTCCAAATGGGGTGGCGTCGTTGAGATCCATAGTGGTTAAAATTCTAACAACAAAACCTTCAAAAAGCTCGCTCACTTATCGAAGTACTTTCGCTTCACTCAGAATGAGCCCCCTAGTAGCATATTTATCCAGCAAGATCAAATAAAGCAGCTGGCAGTAAATGTTAGGTTTAAGCCTTACACTGCCTGCTGCCTGCTGCCCTCTGCCTGCTGGGCCTCTAGCGGCCCAAAACCTTCCAACACCTCACCCGGTGGGTAGCATTCACCTCGTAGAGTGTGATCTCACCTTTTAGGCAGCGGTCCTCCACCAAAGGGCAGCGGTTCTGGAATTTACATCCCGGCGGGGGATCTAAAGGGCTTGGCACATCCCCAGCCAGCGGTGTCCAAGAACGCTTGGCCGATGGCTCCGGCACAGGAGCCGCCTCCAGCAAAGCTGAGGAGTAAGGATGCAGGTGTTTGCCGTATACCACCTCAGCTGGACCGTACTCCATGATGTGACCAAGGTACATGATGGCCACCGTATCGCTGACATACTCCACCACATGGAGATCGTGAGCAATAAAAATGTAGCTCAGGCCCAGGGTTTTCTGGAGCCTTCGCAGAAGGTTGAGTATCTGGGCCTGAATAGAGACATCCAGGGCTGAAACCGGTTCGTCACAGATGATCAGTTCTGGTTCCACACTCAGAGCCCGGGCGATACCGATCCGCTGCCTTTGACCGCCACTGAACTCATGGGGGTAACGCTGGGCTGCCGGTCCTGGTATTCCCACCATTTCCAACAGCTCAGCCACACGTCGCCTCCGCTCTTCCCTTCCTCCATTGCCAATAGCCCTCAATCCTTCTTCAATGGATTGTCCCACCGTCATTCTGGGATTGAGAGAGCCATAGGGGTCCTGAAAAACGATTTGCATGATTTGCCGATAGGATTGCATCTCCGTTCGAGAAAGCCCGGTGATATCTTGACCCCTAAAGAAGATTTTTCCTGCATCCGGCTCAATCAGCTTCAGAATCACACGAGCTAGAGTTGACTTGCCACAGCCGCTCTCACCAACTAAACCGAGGGTCTTGCCAGCAGATAACTCCAGATCGACGCCGTCCACCGCCTTTATCCAACCAACAACTCGCTGGAGAAAACCGCGGCGCACCGGGAAATATTTCTTTAGACCCTGTGCTCTAAGAATCACATCATTACTGGGATGGTTTTCTTTCATCTTGGTCTTTTATGGCGGGTACGGAGACCCGCCCTACTTCAGCTTCCTTCTGCCGGCTGCCAGCTGCCGGTTGCCAGCTGCGCGGAGCGCTGCGCTATGCGCTCTGCGCTTTGCGCTTTGCGTGAATAATTGGACACCTTGCCAGGTGTTTATCGCCAAAGTCACACATATCCGGAAATTGGACACGACAACTCTCCTGCACATAGGGGCAACGGGGGTGGAAGGGACAGCCTGGAGGTTTGCTGCTTGGGTCAGGAACTGCCCCGGGGATGGTGGCCAGTTCTTGTCCCTTTTTCCTGCGTCCTGGCAAGGATTCCAACAACCCCATGGTGTATGGGTGACAAGGCTCTTGGAAGATCTGCCACACCGAACCCTCTTCCACCACAATACCAGCGTACATCACATAGATCCGGTCGGCCACCCCGGCAACAACGCTGAGATCATGGGTAATCTGCAGGATGGCCATGCGTCTTTTTTCCTGCAATGCCCCGAAGAGGTTAAGTATCTGGGCTTGAATAGTCACATCCAGGGCGGTGGTTGGTTCGTCGGCTATAATCAACTCCGGGTTGCAGGCGAGGGCCATGGCGATCATGACCCGCTGTCGCTGGCCGCCGCTAAGATTATGCGGGTAATCCTGCATTCGCTCTTCGGGCGAAGCAATCCCCACGTCATTGAGGAGCTTGATAATCCGCTCCCTGAGCTCGTTCTGACCCACAACCTCGTGGGTAGTGATCACCTCCTCGATCTGGTGGCCGACGGTAAAAACTGGGTTCAGGGAGGTCATGGGTTCCTGAAATACCATGGAGATCTCTCTTCCCCGGATTTTCTGCAAATCCCCTTGATCCAACTCCAGGAGGTTTCGCCCTTTGAAGAAAACTGTGCCCCCGGCGATCTGCGCAGGCGGCTGTGGCAACAGGCCAAGAATACTGAGTGCTGACACTGTTTTGCCGCATCCAGACTCGCCCACCAGACATACGGTCTCCCCCTGCCCCACCTGGAAACTGACACCGTCCACCGCCTTGGCCACCCCGTGGTCGGTGTTGAAGTACACCTTTAAATCCTGGACAACCAGGAGCAACTCATTGGTTTTAGAATCATGCGTTAGTTGGGTCATGACGTCACCAACCAGCGGGCAGTAGACAGCTGGCAAAAACGTACAGTTCAGATTCCACAATCCAACATCAAAGAATCCAGTAGTCAGTAGCCATCCCTAATAATTTCGAATTTCGAAATCCGCAATCCCAAATCCGAAATCTACAATCTCCAATCTACAATCTTACTTCTGCCTGCTGCCCGCTGCCTCCTGTTTTTTTGCCCTGTACCTTGTACCTTGTACCTTGAACCGTAATTCTCCTGCCTGCTGCAAGCTGCCCGCTGCCAGCTGTCTTTTACCCTATGCCCCATGCTCTATGCTCTATGCCCCTTAAAATCTGCAATCCGAAATCCACAATCCGAAATCTGCAATCTTACTTCTCCCTGCTGCAAGCTGCCCGCTGCAAGCTGTCTTTTACCCTATGCGCTATGCCCTATGCGCTTTGCGTCCTAATGCCTTTCCCTCAACTTTGGATTAAGGATATCCCGGAGCCCCTCACCAAATAGATTGAAGGAGAGCACCACCACTAGAATGGCCAAGCCAGGAATGACGGTAAGCCAGGGTGCATCGAAAAGATAGTTTTTGCCATCAGCGAGAATGTTGCCCCAGGTTGCGTGCGGCGGCGGCACTCCAAAGCCGAGAAAGCTGAGGCCTGCTTCCGTCAAGATTGCCCCGGCGATGCCGATGGTGGCTGAAACCAGCACCGGGGCAATGGCATTGGGCACCATGTGCCGGAAGATAATTCGCCAGTCTGCAACTCCCAAGGCCCGGGCCGCAGTGACAAAGTCCTGTTCCCGTAGGGAGAGAAACTCGGCTCGAACAAAACGAGCAGCACCCATCCAACTGGTGAGACCGATTATGATCATAATGTTGTAGATGCTTGCGGGGAGCAGTGCTACTACGGTAAGAATTAAGAAAAAGCTGGGGAAACAGAGCATGATGTCTATGAGACCGGTTATCAGCATATCCACTGACAGGAGTTGGGCATGGAACAGAAACAACGGCCCGCGTAACTTCGTCTTGCGCAGCCCCACCAGTCCGGCTAGGATGCCGATGATGGCAAGGACGAGGGCTATAAGAAAGCCGCCAGGCAACTTGTTCCAGTTCAGCACCGCCAAAACCGCTAAGAGTACAATGAGCACCTGCCCTAGTTGAATGGGACTCTCACCATAGTAGCCGGACAGGCCACCAAGGATCACCCCGATAACCACGGCGATTCCCACTGCCACGAACCCCACCGTAAGAGACACCCAGGCCCCCTGAAGCATCCGGGCAAACACGTCCCTGCCGAGTTCGTCGGTACCCAGCAGGTAAAAGCCCAGTGGAGGCACCTCATTGGCGGGCAAAGTCTCCAGGCTCGGCTTTGACAACGGCGATCGAAGTTTGTCCTGTAGTCTCACCAGACTAGGATCCAGTTTCGGGGATGTGCCGGTGGTCAGAAGCACGCCAGCTACTGCAACTACAAAGAAGACAAGGAAGATGACTAGTCCCATCAGGGCAAGACGATTCTTGCTAAGCTGAGTCCAGAATTCCTCCAGCCTGGTCCGCTGCGGCGGCAGCTCCAGTGTGTCAACTTCGTAGGTATGTTCAGAAGCCGAATCTTGCACGTCTCATCTAGTCCTGCAGGTTATAAGTTATTGATTAGTAGTCAGTATTCAGAAAGGCATAGGGCTCAAGGCTCAGGGCGCAAGGAAAAAAATTTAGACTTCAGATGCCATGCGCCTTGTGTCTTGCGCCTTTCATCAATCCGCAATCCGAAATCCGAAATCCGAAATCCGAAATCTGCAATCTAAAATCTTACTTCTGACTCCTGGCTCCTGACTCCTCGGTCCTTAGTGCCTAGTTGAACCGTCTGCCTGCTGCCTCCTGCCTCCTGTTTTTTTGCCCTGCGCCTTGTGCCTTGCACCTATAATTTAATCCTCGGATCCACCACCATGTAAAGCAGGTCAGAAAGGAAAGTCCCTGCCAGTACCAGTATGGCGGAGATAAAATTCACCGTGATGATTACCGGATAATCCCGGGCGAGGATGGCCTCGTAGGCCATGCGTCCAATTCCGGGCCAGGCAAAGATGGACTCGATGATCACCGAACCACCAATGAGTCCCGGCAACACCAGCCCGAACATGGTCACAAATGGAAGAAGAGCGTTGCGCAGGGCATGCTTGTAGTGTACCTGCTCCTCGGGAAGCCCTTTGGCCTTGGCGGTGCGGACATAGTCCTGACCCTCCACCTCCAGCATCTGGTTGCGCACGTAGCGAGAGAGCACGGCGATGCCAGCGGTTGCTCCAAGAACGGATGGCAGCACCAGGTGCCAGACCCGATCCATGAACCTGGTAACAACACCGGCCCCGCTTAATCCAAATGTTTTATAGCCAATGACCGGCACATTAAAAGCACTTACCACAAATATGATAAGTATGTAGGCGAAGAAAAACCCGGGGATGGAGATAAGAAGATATGCGAGAAAGGTTGTGGTGCGATCGTATGTGCCACCTCTCCGGATGGCCGCCTGGATGCCCACCGGGAAGGATAGGGTCCAGGTGATTATGGTACCAACGACAAACAACCAAAAACTTTTTATGAAACGCTCGTACAGCTTGGCCAGCACGGGACGGCCGTCCTTCCACGATGTACTTTTGCCGGTGAATAGATCTCGGTAGAACAAGAGATACTGCTGGTAGAGCGGTTTATCCAGGTGAAACTGCTGGCGGAAGCGCTCAACCACTTCCTTGGTGAACTTGGGGTTCATAGGATCCACCTGGCTGGGCTCACCAGGGGCCAGGTGAATGACTGCAAAGGAAATCACCGAGACAAAGAAAAGGGTGATCATTTTTTGGACAAAACTCCGCCCCAGAAACGCCAGCATTAGCTAACCCTCCGCCTGAAAGGTCGGGACTTCCGGTAGCTTGATCCACTTGTTGAAAAAGAAGGTGTAAGTGCCGGTCTTGGTGGGCTTAATCTTCTCATATCGAACCTCACCATCGGCGTACCGCTCCAGGATGACTATGCGCTTGTCCAATAATGCCGTCCACTTGCGCACGAAGAGAAAAGTGTAAGGTTGCTCCTCATCAATTATTTCATGGAGCCTGCGGCAGTAGGCAATTTGCCGCTCGCGGTCATACTCCTGACGAATCTTGATGATCAATTCATCCGCTTCCATGTTGTTAAAACCAACGAAGTTAAGCTGGTAGGGGCCAGTCTGACTGGAGTGCCAGATCTGGTAAAGGTCAGGCTCGATCCCCATGGCCCAGCCTAACACCAGGGCATCAAAGTCCAGTTTGTTCACCCTCTCCTGAATAAATACGGCCCACTCCAGCAGGTCAGTCCGTACATCCACGCCGATCTTCCGCCAGGAGTTCTGAACAATGGAGAGGACGGCCTTGCGAATGTTGTTACCCTGGTTGGTGATCAAGGTAAACTCGAGCCGCTTGCCGTCCTTCTCAAGCCAGCCCTCACTGTTGCGCACCCAACCGGCTTCGGCCAGCAACAACAGCGCACCCTCCGGATCGTAAGGAAGTGGCTTGACTGCTTGGTTATAGAAGTCGGTTTGCTTCGGAAATGGACCAGTGATCCGCTCCCCTTGGTTGTAAAGTACGTAGCGAATAATCTGATCCACGTCGATAGCCATGCCCAGGGCTCTTCGCACCCTTACATCGTTAAAAGGTGGGCGGCGTAGATTGTAGCCGATGTATGTATAGCCAAAGCTCAGACCCGAAAAACTTTGGTACCGGGGGTCATCTTTGAGGCGGTGGACCTGGTGGGGCTGCACCCCGTAGCTGTCCACCGTGCCCGCATAAAACTCCATCTCTTGGGTCAACGGGTCTGGAACGATGCGATAGGCATACTGTTTATAGTTAGGTGGACCTTCCCAGTAATCATCAAAGCGATCCAGGTAGATATATTGATCCGATTTCCATTCCCGGAAGCGAAAGGGACCGCAGCCCACAGGATTTCGGTTGAACTCGCTCTGCCTTACTGACATGGTTGCCGGGTCAAGGTCGCGGCGGCGAGCCTCATCCTGCAGCGCTGCACCGTTTAACTGGTGCTCCGGCAGGATTCCCATCATCCAGGTTCCCAGGGCCGGAGAGTAGAGACGTTTGTAAATGACCCTCACCGTCAAGGGGTCCAGGACTTGCACTGCTTTCACCGGCTCATAATCCGCCAGCCGCGGTGAGACATTGGCCGGATCCATGATGGCATCGTAGGTGAACTTGACATCACCGGCGTCAAAGGTATGGCCATCATGAAAGCTCACCCCTTGCCGGAGATTGAAAACAATGACAGGGTTGTGCTCCACCACCGGCAGATAGGCCGCAGCGTATTCTCTCTTCTTAGGGTTGAAATCTACAGGTTCAACTCGAATAAACCGGTCACCCTGAAAGGATGAAAAATACTCCGGCCCCAGGACTTCATCCAGATTGCTGAAAAGATCCTGATCCACCTGCCGCAAGGTCAGCTTGATTCTCGGCGGTGCGGAGATCTGGAGACGAACCTTAAGTTTCTTCCCGTCTGAAGTAGTTTCCGTGACCTCTGCCTGGAACTGGCGTGGTGGCAAAGCTTCAATTGTTTCGATATTGGCCAGCGACTTTGACAGTGAATCCGGACGCCCGGCATGCTCCCGCCTTGCCTGATTGATCACGTTGACCAACCCCCCGGCATCCGCTTTTCCAAGACCGGGGACAACCACCTGGTCGTTCAGATAAAAATAGGCCTCCTCGTATATCTTCCAGCTGGTTGCCAGCCGGGCACGAAAATTCAGATTCTCGTCGTAGTCAAGCAGTCCCTCGAACACCAGCCCATTAATATCACTGCTGGCACTGTCTGCCGAGAGGATGGGATTGAGCAACTGGGCATCACCAATGGAGGCCGACACGTACTCACCCAGCCGCTCAGGGTTACCCCTGGTCTGCTCTTCATAGGTGGGCACCCAGAAATAAGATTGCAGCAAAAAGAGCAAAACAATGATGGGAAGCCCTATGAGTAATCGTCGGACGCTCAAAGCCTTACCTCGATGCGAGAAGATTTAGCAAGAGAATACAGTTTTCAGGTCAAAACCCAGCCAAACCGCAGTTGATAATTCTATTCCTTTTCCAAGTGACTGTCTACACTTATGCCTATTATTTGCCGCCTGGACGGTGAAAGAACAGAAGGCAGTAGATAGTTAGTCTCCATCCGGAAACTCCACCTTGTCATTCTGAGCGAAGCGAAGAATCTCTGACGATCCAATAAATAAGAGATTCTTCGTCGCTGAGTTTACCCTGAGGAGGCTGAAGGGCTCCTCAGAATGACAGCACGAGACCGGGTTTCTGGATGGACACTATTTAGCAGCTGGCGGTCTCTGGAATGAAGGAATTTTCCTTTACTGCTAGCTGCCAGCTGTAATCCTGCCCTGCCTGTCCCGCCTGTCCCGAGCGTAGTCTCGGGGAGCGAAGTCGAGGGGCTGATAGCTGAACTAGGGGTTCCGCATCGCCCTTTTGGAACTCACCTTGATAAACCAGAACCCTAGAAGCAGCAGCACGAAGAAGAGAACGCTGAGAAGGTTGAAGTATCGAGAGATGAATTGATTTATGGTCGGACCGAAAAAATAAAAGAGTCCAGCCACCAGGAAAAACCTGGCGCTGCGGCTCAGGATGGAAGCAAGGACAAATCGGACAAAATCAAGGAGAAAGGCGCCGGCACTAATGGTAAAGACCTTGTAGGGAATGGGGGTGAATCCCGCCACTGCCACGGCCCACACATCCCAACGCCGATAATGGCGTTCCACCAAGTGAATACGCTCGGCCCTCACCCAGCGCTCCAGCAGGGGGCGGCCACCAATGCGGCCAATCCCATAGCCGAGCATACCCCCCAAGGTGGATCCCAGGCTGCAGATCAGTGCGTACCAAAAGGACATGGGTGAATTCGCCATACACAAAGCTATGAGAAGAACATCCGGAGGAATAGGGAAAAAAGAGGACTCACAGAAAGCCAAAACAAAAAGGGCCAGCGCCCCATAGGGCGTCTGGGCCCAGTGAATCACCCAGACGCTCAATTCCTTGATCCACTCAAAAATTTCCATAAAGAACCCAAAGGCGGGTGCAGAGACCCGCCCTACGATGATGGTTCTTTGTAACGTAGGGCCGGTCTCCGTACCGGCCTTACTCCTCTCCGCGTCACCGCATCGCCGTGTCGCCGCGTTGTCCTGCTCCGCCTCTTACGCACAAGGCCAATTCATAGAATGCAATAGCAAGGCCTTATAATTTCGAATCTCGAAATCCGCAATCCGCAATCCCAAATCCGCAATACACATGCTGCCAGCTGCATTTCCCTACGCTCCATGCCCTATGCTCTATGCCTTCCACAATCCGCAATCCCAAATCCGCAATCCGCAATCTCCTTACTGCTCGCTGTTGATTACCCTGAGGCGACTGAGACAGGTATCCATGAGAAGAGTCGGGGAAAAACCGCCGGCAATTTGTTCATCAAAGGATTCATCCACTTCTTTTAACAGCCGTACCACGTTCTCGTACTCAAGTCTTGCATCATCAAACTGCCCTGCCTGGCTGTAGAGCTCCCCCAGGTTAAAATGCGCCAGGGCATGCTCCGGCTTTAAGTACACAACTTTTTTAAATGCTTCGATGGCCCTGCTCTCGTCTTCCCCGGTCCGGTAGATGATCCCCAGCAAAAAGTGACCGGCAATCGAAAGTGGTTCACGATGGATAATATTTTCGCATAACTGCGCCGCCTTCTCTAGATCGCCGTTGTTGAGTCCGATTTCTGCCTGAAGGAGAAGGACGCTCTCGGGAGCCGTCGCTTCGTCCAGGTAGGGTGCCAAAAGATCACTGGCCTGTTCAGGCTGGCCCTTTTCCAGGAGCTCTTTGGCCTTGGAGCAGACTTGCCGGATGTCCCCTGCCTTTTGATCGGAAACGGGCCGCAGCCGGCGGTGGCCTTTACCGGCAGCGGCGGGGGGCCGGCTCCGCCGACGGTTAATTCGCCTACCCTTCCTTTTGTGCTTCTTTTCCGGAGCCCCCTTTTGATAAAGGAATACCCCTCCTAGCTGGACTGTGGTGAATTCATTTGAGAGATAGCGCAGGCTCTCTGAAAAGCCTGCAAAAAGATAACCGCCGTCTCGCAAACTCTGGTAGAAATTATGGATAACTCTCCTGGTGGATTCCGGCTGGAAGTATATGGTTACGTTGCGGCAGAAAATGATATCCCAGCCTGACATTTCTTTAAGGGGATAAGGCTCGGATACCAAATTGAAGTAGCGAAATTCCACCATCTGCTTAATGGACTCGTCCAAGAAGTATGTATCCCCTTTCTGAGTGAAAAAGCGGGCCAGGTACTCCTCTGGTACGTCGCGGACGGAACGGGCCCCATAGACTCCCTGAAGGGCTGCCTCCAAGGCCCTGTGGCTCACATCGGTGGCCAGAATTTTGATTGGCGGAACCTTCACCCCTACCATTCCCGCTGCCACAAGCATGGCAATGGTATAGGGTTCTTCACCAGTGGCACAGCCAGCACTCCAGATCCGCAGTGATGCTCCCGGATACGATTTCTTCTTAATAATCTCGGGGATAACGAAACGCTTGAGAGCCATAAACTGGGCTTGGTCCCGAAAAAAGTAAGTTTCCGGAATTGTTATCAAATTAAGCAGATGGTCGAACTCTTTGACGCCGGCAGGGGAAGAGAGAAGCTGAAAATAGTCGGCAAAAGTGGCTAGGCTGCAATCTTCCATCCTCTTGAGGAGATTGTTCCTCAGCACATCCTGCTTGGCCAAATCAAAGTAGATTCCGGCCCGCTCGGCGATCAGGTCCCGAAATTCTTGAAACTCTTCTTGAGTAAGTTCTAATTCCGCCACTTGCTGCACCTGCCTATAGGTGGTTGAGTCGGTTTAGCCGGTTTGGCCAGTTGTAATTAGCTGTCAGCAGTCAGCTTTCAGCCAACAAAACTCGAAATCCCACATCCGCAATCCGAAATCCCAAATCTACAATCTTACTTCTGCCTGCTGCCTGCTGCCCGCTGCCTCCTGTTTTCTTGCCCTGTACCTTGTACCTTGAACCCTGAACCGCAATTCATCTGCCCTCTACTCTATGCTCCATGCTCTATGCCCTCTAAAATCCGAAATTGTCCTTCGGACTCCCACCCTTCGGGCGGGTTCCCGGTTTCACAATCCGAA
>CAYFXH010000074.1:0-4231 GCA_964346905.1 uncultured Desulfobacteraceae bacterium | reverse complement strand
CTGACCTCTGACCCCTGACCTCTGACCCCTGACTTCTGACCTCTGACCGGGGTGGTTTCAACCAATACCTCAAGCTGAGAGAGTGGTCCTCAGGTGGAGAGTCGTATCGAGCCTTCAACTCTCTCTTTGTTGCTGCTCGGAAATCCATGCCATTACCTGAGGTCCGATCTCCCCCAGAGGAAGAACCATCTCGGCTGCATCCATCTCGATGGCTGCACGCGGCATACCGAAAATGATACTGGTTTCCTCGTCTTGAGCTATGGTAAGCCCACCACTCGCTCTGAGACGCTTCAGCCCCGCCGCCCCGTCTGAACCCATACCGGTGAGGATAATACCAATTCCACGACTCCCGTAACAGGTAGCCACTGAATCAAAAAGCAGTTCTGCGGATGGCCGGTGGCCATTAATTGGCAGAGATTTGTTGAGACGAACTGTGCCCCTGTGGGTAACCAGCAAATGGTGATCTCCAGGTGCTACCAGCACAACACCTTGCTTGAGCAGGTCTCCTTCTCGTGCCCGTCGCACCGTGAGTGCCACCTCGTCATCAAGCCAGCGGACAAGACCCCCGAGAAAGCCTCGACTCATGTGTTGCACCACGACGAATGCTCCGTTTATCTGGCTGGGAATTCGCCTGAAAAGGCTCAAGAGAGCGCCGGGACCTCCGGTGGAGGCTGCGATGGCTATCACCAGAGGGGATTCCTCTGGTCGTTCCTGTACCTGGCCGACTGGAGCGAGCACTTCAGGCTCAGGAGTAATGGGACCTACCCCTCGCCTCACCCGGGTAAGGGCCAGAGCTCGCAATCTGCGAAGGAAGCTACTTCGGATCTCCGGTCGAGTCCGCCACAGGTACAATTCATGCTTGTCAAGTACATCCAGCGCCCCGGCGTTGAAGGCTCGAAAGAGCTTTTCCTCCTGGTTACCCATAGATGCGGTGATCATCACGATAGGGACTGGTACCTCGACCAGAATCCGCTCCACCGCTTGAAAGCCGTCAAGGCCTGGAAGTCGAATGTCCATGGTGATGAGGTCGGGCCGCAGTTTTGAGGCTGCACCCACTGCTTCCAAGCCATCCGCCACTTCGCCCACCACCTGAAACACCGGGTCAGTAGCAAGGATATCTTTGAGCAGATCACGGGCACTCTTCACATCATCAACGATAAGCACCCGTATCGGCTCACCGGCCTCGTTTTTTTTCTCGTTGTTGGAGTCAGTTGTCATATTACTGAGTCCGCATAGCGCAGAACGCAAAGCGCAAAGCGCAGAGCAAAAAAAAATTCAATTCCCTGCCCTCTTCCCTATGCTCTACGCCCTCTAAAATCCGCAATCCCCAATCCGCAATCCCTTGATTTCGCAGCTCACATCCACCAGTCAGTGACCAGTATTTGAGAGGAACGCAATGTTAATTGCATTTCTTCTGAATTCTGAATTCTGACTCCTGGCTCCTTGCTCTATTCTCCATGCTTTCTACAATCCCAAATCTGCAATCTACAATCTAAAATCTACAACCTTACTTCTGCCTACTGCCTTCTGCCTCCTGCCTCCTGCCCTTTGCGTTTTCCCAGCAGCGCCTCAATGGTATCTATGAGATATTTTTGATCAAAGCTGCTTTTGATCAGATACGCATTAGCCCCGACCTCCAGCCCTTTCCGCTTGTCAGCCTCGCTTTCCATAGAGGTAACAATCACAACCGGTAAATCGCGGGTTCGCTCGTTGTCCCGAATCTTTTCGGTGAGAGCAAAGCCATCCATTTTCGGCATCAGGATGTCGGTAACCACCAGATCAAAGTCGTGCTGACCCAATTTGTCCAGGGCATCCAGACCATTTTCTGCGGTGACCACCTGGTAGCCAGCCGCCTCAAGTATGCTTTCTTCCATCTGTCTGGTCACCACCTGATCTTCCACCACCAGAATCAACTGGCCACGCCCGGTGCTGATTTCAACCTCCGGCTGGGCTAGCCACTCTTGCCTCACCTCCGGCTGCTTCTGCCAGAGCAGCTGCGGTGCATCCAGAATGAGCGCCACTTCCCCTGAACCGAGGATGGTGGCACCAGCCACGTAGTGGACTTTTTGCAGGTGGCTGCCCAGGTCTTTACTAACAATCTCTCGCTCCCCCAGAATATCCTCTACGAGAAAACCAACTTTCCGCTCCCCAGCTTGGAGGACGATAACCAAAGCCCTTCCTTCGCTCAATGGGCCGCCATTTTGTTCATCCCATCCCAGGGTGGCGGCCAGACTTCGCACTGGCAGGATTTCGTCCAGGTGCACCACAGCTCGACGTCCTTGGACGGACTTGATCTCGTGGGCGGGGACTTGAAAGGTCTTGGATACCGAGAAAGTGGGAATGGCTAGGATTTCGCCAGCGCATTGAATCATGAGTGCATGCACCGTGGCCAGGGTGAGCGGCAGGGAGATGATGAAACTCGTGCTTTTACCTAATTCAGAAGTGACCTCCACCTGACCCTTGAGTCTTTCCACATTGGTCCGCACCACATCCATCCCGATTCCACGCCCCGAAACATCGGTGACCAGTCCACTGGTGCTGAGGCCAGGTAAAAAGATAAGATCCAGAAGTTGTGTTTGGGTCCAGCCCGCCACCTCTTCTTCATCTACAAGACCCCTGTCTACGGCCGCTTCCTTGAGACGATGGGGATCGATGCCCTGACCGTCGTCCGTCAGAGTTATCAGAACCTTGCCCCCCTCCTGCTTTGCCTGCAAGCTGATTGTTCCGGTCTCTGGCTTGCCAGTTCGATGCCGCTCTTCCGGTGTCTCTATTCCGTGGTCCAGTGCGTTCCGCAGCAAATGGATGAGAGGGTCGCCAATCTGTTCAAGAATGCGTTTATCGATAGTGGTTCGCTCCCCTTCCACCTTGAAACGAACCTGTTTGCCGAACTGGCGGCTGAGGTCGCGTACTGCCCTGGGCAGAGTGTTTAAGACCAGGGCCAGCGGCAGCATGCGAATCTCCATGCTCCGATGCTGAAGTGTCTCAATGTGTCGGCCGGTATCTTCAGCGGCCTCTTCCAACCGACGGCTTGTTTCTTCCAACGAATTCCCGAATTCTACCAGCTGGCCGACGGGGCTCATTTCGCGCTCCAGCCCTGCCTGATCCTGATGAAGGGTGACGCTTTCGTGCAGCCGCATCCGTTGCCAGCGCTCGCGGATGTGAACCAGACCATCAATTTCATTTGCCAGACGGATCTGCGCAATGGCCGCCTCGCCGGCAAGGTTTACAAGCTCATCCAGTTTATCTGTCGGCACCCTAACCGTATCCATGGCCGGAGCTTTCGGCATGGCCACCACACTCGGCTCGGTGACGGATCGAGCCGGCTCAATCCCACTGGCTTTATCTTCCAGTTGAAGCTCAGACAATAAACTGGCCAGCCGCGCCATGGTACTTTCTGCGTCCACCTTGCTCCGCTTGCTTGCGGCAAGTGTGTCCAACATCACGCTGAGAGCGTCATTGGTCTCGAAGAGAGCATCTCGCGCCTCTGGGGTTATCTCCAGTTGTTCCTTTTGAAGAGCGCGAAGCACATCCTCCATGTAGTGCGCCAGCTTGCCCATGCGCTCGAACCCCATGGTCATTGCCGAGCCCTTCAGACTATGGGCATTACGGTAGACCTCCTGAAGAACCTCGCTGTTCGATGGTTCTTTCTCGAGACTGGACAGCCCCCGGTTAATGGCCTCTACATTATCGCGGGCAGCCGCAATAAAATCTGGCAGAAGCGGCGCCATATCCTCGCCAGCACCATCTTCTTCAACGGCTGCGAACAGCAGCGGCTCGATTTCCTCCACCAGTTCAGCTAGCCTATCAGACGGCACTTCTCTGGCCCGGAGGTAGTGAACGAAAAGATCCATACCATCGAAGAGGAGGTTGGCAAGAGCCTCATCGAAGGGAAATCGGTCAGCAGCCACTGCCGCCAGGACATCTTCAAAAATGTGTGCCAACTGTCCCAGCTTCGGCGCCCTCATCCGGTTGGCAAAACCTTTAACATTGTGCAGTTGCCGACTGGCCTTGTCTAGAGAGTCACGATCCTCGGGATCGACTTCCAGCCGCAGCAAAGCATCGTTGAAATGCTCCAGGGCTTCCCGATAATCGTCTTTTAGTGTCAAAAACAGATCAGTATCTTCTGTCATTCGCTTCGCTCAGGTCCTTGGTCACTAGTCAGTAGTCAACTCTAATAATTTCGCATTTCGAATTTCGAATTTCGAATTTCGAATTTAAAAATCTGCAATCT
>CAYFXH010000073.1:16438-22972 GCA_964346905.1 uncultured Desulfobacteraceae bacterium | reverse complement strand
CCAACTCCTCCCACTTTCGCTGTAATGGCGCGACTTCCGAATGAGTATTCACATCTTGAGGTCGTCCTGGAGACCAATGCCATACTCTGTTTAGAAAATCAAATAGCCGAGATTGGGAGCGCTGAGACGTCGCAGAGTCTCTCTGCTTGGGTGTTGTGGTTTCGTGAAACCAAAAAATCGGTTATATTGCTTGAATAGCAAAAGATCCCCTCTTTGTCGCTGACAAGCTATGTGAACAACCATTAAATCAATGTGTAACGCTATGCAGTCTGTATTCCAGCGGTCTTTCGGTGAACGGGAGAGCAAGGACGGAACGTTGCGGGCCTTACCAGTTAAGGGGCGAAGAGGACTGCGCCAGTTTATCCGCTTGCCTTGGTCACTGTATGCAGACGATCCGGCCTGGGTTCCACCCCTGCTGATGGAGCGGCGTCAGCACCTTTCCAAGCGCAATCCTTTTTTCGAGCACGCCCACTATCGTTTCTGGATCGCCTACCGTGGTGCACGACCAGTAGGCCGCATCAGTGCACAGGTTGATCAGCTTCATCTGCAACGTTATCAAGACTCCACTGGCTTTTTCGGGCTCCTGGAAGCTGAAGACGACGGTGAGACCTTCAACGTTTTAATCAATGCTGCTGAGACGTGGCTGCGCGACCAGAAAATGCGCCGGGTCCTCGGTCCATTTAACTTGTCCATCAACCAGGAATGTGGCTTGCTGGTGGATGGCTTTGACACTCCGCCATCGGTCATGATGGGCCATGCCCGTCCGTACTACGGTTCCAGGATCGAGGAAAACGGCTATGCTAAAGAGAAAGACCTTCTAGCCTATCGTATCGACATTGATTTCGAGCTAACAAAAGCAATGAAAGCTGTAATCAAGAAAGCAGCTAGACGGGTGCGCATTCGATCGTTGCGGCGAGAACGTTTTGGCGAAGAGCTTGAGATTTTACAGGACATCTTCGCGGATGCTTGGTCAGATAATTGGGGATTTGTACCTTTTACCAAGGCGGAATTCAACCATCTGGGCCAGAATTTGAAACATCTAGTGTATTCCGAATACGTTCAAATTGTTGAAGTGGACGGCTCACCGGACGCGATGATCGTAGCGGTCCCGAATGTCAATGAAGTTATCAAAGATCTAGACGGAAAGCTCTTTCCTTTCGGCTGGCTCAAGCTGCTCTGGCGGCTGAAAGTGACGCACCCCAAAACAGCGCGTGTTCCCCTCATGGGTGTCCGCAGGCGCCATCACAATAGTCTACTGGGCGCGGCGCTTGCTATCATGTTGATAGAGAGACTACGCCGGCTAGGAGCCAAGTACGGTGCGAAGGAAGTGGAACTATCTTGGATACTGGATGACAATGTGGGGATGCACAACATACTCGAGTCCTTAGGAGGAGTTGTGTACAAGCGCTATCGCATTTATAGTAAAGAGCTAGTATGAGCATTAGGTTGCCCATTGGCCTGGAGACTGAAGAGCAACCATGGTGCCCCGGACACTAGGCTGGCAGGAGTAGGATCTGCATGAATGGGTTGATAACAGCTTTTACTGCGGTGGTACTCGCTGGAGACCGGGGGTCGGGAGATCCAGTGGCAGAAGCCGCCGGCGTCTGCTGTAAATCGTTGACCCCTGTTGGGGGGACGCCAATGGTGTTGCGTGTGCTCGATGCCCTAACCGCAGCAGCTGAGATAGATACTATTGTCTTGTGCGGACCCCGACAGTCTGCGGTAGATCAGGACGAGGAACTCCGTAACCGCATCAGATCAGGTAAGGTTAGATGGGTGGAACAGCAAGCAACGCCGAGCTCAAGCACCTATCAAACGTTGGAGTTGCTCCCCACCTCCACCCCCGTGCTCGTAACCACCGCCGATCACGCGCTCCTTACCGCTGAAATGGTGGACTATTTTTGTTCGCAGGCTCGCAGCACGGGTGGCGAGATTGTGGTGGGGCTGGCGTCAGATGAATTGGTTAGGAGGGCATATCCGGAGACAAAAAGGACTACACTTCGATTGCGGGATGGTGCTTACTGTTCCTGCAATCTCTTCGCCTTTCTGAGTCCTCGCGCCCGTGCTATGGCTGATTTCTGGCGGAAGGTCGAAGCCCAGCGTAAAAAGACTCTGCGGGTGATCAGTGTTTTCGGCTGGATGGCGGTGTTGCTGTATGTGCTGAGACAGGTGTCTCTTGATGAAGGGTTGAAACGGATTTCCCGCCGGATGGGGCTCAAAGCGGGCGCCGTTGTCATGCCTTTTCCGGAAGCGGCTGTGGACGTGGATACGGCGGAAGACTGGAAGCTTGTTGAAAGCATTGTTGCCGGCCGCACTTCCTGAGCTTCCGGCCCAGGTCTTTCGCATTCTACAGTCTGCCGTAAGCTCGAGGGGTCACGGGTTCGGTAAACTGAATCTATTCTGGTAAAAGGAAACTCACTTCTCGCTTGCCCTGAACACTCCATTGCTGGTATACACTCTTACCCTGGATTATGCAGGAAACATGTTGGAATCGTAATGTATAACGAAAGGTGATAACACTGAAATGAAAGGTTTCAGTGCACATATACCGCGAAAACATATTATTTTTTGTGGCAAGCTATTGGGCGTCTTGTTGTATTTTTTCGATATACCTCACAAAAAACTGGTGAAACGCAATTTGCAGTTTTGCTATCCCGAGTGGTCCCGTCATCAAATTAACGAGCTTAGCAAAGGTGTCTTCAAAAACGCAGGGATCAGCTTTCTAGAACTTGTCCAATCGACGTTTATTTCCCGTGAGGATTTGTTGGGCATGTTTCGGGTCAGGGGAGAGGAACATTTTATTGACGCCCTGAGAGGCGACAAAGGTGTGATTGTCATTTCAGCCCACATGGCGAACTGGGAGGTCGGTCTTCAATTTTTTGGTTGTTATTTCGAAAAGCCTATGACCGGGGTGGCCAGGAAAATGCGCTACGGTTGGCTGGATCACTGGCTGCATTCTTTGCGTACCCGTTTTGGCAACAGAATCATCTACAAGAAAGGCGCGTTGCCAGCAATGACGCAAGCGCTGCGCCGGGGGGGAATAGTTGGCTTACTCGTTGATCAGAGCAGGCGCAGACAAGGGGTTGATATTACCTTCTTTGGCCGGGAGGCCACCGCAACTCCCGCCGCTGCTCTCCTGGCGATTCGCTGCAAGAGTCCAGTTTTTCCCATGTTTTGCATCCGTGAAGATGACGGCCAACTCACCATCCACATTAAACCGCCACTTCAGCTGAAAAGGACAAAGGATCTACGTTCTGATTTACAAAGCAACACGCAAATCATGATAGATGCGGTTGAAGAGATTGTCCGGGAATATCCAGACCAGTGGATGTGGTATCAAAGACCGTGGAAAAAGGCTCATCCAGAGCTGTACCCCGAATGGGAAGCGCGGCGACAACGACGCAAAAAACGAAAGAAAAAACGTGCAGCTTCCCAATCGGCTTGACCCCTTCCACTGAGCTCACGGCCGAAGCCCGCAACAGAGGAGTTTCCTTTTTTGTGGGAGCTTATTCACGCATCCTCAAGGATTCGTGAATTATGCAGGCTCGCAGTGTGTATTCAGAACTCGGGCACTGCAATACTCTCCTTGATTTTCTCAGGTAAGAGCTAACTGAGACCTATTCTATGTTGATCTGAGCAGCCAAACCTCTTATCATTTCGTCACCGGATCACGGCAATGTATCTAAACGGCTTAGGTGGCAAGTCCAGTCCAACGGAGGCTTTTCTGGCGGCTTTGTGCTCAAGCACTTTCGATTACAACTATGGTTGTCCTCATTTAGAAAATATGCGGACTGGCTAGCGGATATGGAGCAAGTACCTTGATCATAGATCGATATCTCATACGGGAAATATGCAAACCTCTGGTGGCCGTATGCGCGGTCATGGTGGTAATTCTAGCGAGCTATCGGGCCGCTCAATACTTGGCTGAGGCCGTAGCCGGTGTAAGTTCGGGGCAGATTGTCCTCTACCTGGTCCTGCTCAAGATCTTGGTCGCTCTCGAGGTACTTTTGCCCACCACGCTGTTTCTGTCCGTTGTGATTGCTTTGGGAAGGCTGTACACGGACTTCGAGATGACAGCCCTGTTTGCCTGTGGCGTCGGCATTTCGCGGGTATTGAGAGCCGTCATCTACGTATCCGTGCCGCTTGCCCTGGTGGTTGCATGCTTGTCGCTCTACGTCCGTCCCTGGGCCTACCAGAAAGGTCACTGGTTGAAGGCACAGGCAAAAACTTCACTGGACATAAGCAAATGGAAAGAAGACAGCTTTTACAAGATCCGGGGAATGGATCGCATCATCTACGCGGACGAGATACATCAGGGAGAAGACCGAGCAGAAGGAGTTTTTATCCAAAGCGCTCATGGAGACAAAGTGCAGGTTATCTATGCCAAGCAAGTGTATCAGCAAGCTGATAACAAGACTGGCAAAAAGGTACTCTTATTTCTGGATGGATATTTGTATGAATTCTCTCGCACTGAAAACGAGGGCCACATAATGAAATTCCAGCAGTCCACCCTGGCTCTCGAACCAGAAGGGATAGCACTGGACTATAAACGTAAGGCTGCCTCCACTCGGAAGCTGGCGTATTCTGTTAGGCCCGAGGATGTCGCCGAGTTTCAATGGCGACTCTCTACCCCCTTATCCACACTGCTACTGGCACTGCTTGGGATACCACTCAGTCGGACGGCTCCGCGTCGGGGCAAGTATGGTAGAGTGGCGGTGGCGGTCTTAATTTTCGCGCTCTATTACAACACCAGCGCTATGGCTAAGAATTGGGTGGAACAAGGGGTCGTGGGATCAATGCCGGGGCTTTGGTGGGTCGTCGCCTTGCTCGGGACGCTGGTGCTGGTCCTGTTCATCCAGCCAAACCTATCGTTTCGGTGGCAACACAGATACCGCCGCTCCTCGGGGTGATTCCAGGGAATCCTATCACCCTGAGATGTATGCATAGATCGATGGTATGGGAACAAACCCTTACGCTTCAAGGCTGTGATGAGAGCATGTTATCCAGATTACCTTTTCTCGGTGGGGAGATGATCGTAACCCCTTGTACTGAAAATCTTCTCTTGTTGTGGTTTGTGATCTTTGTGGAGAGTCTTCGGTACTCGCAGGATCGGAAATGAGAACCCTTGATCGGTATTTGGCCAGCAATTTCATGTGGGGCTTTTTCCTGGTGATGCTCATTTTGATTGCGCTGTTCAGCTTTCTGGAATTGGTGGTGCAACTGGATGACGTGGGCAAGGGAAAATTCCAGGTCCTCGACGCCTTCCTGTTTGTTGTTCTCACGTTACCTCGACGGATTTTGGATCTGGTGTCGATCAGTGCTTTGCTGGGCAGCATCGTTGCCTTGGGGATGCTGGCCGAAAGAGGCGAACTCAATGCCATGCGGGCTGCTGGCTTGTCGGTCCGGCGGATCTGTTTTTCAGTACTTGCCGCTGGCGGAGTGCTCATGCTGGCGACGGGCGCAATCGCTGAGTTCGTCGCCCCGCCCATGGAGCAGCACGCCAGGAGACACCGCTCACTGGCCCTCTCGGACTCACCTACTATTCTCTTGACCAAGCGGGGGTTCTGGGCGCGGCACGGCCATTACTTTATCCACGTCGGCCGGACCCTGTCGGGTGGCATTGCTGCTAACATTGATGTCTATGAGCGTGACAATGAGGGTCGTTTGCGCGCTTTCATACACGCTCGCGAGGCGGACATCCATGATGACAAACGATGGGTTTTGAAAGACATTCAGAAAAAAGTTATCGAGGAGCAAGGAATAACCACCTACAGCCTTCCGAGCCTCACTCTCGATTCATTTTTGAGCACGCAGCAGGTGAGTATTCTGGAACTCCCGCCAGATAGCCTGTCACCGTCGGATCTGTACCAGTATATACAAGTGCTTCGCGAGAGAGGGCAGAATGCGGATCACTATACTTTGGCCCTGTGGCAGAAGGTGGCTATACCCTTGACCACAGGGGCAATGGTTCTGCTTTCACTCCCATTCGTCTTTGGGCCACCCCGTGGGATGACTGTGGGGCTGAGAATAGTACTGGGAACTATGGTGGGAATAGCGGTTTACCTGGCAAATCAGATAATCGGTTATGTAGGGCTATTGTTTGAATTACATCCGGCAATCACTACCCTGACGCCTTTGGCAGCAATCCTGTGGCTTGCCCTTTGGCGGCTCCGGCATGCTCCCTAACTAACAGCCACACCAACAGTGAAACAAGTTTAACACCACCAACAGAAGCCCAGTTTAAACCACAAAGTTCACGAAATACACAAAGGACATTCCTCTGTTTTGAAAGTTCTTTATGACCTTTGCCTACTTGGTGGAGGACTCAATGGGGATTAATCAAAGGACCTGACGGGGTAGGAGGAGATGGCTTTCTGTCTCTTCAACGAAATTCTCTGAAGGTGGAGAATAACACCGTGCGGTAATTACCATTTCCCAGCCATGGGGATTTCGTTTCAAGCTATATACGTGATATCGGGCCCTCCTTTTGGATTTCTGACTTAGCGGTGAAGCAGACGGGACGCCGATTGCCGG
>CAYFXH010000073.1:2565-16428 GCA_964346905.1 uncultured Desulfobacteraceae bacterium | reverse complement strand
TGTTTCGAGATACCTCATCGAACTGCAATGGGTATGCCCATGCAGAACGAGCTCCACCCCGCGATTCGTCAGTATCGACCGTAAGGCCTCCCCATCAGTTAACCGTTTGCGCCAGCTTACCGTGCCTGCCACCGGAGGGTGGTGGCTCAGTACTATCCGAAACAATCGCTGTCGGCCTGTCTCCGCTAGGATTTTTTCCAGCTCTTGCAACTGGATCCGCCCCACACTACCGACGGCGAGAAACAGTGCACTGGGCCGTGCCGTAGAAAGGCCGATTAATGCTGCTATCCCACGTACACGCAGACTGGGAAAAGTAGTACGGGAATTTGTTCCCGCTGTGGCGTGGAGGTACGGTTCATCGGACACCATGTAGTCCGCCAAAATCCCGAAGGTGTCGTGCCATTCAGTGCTCACATAAGCGTCGTGGTTGCCGGGTATTACGGTGATCTGCGAGGGCGGACCCAGGGAATGAAGTAGCTGCCCGACCTCGTGGAACTCCCTGGGTAGACCGAGATGCGTCAGATCGCCAGTGATGGCGATATGATCTGGTTCAATGCTCTGCAAGTCGCGGAGCAGGGCCTCGAGCACCTTACTCTGCTGCACCCCACGTCTCCGCAGCTGCCACTTCAGATACCCGAACACTCGCTTGTTCATCAGTTCTCGTATTCGGACACCATTCAGAGAAGACAGATGGAGGTCTGAAAGATGGGCAAGGGTAAATGTCTCGTTCATAGTCGTGCAGTTGCCTACTGATAGGATCGCCAATCTGCGGTTCACAGTACTTTACAGAATTCGCATCTGTACTATACAATACTAACTTACTTTTTGCCATGGACTCTTGGAGTTGACGAGCTGAAAGGAACCCGTGACATAATGGCTCATGTAATACATTCAAGGGCAGAGTTTAGCCTGTTGTTATTGTCGGAGCAAAGTTGTTGCAGTTCTGATTCAACGACTGCGGTCACGGTGCAGCTGGAGGATCGTCGGCCCCGGGAACGTTCATGCGTCCATTCCCAAGTACACCCAGGTGGCAGTTATGAGTGAAGTTCCACCGACTACTGCTGCTAAAGAGGTTGCTTCACCGGCAGGGCCACAACGTGGGTGGCCGCCCAAAAATGTGCCGGCTGATGGCAGACTGCGGGTAGGGGTACTTAATAATCCACTGAGCGGCGGTAATCGCACCGGTTTGAGAGAGGTCCGCAAGATTTTGGCAGCCCACCCACAGGTACCCCATCGTGAGGTCCAGACACCTGCAGACGTGGCATCGGCTCTGACTGACTTCGCCCGCAAAGAGCTGGACATAGTTGCCGTAAATGGGGGCGATGGCACTATACAGGCGGTGCTTACTGCTCTGTTTCATCAAAAACCGTTTGAGACGCTTCCGCTCCTGGCAGTTTTGCGCTCCGGTACTACCAGCATGACCGCTGGGGATGTGGGCTTGAAGGGATCCCAGAAAGTAGCGCTGAGAAGACTCCTCAGCTGGGCACGAACGAGAGGTGGCGATGGTGTTGTATTGAGAAGGAAGGTCTTGCGGGTACAGTGGGGGCTGGGGCAGGAGCCGGTCTATGGGATGTTTTTGGGAGCGGCCTCCATTTATCAGGGAATCCACTTCTGTAATAACAGGCTCAATAAGCTCGGCTTCCGCGGCGAGTGGGCTCCCGGGCTGACCATAGCTCTGTTTCTGCTAGGGGTTGCTGTTCGCGGTGGTGACTATGTGGTCCCGGTGCCCGTCACTATCGGGTTGGATCAAAACCCCCCGGAGCGGCGGGACTGTCTTTTGGTATTGGTAAGCACGCTTGAGCGGTTGTTTCTCGGGCTGCGTCCTTACTGGGGTAAAGAAAATCTGCCATTGCACTACACTGCGGTTGGAGCCCAGCCGCAACATCTGCTGCGGGCCCTACCATTCTTGATGCGTGGTCGAAAATCCCGTTACGGGACGCCGGAGAACGGCTACTTCAGCCACAATGTTCAAGAGGTGAAACTGACCCTAGACAGCGGTTTCACCCTGGACGGTGAACTCTACATGCCTGAAGCTCGGCTCGGACCAGTGGTTGTCCAAAATGGCGGCCAGGCATCATTTCTAAGATTGTGATAGTGGCTGTCCCAGCAAAACTCACCATCTTGGTTACACAGGAATCTTCGAGGCCTGCTCCAGCTGGAGTGAAGGCGCTGGCCGATGAGCTTCGGGCTCGCTATGGCAAAGCAGTTCAAGCCATCCTATTCTACGGCTCCTGTCTGCGCACAGGCGATGCCAGTGATGGGATCGTCGACCTTTATGTACTGGTGGATAGCTATAGCTCAGCCTTCCGCAACCGCACGCGCGCTGCTCTCAACAAACTCCTACCACCCAATGTGTTTTATCTGGAGTTACCTGTCAAAGACCGTGTGGTACGCACAAAGTATGCGATTCTCTCCTTGAGAGATTTTCAACGCACCACTTCTCTGCACTGGTTCCACTCTTACTTTTGGGGACGGTTTGCCCAGCTCACCAGGTTGGTGTATGCATGCAACTCTCAGGTGGCAGAGCAGGTTCGAGCAGCATTGGCGCAGGCGGTTATAACCTTTATCACCCGCGTGTTGCCACAGGTCAGAGAACGTTTTTCAGCCAGAGAATTGTGGCAGGGGGGGCTTTTGCTCAGCTATGGCGCTGAACTGAGGGCGGAGCGACCGCACGATCTCGTCCATCTGTTTGACACCGCGCCTGAACATTACGAGCAAGTAACCCGTGCCGCCATGGCTGCAGTCCCCTTTTCTGTCAAGGTGGTCACCAGCGCTGATCCTGTTCGCTACCACGCCCGCATATCCGCCCGGGTCCGTTACCGTAGCCGTTTAGCGTGGGCTCTGCGGAGTCTGCAAGGTAAACTGCTTTCAATCTTGCGGCTTACCAAGGGATTTTTCACCTTCGAGGGCGGACTGGAATATATCCAGTGGAAGATTGAACGGCACTCCGGGGTCACGGTTGAGTGGACTCCACGTCTGCGGCGGTATCCGCTGCTGGCAGTGTGCGTTTTTTCCTGGCGATTGTACCGCAAGGGAGGTTTTCGTTAGAACGAGCTTAACAAGTGAGCAGTATGAAAGAGTAACCACGGAGGAGTCAGAGACCACACAGAGAATTAATTAGTGTCCATCCGGAAACTGTCAAGTGTCATTCCGAGCCCTTTAACTCACTCAGGACAGGCTCCGCGAATAAACCGACATTGTGTCATCCTGAGCGGTAGCGAAGGATCTCGGGATTCTTCGTCGCTTCGCTCCTCAGAATGACAGCACGAGGCCGAGTTTCCGGATGGACACTAATTAAGCAGTTGGTCAATAGTCTGTTTCACGGTATCCGCTGACAGAGTGGTTATGCAAGGAAAGTTGTCACAGTCGCTACGCTTAAGCCGACAATCTTCACAGAACTCTTGACCTCTTAAGACGATTGCATCGGGAGAAAGCGGCCGCCACCTCCTTTCATCTACCGGTCCAAAGAGAGCAACAATGGGTGTTCCCATGGCAGCGGCGAGATGCATGGGACCGCTGTCGTTTCCCAAAAAGAGAGAACTCATTTCAAAAAGGGCCATCAACTCACCAAGCGAAACAATGCCCCCTAGATTATAAGATGTATGACTGAGAAGGGACATTACCGCGTTGATTTTATCTGAGTCGCGATCAGCACCGACAAAGACCACTTGGAACCCTTCAGCAGAAAGCCAATCGGTCACCTCTGCGAAGCCAGCAGTTGTCCATTGCTTGTGAATATTCCCGGCACCGGCATGGATTGTAATAATTGGTTTGTCGGGTGCTATTCGGTGAAGCTTGAGGATGCGGTTGAGTGAAATTCTTCTCGATTCTGTTGATTGTAGTCGACAAAATGTGTCCTCAATGGTAGCTCCCACCGCAGTGGCAATCTCCGTATAACTATGAACCTTATGCTTTCCAATCGGTAGATCAACTTTGATATTGTACAAATAAGATCTTCTCGCAGAAGAGTTACTGAGCCGATAAGCAGCACCAGAGAGGCAGGCCATTATGGACGAAGCGTTCCCTCCCTGTAAGTCAATGAAAGCATGAGAATGTGTGCTTCTGAGTTCTTTGATAAATCTGAAATACAATATTGTTCTTTGCAATACGTTACCACCGTACATTTCTCTTCTGGGATATTGAATTACTCTGTCTAAACCATGTATGCATTCAACAACCTGATTGTAGGCACTATCTACTGCCAGATATACATCTTTACCCTGGAAGTGTTCTATTATTGCTCTGACCGATGACAGAGAGACTACAAGATTTCCCAAGTGTCTATCGATCATACAAACGAGAACAGTATCAATTGTATCAATGTCAAAAAGCATTTGTTGCTACTGAAAGAATTTGTCTGATCTTTACTGTTAAGCTGGGTTTTCCCTCGGGTTTAAACTGTCAAAAACAACTCTAACCTGTATGGGGGGAGAGGTGCAATACCAGAACTCATGATGGCTTGCATTTTGAGCCAGCTTTCATTCGGGAAGTAACCAGTGCTGTCAATCGTCGGATCAGGAGAATAGGCTTGAAAGGGGATTCGCGCGCAGTTTTGATCCATAAAACAGTGGCAAGGACGCCAAAGACAACATTGGGTAGCCACAGACCAATGGTGGGGGAAAAGGTTCCGTCTTGTCCAAAGGCCTTGGCTGCTGACACAAAAAGATAGTAGAGCAGAAAGAGGAGCAGACCGAGGACCACGCCGGAGAGTCGGGAACCGGTTCTCGATTGAACGCTCAAGGGGGCTGCAATGAAACCCAGAACAATACAAGCGAAAGGAAGGGAGAAACGCCGATGCCATTCGAACAATAGTCTATTGCGTTTCTCTGAGCCTCGTTTGGTGGCAGCCAGCGCCTGCCTCAGCTCAGGAAAACTGAGATGGCGTTCTCTCTTCCGATACTCCTTTGCCCCGAGGGAAAGGGAGTGCAAATCCAGGTTGAAGTCGTAGCTTTGGAAGCGAATGGTTTGAGCGCTGTGCATCTCAGCTCCCACCCGAAAGATGTTTCCCCGAATAAGCCTGAGCGTGATTCGCTTGCCCTCGGGGTCGGTCAGAAGGAGGCCCTCCTCGGAAACGATGGTGTTTTTGTTCTCGGGGGATCGTTCATCTGAAATAAACACCTCTTGTAACCGTCTCCCATCTGGTGAAATGCTATTGATGAAAAAAACCAGCCCGTCAAACTGATCATTAAAAACCCGCTCCTTGAGCCCCAACTGGGCTCTGGACCTGGCCATTTCCAACAGCACGTTCTCAAAGGCGACGTTGCTACGTGGCAGGACGTAATGAGAAAGACCAAGGGTGGCCAACCAAGCGAACCCTGCCACCATAGCAACCGGAGGAATTGTCTGATAAAAGCTGATGCCGGCAGCTTTCATGGCGGTGATCTCATTGTCATGAGCGAGTCTAGCGAATGCCAGAAGTACAGCAAGGAGCGTGGCCATGGGAATAGTGAAGACAAAAAAATAGGGGAGTGAATAGAGCAAGAGCTTGCCGAGATCAACGAAGCCGGACCCGCTTGCGAAGAGCAGGTGGGTATAGCGCATGGTTTTGCCCAGAAAAAGTACCAGGGTCAAAACCAACAGGCTGACGAGAAATGGAACCACCTGTTCAACAAAAAGATATCTTAGCAGGGTCCGTCGCATAGGCTATGAGTGTAATGAAAGCACCGATGTTTGTAAATGATCAAGTACTGTATGGTGTACCCCTAGAGCGTCAAGTGCACCTCGTTTTCGTCCCTCCCGCTTTGCGGTAGTCGATTTCACCCCAGTGGCGTCAACTGCGATGGCTGAATTCACTTTCAGCTCGGGAGGGAAAAAATTGCTGGCTTCCTCTCGCTGCTGTGCTATATTCGTCAGTAGCAAACTCGAGGCCACAATGGTTGCGAGGTACATTCGATAGATGTCAGCCTTTTTCAATTCTACGGTTCTTTCTGCGGGAATAGACAGGTTCACACACTGCCGGATTCTGGTCGTGGGCGATGTCATTATGGATGAATTCCTCTGGGGTCGTGTTGAGAGGATTTCACCTGAGGCTCCGGTACCAGTTGTGGAGGTTGAGCGGGAGTCCTTGATGCTGGGTGGTGCTGGCAACGTTCTTAACAATATTGTTGCTCTCGGTGGCCAGGTGGTTCTCTGCGGGGTCATTGGCAATGATGCCATGGGCCGGGAGCTGGAGCGAATGGTGGGCAAGATGAACAGCCCTACCCAGGGCCTTGTGGTTGAGGACCGGAGGCCCACCACCATGAAAACCCGGGTAGTTGCCCATTCCCAGCAAGTGGTTCGGGTTGACCGCGAGGACCGGGAGCCTGTAAGCGAAGAAAGCATCGAAAAAATTCTTGCCACCCTCAGAGATCATCTCGGTTCCATCGACGCAATTATCATCGCCGACTATGGTAAGGGTGTCGTTACCCAACATCTCATGGAGGGTATTCGCTTGCTTACAGGTGACAGCCAGATTCTTCTGGCAGTGGATCCCAACGTACAGAACTTGGCGTTGTACAGGAACGCCACCCTCATTACCCCCAACCTGCAAGAAGCACAGCTTATGTCCGGAATAAGCATCCAGGATGAGGCAAGCCTCAGGCAAGCAGGCGACCATCTGCTTCGGGAACTTGGTTGTCAGATGGTTCTCATAACTCAGGGTGAGAGGGGTATGACACTCTTTGAAGAGAATGGTCAGGCCACTGCAGTTCCTACAGTGGCCAAGAAGGTTTTTGATGTGTCTGGAGCGGGTGATACCGTCACTAGCACGTTTACTCTAGGCTTAGCTGCAGGTCTGAAGCCCAAACAGGCTGCGGTGTTAGCAAACTTTGCTGCCGGGATGGTAGTGGCTGAGGTTGGTACGGCCACAGTTTCAGCACCTCGATTGAAAGAGGCCTTGCTTGACGGCATACCGGGGCAGCGCAAAGAAGAGTTACCAAAACCTTGAGACGCACAGCTGGCGTGGTTGAAGCAAACAAGCGGAACTGTGGCAGACTCACGCATACGAGTTTTGTAGGTAACGCAGTGCAACGTCTGCACCTACGATGACATGTCCCCTGTTTTCAATGTGACCTTTTGGAATAATTATTGCTTTCTACTGTTGGCTCATCACTGGCCTCAACACAACCGCGACGGAAGATGACGGCTTTATCTGTGGCTGTCTCCACCCGTAGTATCACAAGACCGTATTCATGATATCCGACCGGCCTTAACAGTGGGGAGGAACACCAATGCATATCTGCGTGGTTGGCGTAGGTTACGTGGGTCTGGTAACCGGTGCTTGTTTTGCAGAGTTTGGTGTCAACGTTACCTGCGTTGATAAAGATGAAGCCAAAATCGGGCTTCTCAAGAGGGGAGAGGTACCGTTCTATGAGCCGGGACTAGCGGAACTTATTCGTAAGAATATCCAGGAAGGGAGGTTGAACTTCACCACGGATGCTGGAAGTGGTATCCGCCAAGCGCTGGTAGTTTTTATCTCCGTTGGTACACCTTCTGCCCCTGACGGGAGTGCCGATCTCAAGTACATTCATGAAGTGGCGGTCACCATTGGTCAGAACTTGGATGGCTATAAGGTGATAGTCACCAAAAGCACTGTCCCCATTGGCACAGGCCAAATGATCGCCCAAATCATTGAAAAGGAGCGAAAGTCGGACTTTGCCTACGATGTAGTATCGAATCCAGAATTTCTCCGAGAGGGATCAGCCATTGAGGACTTCATGCGACCCAATCGGGTGGTAATTGGAGCGGAAAGCGATCAGGCCATTGCCATCCTGAAGGATCTCTACAGTCCGCTCTATCTCATCGAGACCCCTTTTGTGATCACCGATGTTCAAACCTCAGAGATGATCAAATACGCCTCCAACGCGTTTCTGGCAACCAAGATCTCCTTTATCAACGAGATGGCCAACATCTGTGAACGAGTGGGGGCTGACGTTCATCAGGTGGCCAAAGGAATGGGGTTGGACAGACGCATCGGCCCAAAATTTCTCCACCCCGGCCCCGGTTTTGGGGGTTCCTGTTTTCCCAAAGACATCAAGGCCATTGGTAAGATCGGCCAAGATCACGGATATAGTTTTGAGATTGTCAAGGCGGTCATGCGGGTTAACAAGCGGCAGAGGCAGCGTATGGTGGAGAAGATCAACCAAGCGGTGGGTGGAGTGCAGGGAAAGATCCTTGCAATTCTTGGCCTTACCTTCAAGCCCAACACCGATGACATGCGAGAGGCGCCGTCGATTAGCATTATTAGGGGCTTGCAGAAACAAGGTGCCGAGATACGAGCTTTTGACCCGGTAGGCATGGAGGCTGCGAGGAAAATATTCAGAAAGGTTCACTATGCTCAGGATGCATATGCTGCTGCCCGTGGCGCTCACGCCCTGGTGATTATCACGGAATGGAATCAGTTTCGCAACCTCAACTGGAAAAGGATGGCTGAACTCCTGAAAGAGCCGGTGGTGGTTGACCTCAGAAACATTTACGAACCAGAGCGAATGCACGGACTTGGATTTCGCTATGTCTGCGTCGGCCGGCAGAGCTTTGTATAGTGGGATTCAGACGAGTCCAGAGGGTATATGAGCACCCCCCAAGAACCCAAACCGGCAAAACTTTTTGTGAGTGTCATTTCTGCCTCTCAAGAACGCATTGTTTCAGTACTGTCTAAACTCGCCGGCGATTATGGAACCATGGATTTTGTCAGTGCGGTGCTACCATTCGACTACACCGATTACTATCATGCCGAGATGGGGAAGCCTTTGGTCCGCCGATTTGCCAGTTTCGACCATCTCATACGCCAGGATGGACTGGCGCTGATCAAAGTGGGAACTAATCTACTTGAAGCCGAGCTGAGTGAAAAGGGAAATCGTACGGTCAATGTGGATCCAGGCTACTTGCTGGCCGAAAGATTGGTACTGGCAAGCGGCAAGAACTATGCGCACCGGATCTATTTGGGTCAAGGCATTTACGCAGACTTGACCCTAGTCTATCGTGACAAGGACTATCGGCCGCTAGCTTGGACCTATCCGGACTATGCTGATCCCAAAGTTCGGAACTGGCTCCGGTCACTGCGAGAAAAGTACCTACAGCAACTGCGAAGAGAGGAACTAGCCACAAAGGAGACAAAGAGGACAAAGGAGGTATGAAATAGCAACTGGGATTATGAAAAACTATGTGAACGTTGTGTTTTTTGTGGTTTAAACAAAAAGATTTAAATAGCTAAAGACGGAGGAGAATATTGCTCCATAGCATGACCGCTTTCGGACGTGGCGAGACAATGGCCGAGGGATGTCGGTTTACCGTTGAGCTGCGAACACTTAACCACCGGTTTTGTGACATTCGGGTGAAATTGCCCAGAAAATACAGCGAATTCGAGGAGAATATAAAAAAACGGCTTAGCTCACAGTTCTCCAGAGGTAGAATCGAGGTAAACGTTCTCAGTGATGAAGCTTTGGACAGGGTTCAGCATCTGACTGTGGATGTGGAACTGGCCAAAAGATACAACACGTTGCTGCTTGATCTCCAGGAGGAATTGGGACTCGAAGGCACTCCTGGTCTGGAAGCACTCCTCAATTTTCGAGATATTTTTGTGATTCGAGAGGACGAGGATAGTCGGGAAAAGGCCTGGAGGACATTGGAGATGGCTCTTGATCAAGCTGTGACTATCTGCCTTCAGATGAGGACAGAGGAAGGAGCCGCCATCGCAAGCGATCTCAGCCAGCGTCTCGATCAACTTCAAACTTTTGCCAACGAGGTTGAAGTACGGGCGCCTCTTGTTGTCCAAGAAACCCGTGACCGTTTGGAGAAGCGGATTCAGGAACTACTCAGGGGCGAGGATCTGGATGAGACTCGTTTGGCTCAGGAGGTTGCGTTTTTTGCAGAAAAGAGCGATGTCACTGAAGAGTTGGTTCGCTTTCAAAGCCATACTCAGCAATTTCAGGATCTGCTTGAAGCCAGCGGACCACGGGGGCGCCAGCTGGAGTTCCTCCTGCAGGAAATGCATCGGGAGATCAATACCATAGGCTCTAAGGCTAATGACCTGGACATTTCGCAAAAGGTGATCCAGATCAAAACAGAGCTAGAGAGAGTGCGCGAGCAACTACAGAATGTGGAATAGGAGTATGAAGAAGTCTTATTCTGTACATTTAGACAATAGGAGAAGAGGTGAGGTGGTTTGGGATGAGTTGTTAAACGGTGGAGTGAGAAGGCGGATCTGGGCCACGAGCTGTCTTTGAGGGAGCTCCATCGGAATAACCTCAGGAGCTTTATTTGTCAGAAGGTGGGGTGGAAATGGAGGGAAAGCTCTTAAACATCGGTTTTGGTAATACGGTTGTGGCAGATCGAGTGGTTGCCATCGTCTCTCCGGGCTCGGCGCCCATGAAGCGGTTGAAAGAGGATGCCAAGATGGCCAAGAAACTCATTGATGCCACTATGGGCCGGCGCACCCGGGCTATTATTATCACCGACAGCAATCATGTCATTCTTTCCGGGGTGCAGGCTGAGACAATCGCCCATCGGTTCGCGGCCGATTCTCTTAGCAAAGACGGTAACAGCAAGATAAAGTAATGGAGTCTATCGGGCAACTCTTCGTGCTTTCTGGACCTTCAGGGGTGGGGAAATCGAGCCTGCGGGAACAGGTGCGGAATATGTTTCCAAAGCTGGAATACTCGATTTCCCACACTACCCGCGCGCCACGCAGTGGAGAGACTGAGGGCCAAGACTACCATTTTGTTTCACTGGACACTTTTCTTGCAATGAGGGAGGCGGGCGGTTTTGTAGAGTGGGCCCAAGTTCACGGGAACTACTACGGTACTTCTCGTGAGCAACTATCGAAGTGGTTGCATGAACACCGAGATGTACTCCTTGAGATTGATGTGCAGGGCGCTCGTCAGGTGAAGGCCCACTTCCCAGAGGCCTGCTTCATTTTCGTCTTACCCCCGGACCGGGAAACGTTAGAGAAGCGACTCCTCAAGAGGGGTACCGAACCGGGTGCAGCTGTGAAGGCCCGTCTAGAGAACGCCTCTCGAGAGCTTCTAGAGGCACCATGGTACGATTATTTGGTTATCAATGACGTTCTTGAAGAGGCTGTTGAGGCACTGGCGGCCATCATCCTGTCCGCACGCTTTCGGCGAGAGGCTGTTCTACCTGGGGTGCTGAATTTGTTCCAACCACGGGAATGATTGATCTGGGATGACTGGCCCGGGTGTAGTTTTATGCTGCGGTGATCTGGAAGAAGAAGCACACGCAGCGAAATCCCCCTCGATCCCCTTTTATGCAGGGGGATGATTTAAATGTTATTTCATAGACTTCCCCCCTTAGAAAGGGGGGTTAGGGGGGATTTGAAAGAATTCAGCGTTCTGCTTCTCTTTCTTAATCAAATACCATCAGGGCTAGATCTACTCGGAGAAACCTTTTATTTGAGCGCTTATGGGGATATATCCCTACTGTACATTTCCATTCAAGGAAGCGTCTGGTATAAGGCGTAGGGATAGGGTAAGTCATATTTGATTCTTATACCTTGTGCCCTATGTCTTACGCCCTGAGCCGTTCCATCATAGCGGTAACCCAAAGCCAGGTCCGCTGAACCTGGATTCTTCACTGACTCCCCATGACAGAAATTATCTACGGTATTCATCCAGTTCGCGAAGCACTTGCTACTCGCGGTCAGCGGTTTCAAGAAATCTGGGTAAGCCGGAAAGGACTGAGCCGTGCTGTTCGGGAAACCCTCGCCGAGGCACGAGCGCTCGGCATCAAAGTGCGCTCCCACGAGCGCCACCGTCTGGACGCAAGAGCAGGGACCAGCAGTCACCAGGGAATCATAGCCTTTCTCTCACCCTATTCGTTCGCCAAGGTAGAATCCATTTTGGCAGCAGCCTCGGCTGAAGATCCTGCTCTTATTCTGGTATTGGATGGCATCCAGGATCCCCAGAATCTCGGGAGTTTGATTCGAACAGCATACGTCTGCGGTGTCCATGGAGTAGTTGTGCCAAAAGATCGTGCTGCTCCTCTGACCGCTGCAGTGGCTAAAGCCTCAGCTGGCGCCCTGGAACATGTGGAAGTTGCCCGAATCACCAATGTGAAACGAACACTGGAGCTTTTCAAGAGGGAAGGAATCTGGGTGGTGGGCCTGACCATGGAAGGTGACCGGCTTATTTATGAACTCGATCTCTGCCAGCCCACCGCTCTGGTAATCGGTGGAGAGGCCAGGGGCATTCGACCTCTGGTGAAGCGGGCGTGCGATATGTTCGCTGCGATTCCTCAGCGAGGTGGGCTGGACTCGTTGAATGCGGCAGCGGCTGGGGCCATGGCCCTCTATGAAACGATGCGTCAGCGGCTCACGGCCGTTCCCCAAAAATAGCAGTTCCCACACGGACCAGTGTGGCGCCTTCCTCGATGGCCACCTCAAAATCCCCAGACATGCCCATGGAGATTTCCTTCATTCCAACACCACCCACTCCTGCCGCAGCTATTTCTTGGGCCAACTCCCACAACTGTCGAAAATATGGTCTGGCACGTTCTGGATCGTTAAAGAAGGGTGGCATGGTCATGAGACCTTGGATTTGTATGCTGGTAAGCTCTGAGATCTGCCGAATAAGAGAGAGGGTCTCGGCCGGGTGAACGCCGCCCTTGCTGGCTTCACCGGCGAGGTTTACCTGGATAATAATCGGCATCACTCGTCCCAACGGCTGAGCGCGACGGTTCAGTTCTGTCGCCAGTTTAAGGGAATCCACGGTCTGGATCAGATCAAAGAGCTTAACCGCATATTTCGCCTTGTTGGTTTGCAACCTCCCAACAAAATGCCAACTTACCTGGTCTCCAAACCTTTGGATCTTGCTTCGGGCTTCTTGGACGTAATTTTCCCCGAGTATCTCCAGACCCGCCGATACTGCCTCCTGGATCCGCTGGTCGTCAACGGTCTTGGTGACTCCCACCAGTTTGACCGAGTCGGGCGAACGGCCGGCGCGGATGGCACCGTTTGCTATCCTTTCTTTCACCCGGGCCAGATTGTCGGCAATGGACATCTGTTCATCCTGCAGTTGTGGGAAGCGGCTTTTAGCCAGCCGCGATACCTGGTGGCGGTCTGAAGCTTGGCCCCTATGGCTAGACCATTACTCCCGCCTTCTTATCGAATGAGTACCACGCCCCCATTTTCGGGAGTACATTAAGGCTAGCGGGTGGATTGCTCACCTCTTAAAAGGATCGGCAACCTGATGGCGGCGCAATAACGCAACGGTTTCGCACAGAGGCAAACCCACCACGTTGGAGTAGGAACCCTCGATCCTTTGAATCAGACAGCCGCCAATGCCCTGAATCCCGTAAGCTCCCGCCTTGTCCATGGGTTCGCCGGTCTCGACGTAGCCCTGAATGTCCTCGGTGCTAAGCCGTCTCATGAAAACCGTTGTTTCCACATACTCGCCATCCTCCACCCCCGCTTCACCGTGTAGCAGGCTAAGCCCGGTAATCACCCGATGGCTCCGGCCGCTGAGGCGAGAAAGCATGGCCATGGCTTCAGTGGAGTTGCCTGGTTTTCCCAAGATTTCTCCATCGATGACAACGATGGTATCTGCCGCCAACACCCATTCTTGTGGATAACGTTTGACCACCTCGTCTG
Organism: uncultured Desulfobacteraceae bacterium; assembly: GCA_964346905.1. Lineage (GTDB taxonomy): Bacteria > Desulfobacterota > Syntrophobacteria > BM002 > BM002 > BM002. The sequence continues at coordinate 2,849 of CAYFXH010000073.1, read as the reverse complement.
CTTTGGCTCTGGCAAAATAGAGAGCGTGACGGTATGGCTCCATATCGCTTTGGTTGATTTCCTGTAATCTGCTGGGCACGACTCTAAAGGAGAGTCCCACCTGGCGCAGAAGTTCTCGGCGCCGCGGTGAAGCCGAAGCCAGGACGAAGTCCCCATTTTTTTCATGTTCGGCCATTCTCGTCCTTACCGTCACTTTCCACCTTGTGACCGGGAGGTAATTTTTACCGCAAAGAACACAGGGATCACACAGGAAGATAATGTGAGGTTTCGAGTTATAGCTTTTT
>CAYFXH010000073.1:0-2510 GCA_964346905.1 uncultured Desulfobacteraceae bacterium | reverse complement strand
GTTCTATTCTTTACGTTGTGTACTTTGTGCCCTTGGTGCTTACCTCCTCGCTCGCCCTGCTGGATTCCACTGGAGTTTGCAGCTTAAACAGCTGACGGGCGTTGAGAGTTGTCTGCCTTACCACCTCTTCTAAAGGCAGCTCTTTCAGCGAAGCGATTTTTTCTGCCGTGTGGGTGAGAAAAGCGGGTTCATTGCGCTTGCCCCGATTGGGAACCGGAGCCAAAAAAGGCGCGTCAGTTTCCAACAGCAGCCGGTCTAGCGGACAATTCCGGGCCACATCCTGCAGGGTGTGTGAGTTGGCAAAGGTCACCGATCCTGCAATGGAGAGGTAAAAACCAAGATCCAAACATCTTCGGGCAAAAGACCAATCACCCGAAACGCAATGCATGGTTCCACCTATTTCCCAGGCCTTTTGGTCCTGCAAGATCTTGAGAACCTCTTGGTGGGCCTCGCGGGCATGGATTACCACGGGCAGATTCAGTTCTCGTGCCACACTGACTTGTTCATGAAAGCAAGCGCGTTGCAGTGAATGTGGTTGATAATCGCGGTAAAAATCGAGGCCGATTTCCCCGTAGGCCACCACCTGAGATTTGCGGCCCATGGCTAGCAACTCTTGGATATCACTAGAGGAGAGACGACAGGCATTGTGGGGATGGATACCCACGGTGGCGTAAACCTCCACCTCGGTCTCGGCCAAGGCAATTGCTCTCCGCGAGCTGAGAACATCAATGCCGATGGTGATGATTTGCCGGACACCCGCCAGCTTGGCTCGAGCCAGGATTTCACCTCGGTCGGCAGCAAAATCAGCAAAGTCTAAATGACAATGGGTGTCAACAAGCATATTCACTTGTTTTCTGACCTAGCACAATAATTTGTTGTAAGCATTCAGCATTCAGCTATCAGCAAATGAGAGATAACAGGATGCTCTGTATCGAACGGACTGGAAAAAGGTGATCTATCATTACTGGGGTTTCGCAACATCCTGTTGAAGTGTAATGATCAGGCAATTCCAAATCATTATTTTGCTGCGGGCTAAGCGCTGATAGCTGAATGCTCGTATCCTGCAGCACTATAAGAATAAAAGCAAGACCTGTCAACGTTGACCAACTGGGAGAGAGTTGCAGTTAAAAGGTGTCTCCACAAGTTTGTGGTTTCATCTCCCTCGCGGTTGGGATAGAAAAGAAAGACAAAGGAGTAGTGCAGATGGAGTCTTTTTGGATCTTGGGAGCCGGGCGCTTCGGGTCTCTAGCGGTACAGCGTATAGTGGAGCAGAAAGGAGAGTCACGTTTGCTGGTGGTGGATCATGATGCAAGAGCACTGAAGGAGCTGAAGGACGAGCCCATTCAGGTGATTGAACAGGATGCCATCGATTTTCTCGCTAACCATCCGGGTCTTGGGTCTGAGTGGATCGTGCCGGCCATTCCAATGCACGTTGCTTTTACCTGGCTCTGTCGAGAATTGAGCGAAGAGGGTGAAGTGATGACACTCCCGGTGCCGGCAAAGGTCGACCACCAGGTTCCCAATCCCCTGAGAGATAAAACAGGAGCTCTCTACACAAGTTTCGCAAGCTTTCGCTGCCCTGACAACTGTGATGAGCCACCAGAGAGGTGTCCAGTTACAGGCGAACCGCGTGAAGCCAATTTGTTCGATATAATACGGGATGTAACGGTGGAGGGATATGTTACTCGGGTGCTCCGCAGTCACCAACTTACCCCGGGTGTTGGTGGCTACCGATTGTCTGTTCTTTGGGCGCTTCTCGAAGGTGTACGGTCAACCGAGAAAAACGTCCTCGTTGCCACCGCCTGCCGCTGCCACGGGGTGATTGATGCACTTCATTGGGAAGGCAATAAGGCCTAAGGACCTATGCATCAGGCGAGAGCAGCTGCGAGACGAGCGAGACGTGGGAGAAGCGTAAAACCAAAGTGATCACATCCCTTTCATCCCCGACCTCCCCATATCTGTTGTCAAAACGTAAAGTACCAGGTGTGATGCGTTACCCATTGACGGCTTTGGTTGATGTCGCTATACTTTCAAAAAAGTTAAGTACTAAGGGCAGTTATGAACCCTAGCGAAACCAAGCAGGCGGTGTTGGATGCTATCTGCTCCAGAAGAAGCATCCGCACGTACGCTGATGATCCAGTGAGCGATGAGGTTGTACAAACCATCCTAGAGGCAGGTCGGTGGGCGCCCTCTGGATTGAACAACCAGCCGTGGCGCTTCGCCGTTATTCGCGATTCGGAGGTAAAAAATGAAATCGCGAAACAGACTCGTTATCGGGAGATCATTCGTGCCGCCCCGGTTATTGTTGTGGTGTTTATGGATAATGACGTCAGCTACGACCGGGTCAAGGACTGCCAGTCCATCGGCGCCTGTCTCCAAAACATGTGGCTGGCTATCCATGCCTCGGGACTGGGGGGCGTCTGGTTGGGTGAGATTTTGAAGAACAAGGATAGGGTGGCTGAAATCCTGGGAGCACCTGAACCCTATGAACTGATGGCGGTTCTAGCCAT
>CAYFXH010000072.1:0-23155 GCA_964346905.1 uncultured Desulfobacteraceae bacterium | reverse complement strand
GCCGGGGGAAGCCCGCCCGCCTCGCCTGAGCGGCTCGCGATGGCGGGCAGGGCACTCCCTCCCTGTTTCCCGTTCCTGGGGAACGGGACCAGGGGCTCCCCCAACCACAGACGGGGAAGTGGCTCAGACCTGCCGCAGTCACTCAGAAGAAACACCAGAAAAGGCCAGTTCGCTTTATTGAGCACCTGAGCTTTTTGGGGGAAGTCCTGGGAAGTAACCCCTTCACATAAGCCCACATTGTGGTATTATGAGATAAAGTGAACAGGAGAGCTCAATGGATAAACATGAATTTTCGGAAGTTCGGCGGCGATTGGGTAAATCCCAAAAGGAGATGTCCCAGCTTCTTGCCGTCTCACTCAAGGCCGTGCAGAGCTTTGAGCAGGGGTGGAGAAATATTCCAGTTCATGTGGAAAGGCAGGCACTATTCCTTCTGGCCATGAAGAAAGCTCGAAAGGAGAGCACACCCTGTTGGGAGGTTCAGGCCTGCCCCACAGAGCTAAAAGAGAAATGTCCTGCCTGGGAGTTCCAAAGCGGGCATCTCTGTTGGTTTATCAGTGGGACCATATGTCAAGGAGAGGTCCAGGCAAATTGGCAGAATAAGATGAACATATGCCGAGAGTGCAAGGTCTTCAACTCCATGTTAGACTTTTAGGAGCTATTTTTACGGAGGACGATTTTCCACTCATTGGTATTGAGCTCCTGAACCTCCAACACTTCTTGGCCCTCCATTTCCATGCTTTTTGGAATGTTTTTGGCCGCAGGACCATGGTCCACAATAACCTCCAGAATCTCCCCAACGGTCAGTTGCTCCATCATCAGCTTTGACTTGACAAAGGTATACGGGCAGACTTCCCCTTTGAGATCAAGGCTTCGTGTTTTTGTTTCGCTCAAGTTGCACCTCCCTTTTTCAATATCTCAAGAGTTATACAAGCTATTGAAGCTCCCTGCAGTCCGCCTGAGGCGGACAGGGAATCTTCGAAATGTAAGGAAGATATTCCATTCTATTGTAGTTCGCTCGCTAAACCCGCAGCAAGACTTTTCGACGAGACCTGTCGACGAGCTCAGGTCGAATCGCTCAGGTCGAGTCGCTCAAGTCGAGTCGCTACGGGGAATGCGCTCGCTGGAGCATTTTCACCTCATGGTCCTCTGAACCACGTTACAGTTTTCCTATGCACATGGAATGACGGAATATTGGAATAATGGGTGGAAAAACTGGAAGATACGCGGTCCTTATAGTCTTAAATTACTTTCCTTTACTCTCTTCGGGAGAAGTTCACCCAATTTTCCACCTTTCCATTGTTCCATCATTCCAACAATGGGGGCGAAGCCCCTAAGTTCAAGCTCTTACCAACACAAAGTCCTGTCATTTTTGAAGATAAGACTTAGCAGTTCCTCATAGCCTATCTTCGGGATATTCTGTGGCACGGATCTTTTTCGAACATCATCATCTAGAGCAAGCACATGGCCTGGCAAATTTTCCTTCATTAGAACAGCTTCTTGAATCAGCACGACGGTGATCTCATGCTCATGGCTTTGCTTCTCTATCATCTCTTTTGCCAGTCCATCTGGCTGTTTGCGGAGGATATAGAGAATTTTCACCGTTTCCCTCGCGAGGAGGCGATCAAAGACTGACCTCTTTGAAGAGCTTTTTCCCCAAGTCCCTGAGAGAAACTAGCGGGTGGTACAAAGGAATTATGCTTTCTCGATCAGCACCGTCCAATGTTCGCCGACCTTTTCCTGATTCAACACCTTGTGCCCATCAAGTATCACAGAACCAGGGACATTCTCGATTGGCTCCCCGTCGTCTAAAAGGATTTCCAGGGTTTTCCCGGATGTCATGGTTGCTAGTTGAACCTTGGTATGAGCAAAATTAATCGGACACTTTACACCGCGCAGGTCCTTGAATTTATCGGCCTTCTTTTCAGACTTTTTCTCTTGGCCACCCGTTGAAAAGTCGACCGCCTCTAATTCGGCACTGGCAGCCTTTGCTTCCATGTTGATCGTCAGGTTTTCTTTCTCGCCTGGGAACCGCATGGTGTTGTCCATACCTTTATAAAGCCCGGTGATTGCTTTCCCAAGATCCACAACTTTGTCTTTATGATCTATTAAGTTACCCGACGTTCCATTCCGAGCCATTTCTATGATGAACCGATGATCTTTGTCTACCAAGCCAGTGTCAATGAAGTGTTTGAGAAATAAATCATAGGTTTCTATCTCCGTTCTAGGCTCTTCACCCCTGGTAATCAGGAGCATTCTTGAAGCAGAAAAAACTATCTCCTTTAATGTTGCATCCAAATCTCCGTGACCTTCTTCCCAGAAGCCGATTACCTTCAGATTTCTTTTGATGGCTTTGTCATCCACATTAATCATGTCATAAATGCCAGCGGAGCATTCCGCTGCCCCCACAATATTCTTGGTGGAGAAGACTTCTGTAGCGCCATGATCGAAGAAGTAATTCTTATCCTCTTCAATGGTCGGGATCTGGTTGAATCGGCTCTTGCATAAATTGCCGACGTACTCCTTGCCACCACTGTGCCAATACCGGTGAAAATCTACATCTCCGTCAGTTTTCGTTTTGTAGTTTTGGTATTTTTGTAAAACTTCAGCAATAAAGTGGGGCAAATCCCGGGAATGAACCCAACCCACCTGTTCGCCTAGTTGGGATTCGTCGGTCTTTATCTTGGCCCCTCCGAGAACATTATAGGTCGGGATGGGGCGCCCATCCACTCGTCGCACCTTTCCGAAAAATCCAAGATCCCCTATCCAGTGGTTGGCACAGGCATTTGGGCACCCGCTAATATGGATTCTGATATCTTCCAGGATATCAAAGTCCAGGTCCGCTTTTTCGAGATCCTTTAAAATAGCAGTGGTTGCGGGCCTTGGATAATTTATTCCAAGTTGACAGGTCTGGGCCCCCATGCAGGGAACAATTCTTCCATGTATAACCGGGCTATCACTCGGAGTTCGAAGCTGTTTGAATCCTTTGTAGAGGTTTTTCAAGAATTTTTCCGGTATGTTGCGAATATAGAAATTCTGGTCTTGACCGCAACGTAGTACGTTTTCTCCATATGGTCTGAGGATTTCCGCTAAGCGGAAGCAGTCATCACTAGCCAGGTCCCCTAGATTCAGGGGGAGTCTAGCGGAGAACAGTCCTTGTTGCTTCTGGGCCGTCACATTTTTATCGTACCAGGTCTTGTAGCCTTCAACCTCTTCGCGAACCGGCACAAGCTTTATTTGTCGATGCAGATTTGTGTCGTTGTCAATTGGCTTAACATCAAGTTTAAGGCTTTCATCGTCATAGATTCTGTCCAGTTCTTCAGAATAATACTCTCGGAACCTTTCCGCCCCCAGATCATCGTGGATCAGGAACCTGATCCTTGAGTGGTGGGTATTGCGCCGATTACCGTGTGCATGAAAAACGCTTTTGATTGATCTAGCCACATGGTAGACCTTATCTTCAGGTATAAACTCATGCAACAGTATTGCAAGCTTTGGCCTGAAGCCTAAACCGCCACCGACATATACCTTGAAACCCTTGTCGCCCTTGTCATTTACAGCGGCGACAAAACCGAGATCCTGGGTGGCGCAGTTCGCTGCATCCTCGGCCAGGGAACTGAAGCTCATCTTGAATTTTCTTGGCAATTCGAAACTATCGGCTTCAGAAATCAGCCGGCTGGTTAAGGCAATGGCATAGGGCTGCACATCAAACAGCTCGTTTGGGTTGATGCCGGAATCGTGATTGCTACAAATATTCCGGATGGTGTGTCCGCCTCCCCCTTTCATGGTGAGGCCAACGGTGGCGAGCCCCTTAATAATGGGGATTACATCCTCCAGCTTGACCCGGTGGATCTGGATTTCCGCTCTGGTGGTGACATGCACGGCGGAGTTCCCGTATCTCTTAGCCAGATCTGCGATTTTCATCAACTGCTTCGGATTTACCACGTTGCCTCCGCAGCGAATGCGGCACATGTATGTTTGACGGCCTCTTTCCTGATAGATCCCCATCTTGACCCGTTTTGCTCTAAAAGCAGTTCCATGGAGATTGCCACTCAGAAAATCGGCGAGATCATTTTCAAATTGCTTAATATTCTGATTTAGCGTTAATGGTAGTCTGTAGTGCATTATCGTTACTTCTGGTAAATCACTTGCTCATCAGTTAGTTTCACTGAATTGACACTTATATTCTGCACGCAATGAAGTGGAGATTGCGGAGTATATATAGGAATATTATCGTTTACCTCTTTAGGTATGCGATCAGAGAGTGACCTCTTTGAAGAGCTTTTCTTCCGGATCCAATCTCCAGGCGCTGGCTTTTTCAAAAACTCCATCTTTGATAGAGAGGATGAGATAGAGATAACCCTCCCAAGCAGACTTTCGATCGTATTCTGAGGGGAGGGGTGGATGATCTGGGTGGGAATGATAGAAACCACAAATATCTAACTCCCGTTGTTCGGCCCAGTTTAAAACTTTCAAAAACTCCTGCGGGTCCACAAGATATCTGGTGGCGAGATTCCCCGAGGTGGCGTTTCTCGTTGGCTGCGCCTCTGTAATATGGTCTGGCCTTTCACAGGGGCAAAGCAAAATACCGCAGGCCTCTTCAGGATATTCTCCAACAGCGTGCCTGAGAATGGAGTTCCAGGGCGCATCTTCAATCTTCCAAGAATTTCTTTCTCTCGATGGCATTGCGGATCCCCCCGTCAGGAAAGATGACGACGATGAGGCCATTGCGGATTTCCCCAGCAACCTGGAGCGCGGCTACCATGGCCGCTCCAGCTGAGCTTCCCACGAACAGACCTTCCTGGGTTGCCAGCTGGTTCGTCATGTTGTAGCCAACTTCGGTTTTTACAAATATGGTGCGGTCCAATTCCTTATTGTCGTAAATACCAGGAACGATTGATTCCTTTATATATTTCAGCCCCTCCAGACCGTGGAGGGCATGATCTGGTTCAACTCCTATCACCTCTAGATTGGGAACGTTCTTTTTCAACCCTCTTGCTGTCCCTATCAAGGTTCCACTGGTGCCCACTCCGGCCACAAGGTGGGTTATCTGTCCGCGGGTCTGCTCCCATATTTCCGCGGCCGTTGTGTCATGGTGTGCTTTCCAGTTGGAAGGATTGTGATATTGATTGGGCATAAAATACCGGTGGGGATTTTCCTCTAACATCCTATGGGCCAGCCTGATGGCCCCGTCAGATCCCTCCAGGGCATCGGAAAATATTGCTTTTGCCCCGAAAGATCTTAAGGTAGCCAGATGGCTTTGAGATATGGTAGCCGGAACCGCCATCTCCACTCGATAGCCCTTCACCGCTCCGATCATGGAGTAGGAGATGGCCATATTTCCTGAACTGGAATCGAGTATTACCTTATCCTTTGTAAGTGCTCCGGACCGTTCCGCATCCTCTATCATTCTAATGGCTGGTCTATCCTTCACAGAGCCACTTGGATTGAACCATTCGGCTTTGGCAAGTATTTCAACTCCCGAAAACTCCCTGGCCAGATTGCGGATCCTCACCAGTGGAGTGTTGCCTATACGTTCTAATATGGTCTCCAGAAAAGTATTTTCGGGAGAATATGGCCTGCTCTCTGTAAGGGAATGAACAATCTGTACCATGTTATCCTCTATGATAATGACACCATCGCACTGAATTAAAAGGGCACGAAAAAGGAAAATGTCGTATCTAGTAAGCCTGGAGGTTACTCTTCAACCGCTGGCAGAATCCTCGAAAGGTCAGGCTGTCTGGCTTTCATAGCATAACTAGTTAGTGTCCATCCGGAAACCCCCCCTTTTTAGGGTGTCATTCTGAGGAGTCCCGCCGGAGGGACGACGAAGAATTTCATAGTTAGTGTGGACGCAGAGATTCTTCGCTACGTTTATCCTGAGCCTGTCGAAGGGCTCAGAATGACATTAGGAAGTTTCCGGATGGACACAAGTTAGTTTGCTCCCTATGGTTCGCCTGTCTATACAGCTAGTTCGCAAACCTCCTCATAATCTTTCAGCTCAGCCAAATCGGCATGTTCGCCACAAGCAGGGCAGTCGGGGTCTTTCCGCAACTTCACCTCATGTATACTCATCTCCAGGGCATCAAAATGCAAAAGGCGCCCAATGAGTGGCTCTCCGACTCCGAGTATCAACTTGATGGCTTCGCTGGCCTGGAGTGAGCCGATTATGCCGGGCAAAACACCCAGAACCCCAGCCTCCTGGCAACTGGGAACTGTACCAGGAGGTGGCATTTCGGGTATGAAACACCGGTAGCACGGCCCCTCTTTAGGGGCAAAGACACTCACTTGTCCCTCGAAGCGAAAGACTGCCCCATAAACGATGGTTTTCCCGGTGAGCACGCACGCATCGTTGACGAGAAAACGAGTGGGGAAGTTGTCAGCACCATCTATGATTACATCGTATTCGGAGAGGATCTCGGTGATGTTATCTGAGGACAACTTCTGCTCATGCTCCTGTACGGTAACATCCGGGTTTATGGCTTCGATGGTCTCCCTGGCAGATTTTACCTTTGACCTGCCCAGATCCCCCATGGTGTGGATAACCTGGCGTTGCAGATTACTCAACTCCACGGTATCGAAATCTACAAGCCCAAGGGTGCCGATGCCTGCAGCGGCCAGGTAGAGGACTGCAGGGGAGCCGAGTCCTCCCATCCCCACGAGAAGGATGCGGGATGCAAGAAGCTTTTTCTGCCCCGTTCCACCTACCTCTGGCAGGATAATGTGTCTGCTATATCGCAGGATCTGCTCTTCGCTGAAAGGAAACATCTCTACAACCTCCCCATGCCCCCTGCAATGGCGGGGATTATGGATAACTGATCACCATCCTTTACCTGGGTATCTTCCCCATCTAGGAATCGGATATCCTCTTCATTGAGGTATAGGTTAACGAATCTCCGCAGGGAGTCTCCATCGTAAAGCTTTTCTCGAATTCCGGGGTACTTGGAATCCAAGTCCAAGATAACTTCCAAGACGTTCCCGCCTTCTGCTTCCACGGTTGTTTGTCCATTTGCCAATCTTCTTAATGGGGTGGGAATCCTAACCAAGATGGCCATTACTGTCTCCTCCTTATCAGATAGCCGATTCCAGCAGTGGTTCAAAATTCTCTACAAACGCGTCGAGACTGGGCTGGATGTTCAACGGCTGTTGAGTCTTGCCCACTAGGGTCTCCTGCGTCTTGAGACCGTTTCCAGTGATGGCAAGCACGGTAAAATCATCTTTTCCTATCCTACCTTGCTCCACAAGCCTTTTGGTAACACCCACCACAACTCCTCCCGCAGTCTCAGCGAAAATACCTTCTGTCCGGGAGAGAAGCAACATTCCTTCAATGATCTCTTTATCGGATACATCCTCGCCATATCCGCCTGTCTCCCTTATGGCCTTAAGGCCATAATAGCCATCTGCCGGGTTACCTATGGCAAGGGATTTGGCAATGGTGTTGGGCTTCACCGGCTGGATAGTGTCGGCGCCGTTTTTTACAGCGAGGGATACGGGGGCGCAGCCAGATGCTTGAGCCGCATATATTCTCGCTGTATTGGTTTCTATCAAGCCTAACGTTTCAAGCTCTTGGAAACCCTTCCAGATCTTGGTCAATAGCGAGCACCCTGCGACGGGGACGACAATATGATCTGGGGTACGCCAACCTAGTTGTTCGGCGACTTCATAGGCAAAGGTCTTGGAACCTTCAGAATAGTAAGGTCTCAGGTTGATGTTCACAAAGGCCCACGGATACAGAGAAGAGATCTCCGTGCAAAGCCGGTTGACATCATCGTAGGTCCCATCCACGGCGACTACTTGAGATCCATACACGAGGGTTCCGATGATTTTAGTCTCCTCCAAATCGACTGGTACAAAGATAAAACTTGAAAGGCCAGCCTCCGCTGCCTGGGCCGCAAGGGAGTTGGCGAGATTGCCCGTGGATGCACAGGCTACGGTTTTGAATCCGAATTCGGTAGCCTTGGCCACTGCTGTGGCCACTACCCTGTCCTTAAAGGATAGCGACGGGCAGTTTACCGTGTCGTTCTTGATATATAGTTGGTTCAAGCCCAGATGCTCTCCCAACCTCTTTGCATGAATGAGAGGGGTGAATCCCACGTGCGGCCCTACCAAGTAGCCTTCATTAACCGGGAGCAGAGCTCGGTAGCGCCACATACTGTTTGGACCGGATGTAATATGATCTCGCGAAAAATCGCTCCGTATCCGTTCGTAGTCATAGGTGACCTCTAGGGGGCCGAAACACTCCTCACAGACATACAGGGGCTCTTCGGGATATTCCTTTTTACATTCTCTACATTTAAGACCGGTGACGTAACTCATGAACATTTCCTCCTTGACAGCAGATATTCAGACTCGTGCACATTCAAAGGCTCATTGTGCTGGATGCTACTTTGTGAAAATGGAGTGAGGAATGTTGGCAGGGGGGAAAGTGCGGTGTGAGGGATTGAAATGGTCACGCATCAGTGATGGGAGTAACTACTCACGCATCAGCTCCGCCCTTCCTTTTCGCCTCCATTTTAGCAAGAGCGTGTCCAGCTTCCACATACAGCTACACATGTTGGCGGAATCTTGCATGTCCATTTCCATGGGATCACCACCTTTCGTTCAAAAGAGTACCCGCCTTTATCCCACAATGTGGTATAGTTTGTCAAGCTTTTTTTTGCTCATCTTTTCTCCCCAGCAACCCCCTTCCTTTTGATCTGGTGAGAATTCTTCGGCTTCGTCCACAACGAATGGTATGCATTATTGGATCGCTACCAATTTTAGAATTTAGATTTCAGATGTCAGATTGAGCCTGCAGGGCTTTCCTGAGCGCAATGCGCTGAGCTGGTAAATCTAAAATCTAAAATCTAAAATCTTCAATCCTCTATGGTGCCCCCACCGACAACAACATCTCCGTCATAGAAGACCATAGCCTGGCCTGGAGTGATGGCCATCTGAGGTTCAGCGAAACTCGCGCACACCTTGTCCTCCGCCAGAGGGGTGATGACTGCCTCGGACTCTTCATGGCGGTACCTGATCTTCGCCTGTACGCTCATGGGTCCCTCCAATCTCTCTATGGAGATCCAGTTCAGGCCAGAGGCTGTGCATTCAGACTTGTACAACTTATCCTTGGTGCCCACTATGATGGCGTTGCTGCCTGGATCTATGGACATGACGTACAATGGCTCGCTGGCGGGAAGACCCAAGCCGCGGCGCTGACCTATGGTATAAAAGGGAATACCTCTGTGTTCACCCAGGGTCTTGCCTTGATGATCAAGAATTGGTCCGGGTCGCGCGGTGGCCTCGAAGAGTCGGGCGTGCCCGCCGGCCATGAAATCTTGACTCTCGACCTTGTCACTAACATCCAGCCCTGCACGTACCGCTGTAGCCCTTACTTCCTGTTTGGTAGACCCGCCCAACGGGAAGAGGCAAATTCGCAGCTGCTCTTGGGACAGCCCGTAGAGGCCATAGGACTGGTCTTTGTCGGGATCCTTTCCCTTCATAAGCAGGTAACGTTCCCTCTCCCCGTCATATTTCACCCTGGCGTAATGACCGGTGGCCACGTGGTCGAACACCAGGCCGCTGTCCCGCACCTTATCAAGCAAACCACCCAGTTTGACCATCTTGTTGCATCGTATGCAAGGGTTGGGCGTCCTACCCGAAAGATATTCATAGCGGGTGTAGTCGAGGACAGTAGCTCTGTAGTCCTCCCTTAGATCGAACACATGAAAAGGGATATCCAATCTTTCAGCAACGCTGCGAGCATCGTCTATATCCTCCTCCTCCCCGGGTCCGTAACAGGCATGGCGGCCGGACTCCTCTTTAGGCCCATCTCCGGACCATATCCTCATAATTACCCCGATGACCTCGTAGTCCTGTTCCTTTAGCAGGACAGCTGCTACGGATGAGTCCACGCCTCCGCTCATGGCCACGATGATTGTTTTTCTGAGGTTCATCTCTTGCGTCCTAAAAAGGTAGGTCCTTCGGGGCTTGCTCCCCTCGGGAGTATACCATGTTTACGAGATCCTGAAAGCCACGTGCTTTTAGCCTCCGGCTCGGAGAGCGAGGTCGGAGTAAGAGGACTTTGCCTAGATTGATTAGCTCCAAACCGTTTCCCGCTGGCTTTTGAACGTCTACCACCAGCTGATCACCCGCTCATGTTCAAAAATCTGAACCAGCAGATGGTCGTAATCCACATCCGATTGCCACAGGTCCACCCTGGTCAGTTCCTGACCGGTGGACAGAGCTTCAAACATCTGCACGGTTTTGTCATCAGGCTCGGATTTAACAAGGTGAAGTACCTTCATCTCTCTCCTCTATTTCTCTTAGAAAGGAACAATCAAATCGTAGTCCGGGAGCTTCTTCAGCAGATCCTCGAATGGGAGGTATGCAATGCTGTAACGCTCAACAGCGGTCTGATTATTGGTGTGCGCTTTGCCATCCACGTCATCCAGAAATTCAAGATTATCCCGGAATTCTTCCTCACGGTCTGCAGCCATCTCTATTGGTTGATCAAGAAAGTAGATCTCAACGTCCATGTTCTCCAATCCCAGCCCGATGGTGGAGCGCAGACCTTCCCAATGTTCCTCCTGACTCTTGACCAGAAAAAGCACGCTTTTTACTTCCATTGTTTTTGTCTCCCAAGGCGATTAAAGATTCTATTCATGCTCTCTGCAACGGAGATAGACATCGGGCCATGATTTAGAGGACTACGTATCGATCACACTCATCAATGAGAGTGCCGTGCCTTGCCTGGGTGCCGTAATCCTTCTCGCCAATGCCAGGCACATCTTTGGCGAAACCATATTCTTCGAACTTCACATTGCAGACTGACATCTGCGCCTTCCCAGTCAGCTCTTTGAACCGGAGATCTTGGCTGAGGGCTACCCCTTTGTGAGTGAAAAAGATGATCACCTCTTTCTGGGCGCGATGGGCCGCCGCTGCTAGGCCGAGGACGTGATCAAAGTGGCGATCTGAGGTGACGAAAATTCCTAGTTTATCCGCCATAATTGCCTCCTATGTCTTGCGCAGATAGAAGCGAAAGAATCCTTCGGGATCATCCACGGTTTCGAGAAATTCATTGCCGGATTTCTCGGCGAAACTGGGCAGGTCATTTTTGGTGCCCACATCCGTTCCCAAAACCTCCAATACCTGGCCCGGTTCCAGCTCGTTCAGTTCTTTTTTGGTTTTAATAATGGGCATGGGGCACTTGAGACCTCGGCAGTCCAAGGTCTTATCAGGATTGATTTTTTCAGACATAGACCTCCTCCTCTTTGGTTCGCAACCTCAGCAGTTTGTCAAGGTGGCTGCAACTGAGATTTTCTTTAAACCTACCAACGGCTGCTCGCTTAGCTTATGCCTCGAGGGCTGGGTATTCCCTTAGCAGCGAAGGCTGCCATAACCCTAGGCCCAAAGATTAAACGTTGGAAAGGATGGCAGGCCGAGCGCGCACGAATCAGCCCTCCTGAGTTTGTACGGAGTAGAGGTCGCAACCGTTACCATACATTGTTAGGTGGAATTTATTTGTCAGCAAACCATTCTTGGGAACGCTGCTCTTCGCTGAGGGTCTCGTTCATGCTGCCGGTGCGATATCCTTCCAAATCCAGCGTTATGTATTCGTATCCGAGGGATTTTAAATGCTGGACGATCTTGTCCCGCTGGTGACCTTGCCAAAACAGCCTCAATTCTTTTTCCCCCAGCTCTATGCGTGCAATGGTATCGTGGTGGCGAACGCGAAATTCTCGCATTCCTAAATTCCAAAGGAAATTTTCCGCATTTTCCACCTGCCGCAAGGCTGTACGTGTTATTTTGCTGTTGTAAGGGAAACGGCTGGACAAGCAGGCGAAAGCTGGCTTGTTCCAGGTGGGGAGGTTGAGCATTTTTGACAGGGTGCGAATTTCCTCTTTACCCAAGCCTGCTTCCTCCAAGGGGCTGCGAATTCCACACTGCTGAGCAGCCTGGCGCCCGGGTCTGAAATCCCCCTGATCGTCCACATTGCTTCCATCAAATATCAATGAAATACCGTGGTCCATCCCTATCTGTTTCAATTTGGAGAAGAGTTCGGATTTACATAAAAAGCACCTGTGGGGTGGATTGTTGGAAAAACCTGGGACGTCCAGTTCCTCAGAGTCAACAATGACGTGTCGCGCTCCGATACGGTGAGCCAAATCTTGGGCTTCCTGCAACTCCCGTTCTGGAAACGTCTCTGATCGTGCCGTCACCGCCAGAGCCCTTTCTCCCAATGCATCCACGCATACTTTCAAGAGAAAGGTGCTGTCCACCCCACCTGAAAAGGCGATGATTGCACTGTCCGCTTGAATAACGATGTCACGTAAATGATCGTATTTTTCCTGAATAGACGCTTGCATCTGATGCCTCATATCGATGGTTACCATCTCACCTTCATATACTCTCGGGCAAGCCTCGGATAGATCTTTGGATTAAATAGAATATTCGTGGTGAAATAGCACTCATGTGAACAGTAACATGATCCTGCTTTGATTCCCGCAATGACCCTCTTGGCATACGGTGAGTTTAGCATTTTTTTCACATCGTAACCAAAATCTCGCACATTTCCAATTGTTTGGCTAGAGAGTTCGCAAGGATAGAGATCTCCAGTTTCCGTCAAAACGAGATTCAATCGTCCTGCGTAGCAGGGTATCAACCTTCGCTTTCTGAGCACGGTTTGATAGATAAACTGACGTTGGAGATTGTCCTGAGCAGCCTTGAAGCGACCCCCCTTGAAACGGTAAACCTGCGCTTCGCGGTGGGTCAGATTTTTCTCCAAGGTTCTAATCGCTTTGTGGTACGCGCTCAAGTCTATGTTCTTGTACTGTTCCTCTTTCAACTCGCCCCGAACCATTGAAAGAGTGTGCGTACGAATTTTATCTAAGCCACGGACAAACTCAATAATTCCGTTGTCGCCATTCACTCTGTATTGATTCTCAGAGCAGAACAAGGTGTTGATGCCGATCTCGAAGTTTGCATAGGTATCGAGAAGACCCCCCAGGGATTCGTAGGTCTGCATGAGCCGTTCAAAGTTGCCTGGCATGCGCCGTAACATATCATGCTCCTCACCGACTCCGTCCAGAGAAAGCTTTACCACCACCACACTCTTTTTGCAGTGCTTGAGGATCTCTTCTGTTTTTTCTTTGATAAGTTCGGGCGCCAATCCATTGGTGGGATAGGTGAGGATTGCCGGTTTGTTGTTCTGATAAAATAGAGCGCTGATCTCGACGATGTCCTCCCTGAGGTAAATTTCACCCCCGGAGAAGAGCACCCACAAAAAATTGTCCATGGAGCGAGAGATCCTCTCAATTTCCTCCAGGGAAAGTTCGGGCTGGCTCGACAACGTCTTGCGAGTGTCCTCAAGATAGAAACAAAATGGACATCTGGAGTTGCACCTTCGGGTCACAAAAAAGGTCAGTTGAATTGGCCTTTTTTTCCAAAAAATAGACCAGAAATATGGTAAGAGCGAGGTCATGGTTCAGACCTCCAGAGCGCAACCAGGTATTTCTTAAAACCGCCAAAGCTCCACAGATATTGGATTGAGCCGGCAAGGGCGCCAACCCCCACGGCAACAGAATAAACCATGGTGTAGTAAACCACGGCCGATAGTGCAAAAGGAAACCCTCTTGTCCGGTAAAAGACACCAAAGAATCCCTTGTTCACATACAGGTTGCATACAAAAAGTAATGGTATGGTGGTTAGGGCCCATCCTGCACCTGTAACAAGATACAGAAGGAAAAGAAATGCGATGACAACATTTGAGACCACGTTGATTTTGAGCCCTGCTGAGGCTGCGCCGGAATCCGCAAAGAGGTCTTTATTAACAAGGGAGTATTTGGTCCAGTATTTGGATTTTTTTGCAGCGTTGCGCAGCGATTTGAGCAACGAGAAGTTGAAGATGTGCTGAACCTGGATTTTCGGATTCATACAAAGGTTATAACCCGACCTCCGAAGCCGGTGAGAGAATTCCACATCTTCCACGCTGGCATCCACGCCTATAAAAGAATTTTCCACAAAGCCGCCGGACTTTCTAAAAAGGTCAGTATCGATGATCATAGCATGGGCGGCTACGTAATCGGGCACTTCCTTTTTTGTTTCGAAATAGCGTGCAAAGATGGACTGAAAACCGCTGAAGAAATCTTGATCATACGGCATGTGGGTGTAGGTCCCACCAATGATGTAGCCGTTGTGTTCATTGGAGGTTTTGTTGGCCAGGGCCAAAGCATCTTTTTCTAAGAGACAGTCATTATCGATGAAAAAAAGAAGCTCGCCGGAGCTGGCTCGCGCGCCTCTGTTCCTGGCCTTGGATACGCCTCCATGCTCTTCCAGCTGAATGAGCTTACAAGGGAATTTTTTGATGATCTCCACAGAAGCATCCGTGGAACAGTCGTCAACCACAACCACCTCAAAACGACGGTAGTCAGAGGCAAAGGCTGCTTCAAGACACTTGGCTATGGTGTCTGCGCCATTGTGGTTTGGGATCACTACGGAGATAGACCTTTCTTGGCTCATGTACTGCTGTCTCTCCTTACCTTGAAAAGATCGTCTTTTAGCCAGAGCCAAGAGAGGCTCTTCATACTTTTGTAGGCTACCTGCAGATCATTCAAGGTTCTGAGTTGCAAAAGCTTCCGTTTCAGAAAAGACGGTCTCGAATAGAACCGCTTATATGCGTCTTGGCGCAGTTTGTAGATTTCTTTTCTTGTCATGGTGTAGGGAATAAAGGCTGCTCCCTGGTAAGTAAAATCTGTAATTTCATCAGAAATAGTTCCATACTTTTCGACATGGTCGTAGAGATAGGTCCCGGGAAAAGGGGTGACGGCATGAAAGCTGGCCATGTCTGGGTTCAGCTCACAGGCAAAATCAATGGTTTGTAACCCCTCTTCGAATGTCTCCCCGGGAATTCCGAACATGAAGGTAGTCTGTACTTTGATGCCGACATCTTGCGCCGCTTTCACTGCCTTCCGTATCTGTTGGAGGGTTGTGCCTTTTTTGATTGCATTGAGGTTCTTCTGCACCCCACTTTCCGCGCCAAAAAGGATCGCCCAGCAGCCCGCATCTTTGAATGTTTGCAACAAGGGTTTATCAACCTGATTCACACAGGCGGATGCGAACCAGGTAAAATCCAACCGTCTTTCTTGTATCTTTCTAGCAAGCTGCATGGCCCGGTCGTAATTTTCTGCAAAGGTGTCATCGATAAATTTTATTTCCCTGAAACCCTGGGCAAGACAGAATTCTATCTCCTCCAGTACATTCTCGCTGCTGCGATAGCGGGTTCCATGCGTCCTTTCTTTGTCCAGTTGAAAGCAGAAAATACACTTTCTGTTGCAGCCCCTGGAGGTGAGCATAACAGCGACGGGCTTTCTTTTGTACATGGCTGGCGGAGGAAGATATCGGTTCGGTTCACCAAGAAGTTCCCTTTTTGGGAAGGGAAGAGAGTCCAGGTCCGTGATTAACGGCCTCGGTTGATTCTTGATGATTTTTTCATTGTCTTTATAAATGACACCCTGCACACCTGCAAGGTTTTGGCCCGTCTGGAGTTTGTCCAGCATCTCAACAACGGTCAGCTCTCCTTCGCCTGTAACCACCGCATCAAAGCTTTCACCGCCGTTACTCAAGCAGTGCTCTTGCATGGCGATGGCATAGGGGCCGCCGATGCAAGTAAATATCTCCTCATCGATCTTTTTAATATCGCTGGCGGTCTTTTTGGCTTTGGGCCAGCCAAAAGCAGTTGCATAGATACCAACAAAGCTGGGCTTGAATTCCTTGACTCTGTACACTATCTCTTCGTGGGTCATAAAAGCACCATTTAGAAGTCGAACATCATGTCCGGCCTCTAAAAGGTATGAAGCGACATAGAGTGTTCCAAGGGGTTGCCAGTAATTGATCTGTGAACCTGCAGTCTTAGAAGGAAAGATATCTTCAGGCACCCAAGAAGGTATGATAAGAGCACATTTCATCAGGGCAGATTCCTATGAACACATACGTACTGGTTGGAGCGGTTTTCTGCACATTATTTCCTCAGCCACATTGATGCCCGTTTCCATGGCATGGTCCATATTGTAGTATCTAAACATACCAGTCCTGCCAACGGGATGAAGGTTCTTGAATTGTTTCAGGTAGTCAAGAATCTTTTTATAATGCCTCCAATATCCTACTTCAAAGAGGGGATACGCATTCGTTTGTTTTACAACACAGCTGTCGATCACCTCGTTTTTATTAATAAAACCCAGTTTTTCCAGATACTCCACCGTCATAGCTGTGAGTTCGGTATCACTCAAGTTCCATATCTCATCAGCCTTGAAACAGAAATATTCCAATACGAGATGGGTCATGCCTTCGGGAGCTGCGTATGGGCTCCAGTTCCGGGGTTCGTGCAATCTCCCAAAAGGTAGCTCTTTCTCCGGCAGGTAAAGCCAGGTGAGGTCGGTAACCCGCTCACGGTTGAGCATAATTGTCACTATTACAATATCTCTATACTTGAGTTGAGAGGCTGCCTCGATAACATCGTCTGGTGGGGCAGGCTTAAGAAGCTGCACAAGGTTCGTGAAAGGGATGCTGGAGACAAAATCACTGCCTTCCACCTGATAACAATGCTCGTAGTTTCTGGCAACCACATAGTTAACAAGAAAATCCTCATGATGTATTTGGGTGACCTGGGTATTTGTAACTACTGGGTTTTCCTCTTCTATCCCAGCTCGTAACCGATCAGAAATCTGCCCAATACCCATCGCAGGATAGATAAACTGATCACACAGGGTAGCTGTCTTGTTACCGGCGCGTTTAAAAATGCCATGTTTGATCGCCGTCCACAGCGAGAGTCCTTCTATCCTCTGAGCAACCCATTCCTGGTCTATCTTATGAGATGCTATCCCCCAAACCTTCTCACTGTATTGCCTGAAATAGAGATCAAACATCTTCCTGCCGAACTGGTTAACGACCCAGTCTTCAAGGGAGACAAGGTGAGGTGGTTGTATCCTTTGTTTCACCTTTTCCTTGAAATAATCCCAAATAATCCGAAGGGTGGTGGATGGACCCAAAGCAAAGATTGCGTTTGCAGGTTTCAGCGGGTAGTCAAAATACCTGTTGAGCATGTAGATCTTGCTCTTTCTCGGCACCACCAGGAAATCCCCCTGGAGAATGTCGGTGACGAACTTCTCTACCCTTTTACTCTTGGTAATAAACCTGTGCCCTCCCAGATCAAACCTAAAACCACGGTGGGTGAAGGTCTTTGCCAACCCTCCTACCGTGGAAGCTGCCTCAAAGACGATTACTCGCAGACCTGCTTTGGCTGCAAGGTAGCCTGCAGAGAGCCCAGCTAGACCGGCTCCTAAGATGACTAATTCCTGCTGAGGCTCCACTTCAAGGCTAACCAGTCCTTGATTCGCTGAATCTACTTCACTCTGTGAGGCAAACTGCCTTAAACTTTCCAAGTCCAACGGAGTGCCTTTCTCGAGTATTTAGTGTCCATCCGGAAATCCACCTTGTCATCCTGAGCCCTTCGACAGGCTCAAGGTAGACTCCACGAAGGATCTTCAGATTCCTCGTCGCCCCACCGGCGGGGCTCCTCAGAATGACATCTGGAAAAAGGGGTTTCCGGATGGACACTGTTGCGTAAACGCTTATGCACTTACCTCTACATAGTTAACTGCCGGCAACAAGAAAGCTTCCTTTGTTACCCTCTATCCCAAACTTCCTCCCCTCCCCTGGCGGGAGGGGATAAAGGGGAGGGGGACACCCCCACCTTCATCCTCCCCCGTCAAGGGGGAGGAGTAATTAAGTTTGTCATTGAACATTAGTCGCCGAGCGGGTTCTTATGCTTGGCTAGTGTCATATCCTGCACAATACGTACTTGATATTATCACTGCTTTCACGTAACTGCGCGGCAAAGTTAACAAACGTTTTTCGTAATAAAAGAACCAGAAGGACTGAAACAGAGTGGGGTAGTCCTTCTGGTTCCTGTAGCGGGTTGCAAAAAACCACTCTCCCGTGCGAGAGAGAGCCATCCTTAATGGTAGATCTTATTTCGCAGCCAGATCGGGTTGATACATCAGTTTCGGATCCATGCTATAGGTCCACGGCAACCCCTCGAGGCGCCAGCCGCCAAGCATACGCTTTCCATAGAAGGGGCTGTTCTTGTCTTTTATTTTGTCGCCTTCAAAGCCACCCAATACATTGAGTACCTTATCCGGCTTAAATCCGGCATCAACCGCAGCGGTGCTTGAGGCAATGGTTCTCTGAGCGCTGCGGCACAACATCAACAAGGTGTCGGTCTCGGGATTGAACCGGGCCAGAAGGTCTTTGCCGAAATTTTTGTTCACAGCCTTCTTATAACCCTTTTTGCCAACATCGACAGTGTAGAATTTCCATGGAATGTTATAGGCTCCCACCGGATGACCGATGTCTTGATACTCGTAGCGAGTTCTTACATCCACCAAAAAGGTGTGCTCAGGGTCAGCCTGGAGCATTTTATATGCCTGTATGGGAGTCACATTTCCACCCTTGTGTTTTCCTTTAACGGGATATACATCTTGAGCAGAGGCAAGACCACTCAAACCGAATACCGTAGCCAAGGTTACAATTACTGTTTTTACTTTCATTTTTCTTTCTCCTTAGTCAAAGCTTTATGAAACGAAGTTTACCTTTTAGACCAGAAAATAGTCTGTGAACCACCTCCTTCCACCTGAATGCTTTTTTACTAAAATGTATCGTTGAGTTGGGGGACCTTTTCCCTACTTTCCGCCAAAGTAACCTGTTCTTTCTCCGTAGTCCTCACCTTCCTCTTTGGAGCCTACAACCGCAGCCCGGTCTCCAGCTGATTCTGCTCCATAGCCACCAGATTCTCCCCCGTAGCCACCAGATTCGGCATAGCCACCAGACTCGGCGTAACCACCAGATTCAGCCGTTCCCACATACCCTTGTTGCACTTTCTGAATGCCAGTGTAAGATGAAACGCTGTAACCCACGAGAAATCCCAAAAATCCTGATGCCACTACAAAAACTAGCCAGAGACTGCTTTTCATAATCCCCTTTAACCCTTCTTTAAGAATATTTTAGGAATAGATGTGTAATTCTTACGACTTTTTGATGGTACAGGTAAAAACCCCGTCTTCTTGGCTCCTCTCCAGAACCTCCTCTCCAGTGGCGTCACACATGGAACTGATGGATTCATCTGAAGACGGATTGTCGAATACTACTTTGAGGACGTCGCCCTCCTTCATCTTTTCGAGGGCCTTCTTCGTGTAAAGCTGTGGATGCGGGCAGACATACCCTGTACAATCCAGGAGATAAGACCCTTCCTCTGTTTTTTCAAATTTCATGGTTAATTCCTCCGTTTATGAATTTTATAAAGCAAGAGCTTGCATCTGCTTTTCCATTTGCCTCTCGGTCCACCATCCGAAGAATTTGACCCCGATATACGCACCCCCTATCATGCCTACCCCAAATAACCATCCAGAGGGGTCACCATTGGCAACCCTCACGAAGAAGCCCCCAACATTGCAGCCAAGACCGAGCCTTGAGCCGATACCCATGAGGGCCCCACCTGTAATTGCCCAAACAGCAAGTTCCCGAGTGGGTTTCTTAAATTTGAATTCATTGTACAAAAGTGCCATTACCGCAGCTCCGGCAATAAGGGCGACGGACATCCAGTCCGCAGGGTTAAAAAGAGGATTGGGAATACCATTGGTGAGCCCAAAATAAATGTTATCCATGTTTTCCCAGCCGAACTTATTGAACACCCAACCCACCCATTGTGCCTCCTGGGTGGTCACATACCAATAACCCGGGTCAAATACGGTTCCTCTTACGGATACACCAAAACCTTGTCCCAGTGCTTGCAGGATCTCCCCCGCATTTCTGATCCCAAATTTAATCCGTAGCCCTTTCAAAACGAACATGTGAAGACCAGCAGCAATCCCAAGGAACAGACCTGCAATAGCGGTTCTCTTGGAAGACACTATCATTGCCCAGTAACCAGCGAGCTCAGCCTTGAAACCATTAGTCCCTTTCTCCTCTCTCCATTTCTTTAGAAAACCCCTTCTTGTCCAGAGGATATAGACAACGACAAGAAACACCACCGCGGGTATCACAACCCCAACCAGCAAGTTACCTAAGAAGGCCCCTGCAACGGACACGTCTTTTAACCCCAGCATCTTTGCAAAGGTTGTAACCGGCTGGTTCCATACATGACCTGCAAGATACTGGTCCACCCAGCCATCACCGGGGGTGATGCTTTCGGGCAACCCCTTCGCCACGGCTGAAGCAGCCCAGGATTTAGGGACAAACTTGTCAAACCAGCCGCCAATATCCACAAATATGGCCTGGGTAACACTTATTGATAAAACCACGAGCGCGGCAACACAATTACCCTCACCGGTTTTGTACAGGGAGCCTGAGGCACAGCCGCCCGCAAAAACCATCCCCGCCCCGAAAATGAACCCGGCAATAACAGAGTGAATACCAGCGGGAGCAGAATGAAACGTGCTCATTCCCATAGCCGTGACCAAAGAGGAAGTAAAACTGAAAAGAACGGTGGCTATCATGATACCCACAGCCATTCTCGCCACACCAACAGCAAAGAGGTCTCTGAATGCCGAGGCAAAGCAAAATCTTCCGTACTGGAGACACAAGCCGTAAATAAAGCCAAACCAGAGATAGGCCATAAGATAGATGTACATTTCACTGAGGGCATAAGTCCCGAGGCTCACCAGAACGAGGATTCCCACAATCACGAAGGCCCACATCCGATTTCTGCGTTCTCTGTCAGTCATGTAAAGATCTCCTTGGTGACCCTAATACTGAACCGCATCTTTTTGCCAATTTTGCGTAGCACCCTCATGGCAATCAGCAGCACGATACTGCCAGCAAAGCTGGGAGTTTCTTCTATTATTTCTATTGGTTTAGTAGTCTATAGTATCTTTTTGAGCAAAAACTTTGCCAGTAGACATAAATGTATAACCGTTTGAAATTACGACATTTTAAAAAAACATTCCTGACGGAAATCAGGGCACGCGCAAATTCCAGTTGGCACCCATCACGATGGTCGCGGAGGTTGACTTCTGCAGAAACATCCTCGTAAAAAGATTGAAAAGAGGAACGGAGGCAGTGTCAACTCGAGTTGGCAGTGACGCTCCAGAAGGGCGACAAAATATGTTGCTCAACGGATGAATCCTTCGTTCCAAATTTTTTTCACTTGTGTATCTACGGCCCATCTCTCGATAGGATTCGCGGTTCCTGCAGCTTAAGATCAACCGTCCGTTTCAGTCACCAGTAATGGTTTGAGCATCTCACAGCTTCTACATATCCTCATCTTCTCGAGCCAATCCCTTTGCACTTCTCCTCTACAGATAGTTCCATTGATAAACCAACACAGATGGCCAGCCTGAAATTCCCATGCCGGGCAATTTGTCATGCGTTCGGGGGGACACTCTTTTGCAACCCAACACGGGTTTTTCCGTTCCCAGGTTTCATCTTTCAGGTGGAGCAAGAAGAGGACCTGTCGCTCCACATGGCCCGGTATCTTTCGCCATCCCTGCTCGTAGCTGCGAACAGCCTTGACAGACGTTCCCAGCAGGTGGGCAATCTGTGCCTGGGTTTTGTTCAGTCTCTTCCGGATGCTTGCTAATTCTTTGCTGTCCATGGCAAGGAGACTCACAAGAAAGGTTTTTTTAAGTGTTTATTTCAATAGCTAGTATCAATCCGAAAACTCGGTTTAGGGCTGTCATTCTGAGGAGTAAAGCGACGAAGAATCCCGAGGTTAAAAGGTCGGAAGGAGATTTTTCGCTCCGCTCAGAATGACAGTGGGTCGTTTTTGGATGGAAACTAGCTGATAAATAGTGCCACGCTGTGGTACCTATAAGTGCCACATTGTGGCACCAAAGTCAAGCGGAAAATCCTTCTCAATGATGATTCCGTAATTCGGAGTTATCCGCAGAATGGGATGGTGAAGCGTTGGTTCCTGCGGCTGTCCTGGACCGGGCATTTTTTAAAGGACAATCAACTTGTCACAGTTGTGGGCCATGGCTGCGTTTTCAAATTGGCTCCCACAGGCAATCTCATCAGATAACCCTTCGATGTTAATCTCAAGAGCCCTGGCGTTGTAATCACAGAAACTCATAGTAACGGACTTTAGGCCACAGAGCTCACCGTATGCGCGACTTTCCAGAAATCTGCAACCATCATCCATGGTAAATATAGTAACCTCATGTCCTTTCGAAATGGCAGCCTTGGTAAGACCAATAAGGTCCTCTAGATGCTTATCTGTATTAACCAGTATGCCGAGTTTCATCTTTTCCTTCCTGTTACAGTATTGTCTGCTTATTTTTACGATAGATTCATCCAAAACAAGTGATATGATTACCAACAGATAATCTTATCGCTCGAGACAGTAAGATCAATGATTGTATCGTAATTTTTATCTTGTTTCAGGTTAACGATAGTAACTTCGTTTGACTTTTCATGTTCCTTAATAATCTTCTTTAAGGTCTCGTCAGGTTTTCGTTTTATTAAATAGAGAATTTTCATATCATTATCCTCATATATTTGCTATTTAATAAGGTATTATATGATCACATTCAAGGAGTCTCAGTGCTATCTCTCCAGTAGAAAGATATTCCATATTACTGTTTTCTTTGTAGTTGGTATAAAGGCTGACGTTCATCTCTTTCATCATTTCAATATTTAGATTGTTGTTCTCAGAGTCTTCAATTTTCCTGTCTAACACAAATACTGTGATAATATCGTTCATCAGGGTAATACCTAACGCCATTCTCAAGGCCTCTTCTTGTCGTTCTCTAACGAGAATAGCTATCTTTTTAGCCATTTTGAACCCCTTAAAACGTATTTTTCATTAATATCTATGTACTTAACACAGCAAAACCTCATCTCCGCTTAAAACCCATGTCGCTGTTCGCCGCACCCCTTATTCCGGCCGAGCGGTGCTTCGTAGGGCGAGAGCCGTGGTTCGGTAGGCTCACAACCCTGAGCCAAGTCGAAGGGGAATCCACAAATACACATTACTAAATGATGCCTGGATTCCCGCCGCAGTCTACCCCGCACTTGATGCGGGGCGGCAATGACGTGATTGCATGAACCCGTCATTCCGGAATTCGCCGGAACCGGATGTCCGGAATCCAGAAAAATATAATGAAAAGTTTTGCTTTCTGGTTCCCCG
>CAYFXH010000071.1:6613-23334 GCA_964346905.1 uncultured Desulfobacteraceae bacterium | reverse complement strand
GGATCCACCTGGACGGCCCGGAAATGAAGTTTTTCCATGCCAAAACCAGGAGACGAAAATAAACCCCCACCAAGACTCACCATCTCCTCGGCCTTGACCTCAAAACCGGCCTCCTCTTTTACCTCAAGCGCAGCCCTGCCATTGATGCCAATGTTGTCCAGATCATCATATTCGATTCCCCCTGCTACCAGCTCCAGATAGATGAGGCGTGGTAGACCATCCAGACTCGCCTTTGCAGGATTATTCTTGCGCAGGTATATCGAGGGCCTCACCCCTCGACGTAGACCCACCCACACCCTGCTTTGCTTGTCAATATGGTAAAGGACAATTGCCACCGCGTCAGCAAAAGGTCCTTCAATCATATCAAATGGGTAGGTGGCCGAGTATTGATCGTTGGTATAGCGATGTCTCAGTCGTAATCTACGAACACGGATGAAAGGCGACTCTTCTTCACCTCTGTCCTCAGCTACCACTTCTACATCCTGCAAAAGATCGGGGCTTACCACCGATGTTCCTTCCATCCAGAGAGCCGAAATATTAGTAACGAAATAAATACAATTATCTGATGTGGGATGTGCCAGTTCTTCCACGCCAATGTGCTCGATTGTTCATCCCAGATCGTACATCTCGCATCACATATTCGCCGTTCCCGTGTATTTTGGATTTCGTTGTCTTGGTAATGCTAGGCAAGGGAAACGATGAAAAGACTGCTTCCCGACAACAACCCAGCTAGCGTTTGTGCTTGGACTATGCCCCAATGGAGCGCTCAAGTCAAGCCACGACGAAGATGCTGGAGGCTGGAGGCTGGATTGAGGAATTTAAGACTGTAGAAGGCATGGAGCATGGAGAAATACAGCTGGCAGCTGGCAGCTAGCAGCGGGCAGCAAGAGGGCAGAAGTCAGAGGGCGTTTTGTCAGTTGTCCGTGGTCCGTTGTCCGTTGCGAGAAAAGCAGAGAGCTGAGGGCATAGGGCAGAGGTCAGAAGTCAGAAGTCAGAGGTCAGATAACATACGGTTCAAGGTACAAGGCGCGAGGTACAAGGAAAAGCTTTGAAAAGTTCCTGTTCGAATTCAACTCCAATCGTGAACTCTGAAACCTGCACCCTGAACCCTGAACCCTATGCTCTATGCGCTATGCGCTATGCTCTATGCGCTATGCTCTATGACACTCGGCGCGGACTAACCACACCTCACCATGGGCTAACTGTCAGCCAGATTGTAACCGTCGGTTTTCCCACTGGTGTGAAGTCGGTGCTTTGTGATCCTGTCTGTGTTACCCCCGAGAGCGCTTGGAAGCCTTCAGGGGATTAAGCTTCAGCACCTTCTCGGACCCTCTCTTGACGTGGGTGGCGAGATTGCAAAAGCCATTCTTCCACTTGGCTTCTGGATCAGGGCAGGATTGGCAGTAAATGCCTTGCGGCAAGGTCATCGTCTTGCTGCAACCTTGGCAGGATTCCACGATGGGATAACAGGTGCCGCCGTTAAAACTACAACCGTGCTTGCCCATGAGAAAACATTCTGTGCCCTGTTTGATCGTTTGACAAAGCATGGCCCGTCCCTCCTCTGTTTTAGTGTCTCCAATTACCATTTCCTGGTCTTTATCCAAAAAAAAGCCGGGGCATGAAACTCCCGACGGAAACCCCGGCGCAAAGTCGGAGTTTTATAACAAAAGTGGTATCATAATCCAACCGCTGAATTTTACCAAATTTGTGTGAAATACCAGAAAAAAATAAGATTAAATGCTTATGCTGCACAATTCGTCTATTTTATATATTTAGCTTAAATTTATTTTAATATTCACCACTAGACTGTTGGTTTGGCTTCCAGGTGACCTCACGTGTCCTCGCCCACATATCTCAGCAACCACCACTGCCAGATCATAAAGATGGGCGTGCCACCGCCACTCTCATGAACTATATGGGAGACACTTTAACCACAAAGGTAAACATGCTAAGATGACTTTTTTGGTGTATCATAGCTTGCTGGGCCCACCAAACGGGTTTCAGAAAGGATAGAACTTCTCACAGTGGAACCTTGTCAATGGTGAGACGAACGGCAAACGTGGATGGCTTAATGCTCACCGTCTGATGGACTTCTCCTGAGTCAGAACTCAGACGGTACAGAGAGTCCGGTTTCGGCTGACAGATTGACGTTTTACGAAGCCGTCACAGCTTGTTTTTGGGAGAACTGCTATGGACGTTATCAAAGCGGTTGTGGAAGACAGAACGCTGAGCGCAGTGGAAAAAGTGCTTTTTGCTATTCTTTACTGCCGCAAAGAAGAAAATGAATGCCATCTATCGGTTCAGGAACTCGTTGAATCTGTGGGCGTAGAGCTGGAGGCTTTGCAAGAATCTTTGCAAAGCTTGGAGGCAGGGGGGTTCATCAGGGTTAAGGAGGCTTGCGAAATAACTGACGCCACCAGTTTTCTCTCTTGTTCCGTTCTGGTAGAAAAACTGACACCAGGCAAGCCGAATGTTCCCCGTCCATGAAGCGAAACCCCACGCTGAAAATTCGCTCTCTTCTGCAGTCCGCTCCATCTGTGGGCGGTTTCTTGAGGCTGGCGGCAGCCTTCCTTTTCGCCGTTCTCGGCGGCCTGATCAATCTTTTGGGGCCGCCGTTCCGCGTCTGGGATATCGCCTTTTACCCCTTTGCCTGCAGTCTCGTAATCCTGGTAGCCATTTTCGGCATCTTTTTCCTCGGCGAGCCAGTGACCCACCGCAATTAGAACTGCCAAACTTTCTGGGGTGCTATTCTTGTCTCGTCACCACCCGCTAGGATAGACTTAGTGTGAGTAAGCCAGTACCGTTCAACGCATAAGGGGCAGAACGTGTCTGAGACCGAAGATACATTCCAACGGATGTCAAACTTCCAAGGCCTCTTGTACGAGCCCTGCCACAAGCAAGGATCAAAAAAACATAGTTGTCCCGACTGTCATTTCTGCCAGGGGTGCTCGCCCTCCCGCTGCAACGTCTGCCGCGGCCTTGAGGGGAAACCTGAGGGCAAACTCTCCCTTCAGGAACAAATCGCCCTCTATGAACAGACTAACGCCGAAAAGTAGGGGACATGTAAGATTTAAGATTGGAGATTGGAGATTGAATAATTCAGGTTGATGCAAGTCGAAGCTACAGCATTCGGCAATCCTAAATCCGAAATCCGAAATCCGCAATTCGAAATCCGCAATCCTCAATCCGCAATCCTCAACTGGCCTCTTGTAGGAAAAACTGGGAAGGTTTAATCCCCAGACGGGCCGGATGGTGACATTCCAAAATCTTCCTCAGCAATGAGCCCGTTTTCTGATCACGCTCCGCGAGACTTACAATCTTGCCACCTTTCAGACCGCCCTGGCCGTCATCCTCCAGAAGTAATACCTCGGGTAGCGTTCTCTCATGTTCGTGCGGATAATCCACCACCAACCCCAATTCCCCGCTATCTAGTTTCACTATTGTTCCCACAGGATAGAGTCCCATCATGTTGATGAAGGTCTTCAACAGGATCGGGTCGAACTCTTCCCCCACTTTACTCCACATCAGCTTCAATGCTTCATTGGGACTGAAGGCTCTGGGTCGATACGCGCGCTCGGAGGTTAAAGCATCATAGGTGTCGGCGATACGCAGGATCTTACCGAAGAGGGTCACCTTGTTCACAAAATGGGTTTTGGGATACCCGGTGAGATTATAATTGAGGTGGTGTTCAAAAGGCCCCAGGGCAACCCTCGATTTCATGTCACTGGTGGCGTGCAGCCTGAGAACCCTGTGCACACCTATTATGGTGTGCTTCCGCATATGATCCCACTCGCCAGTATTCAACATATCAGGCTTGAGGAGAATCTCCTTAGGCACCTCTACTTTGCCTAAATCATGGAACATCCCGCAGATGGCAAGCTGCTCAAGTAAGATCTGAGATAGCCCCATTCGTCTGCCCAAACACATGGCAAGAAGTGCCACATTTACGGAGTGGGTATAGGTGTAATCGTCGTAGTCTCGAATTGTTGTTAAGCCCAGCAAGAGTAACTCATCATCCTGAACCAAGTCCACCATGGTTTGGGCCAAACGTCTCGCCTTGCGAATTCCGGCAACGCTTCGCTGGGAGACTTTCTGCGCCACCTCTTTCACCTCTGTTATGGCGTGCAAGTAGCTCTGCCGAGCCTTTTCTTTGCGCCGCAATTCAAGATCAGGAGGGATCTCGTCCATTTCCCGGAGAATCTCTACCCATAAAACTCCACTAGCTTGTAGTTTTTCTTCAAGCCAAGAGGGGGGATCATCTCGTACAGCAGCCTCATTCAGCAGACGGGCAAAATCAATGAAATCTTTTAATGAACTCTGCCTGAAGGTTGGAAGGAAACGCAACCCTCTGAGTCCTCGCTGGGGAAAGTACTCCAGCATCTCATTGATCAAAGCGAAACTATCTCTCCGATAATGGAGCTTTTCACCTTGTATGAAGAACCGTCCCCGCCAAAGAAGGAGTTCCAAATCCATGCCACCGGACATTTCGGTAAGGGCTTTACCGAATTGCATGACCGAGTCCTTAATTAACTGATTGTTGTCTTGATGGATTCTAACAGTATGAATCATGTGATGGAGGGCTTTGATAAACCTCCCTCCTAACACACTCAGTTCTCCCTTTTGATCCGACAAGGTATCACTCCTCTTTTACTTGTCGCTGACGCTGCATCACCTTTCGTGCTATACGCCGTATGCTCGGGTAAAGGCTTCGGCTGGCATCTTCCAGCACCTGCTGAGCTCCCTTTATTCCCATTTCCTGCAAAGCAATGGCAGCACCCTTTTTGTAGGCCACGCTCCGCAAGCTTGGTAGCCAGCTACGACCGAGGAGTGTTCGACGCAAAAAAGGAATTGAGCGTGGCGAACCACAACGGCCCAGGGTCCTGAAGCAGATAAGGAGGTACTCGTCATCCGATCGTTTCAATTTCCCTTGCTCGAGGTATTCCAAGAGAAGAGCCTCGACTGCCTTGTTTCTGTCCTGCGCCATTTGGCGCAGAATGAGACGACCAATAGCCTCGTTCTCATCCTCAATAAGCGGGAAGAGCTCTTTGATATTAGCAGAACCCTTATGCAGTAGTGCCTTTACAGCCTCAAGGCGAACTCCTGATGATGAATGGTGAACCATCTTCCTGAGAATTTGGCTGGGTCTTTCCCCATCTAGGCGGCCCAGGACGTACACAAGCTTTTGAATCAACTCCTCCTCCGGTCGACCCAGCATGGCCTCCAGAGGTTGTAAATCTCGGGAAGCCAGAGAGAGGATCACCTCCATGAGCATCTGCTGCAGTCGGTAAGAACTGGTCTGAAGCAGCATTGCACCGAGGCTGTGGATGGCTTCGGGTTGAAGAAGGAGGAGGATCTGCTTGATTTGCTCTACCTGCTCTGTATCCAGGTCGGACCATGCTGCCAGAAGGGGTCGGAGAGACTGAGAACTTGAAGCTGTTAAAAAGAAGTTGTCAATAATCGGCAGAGCCCAGGTCGTTTCAGCCGCACACGTTTTGCGAACGTAGTGTAGGTTGTTGAGGACCTTGAGGGTAACGTCAAAGTCCTTGCGAACAAGAGAATTTTGAAATTCCTCTTCCAGTGATTCGAGAATTGCGACGAAATTCTCATTTTCTCTGTGCTCCAGGAGACTATCGAGAAGAGCATCCAAATATTCAGTTATTGTATTTCGCTTCTCCTCGAAGCGAACCATCTCCTGGAGTTTAGCCTCCTCCTCTGGCGTGATCTCCAGTGCCGCGGGATCGATTGGCGGAAAGCATTCTGACTTTGAATCCTTTTCCTCTTCTCCCTCTGACACCTCTGAATCTGCATCGCCCGAAGGAGGCAAAGGAGAAAACTCCATTTTTGGTTCTGCGCCCCAGAAAAAATCAGCCACATGGTACTGAATATGTGGCAGTCGGGCTTCCCAAAGGGCGGTTACCAGATCACCCTCCGGTTCGTCTGTAAGAATCCGGTATGTATTGAGAATCCGCAGGAACGCTTCCACCTCTTCTGAGTTAATCCCGGCCTGGAACTCAAGCCATTGAATTCCGTCGCGGAATAGGGTGAAAGGCAGGTTGCCTTCCTCCGGCGGTTCTGAATGGATCACCTCACCCTCAAAGATAAGTCGGTCTTTTCCCAGTTCTAACCTCAGGTTCCCATGCACCTGGAGGTACTTATCAAGTTGCAGCCAAAACTGCTCTAAAGCCCTTTCACAATTGACATGGTCTTCGGGGTACAGGGAATAGTTCTTCCTGGCAAGTTGCAAGCTCATTAGCACCTTTTGTGCTGCTTGCACCTCTTCTTCAGTTGGACCGGATCCCGTGGGTTCTTGCTGTTTATTTTCTACTGTTGCCAACGGGTTATCCCTTTAGAGGTCATCACTGCTTTACATCCCGTTGATCCCTCCCTGTTGCCGAACTTTCTCCCCTGTGGCGGGATCTGAGCAAGACAAGGGTAGGGTCGCAAAATTGTGTGCAAATTCTGGACCAAAGAGGGATTTTTTCAATTCTCATTGGGCATTTTTCATCGAGGATAGATAATCCAATGAGAAACAGTTTTGAATGGTACCCGTGAAATACTTTAACCAGGGACCCGCTTGCGGTCCTGAGCGGAGCGAAGCGAGCGCGAAGTAACTAGGGACCCGCTTGCGGGCCTGAGCGGAGCGGAGCGAGCGCGAAGAAACGACAAAAAGACCTCAACGCGCTCTGCGATTTCCCTTGGACACGAATCAAATGAAGTGAAGGAGACTGAGAACTACCATCCAGGTGGCCATGACTGCCGCCGCCGGCTTATAGATGTGCCGGTAACTTGCCGCCAGGCTTGCCTTGAAGTAGTCTTTGGTCACCAGTAAACAGATGTGGACAGGCGACAGCATCATACCCACATATCCTGAGACGTAGGCGAGGGAAGCATGAACGAGAAAGTCCAGGGGAGACAGCCCAGTAAACAGGGGTACGAGGAGGGGAAAGGTGGCACCTACGAAACCGATGGTGATGCCTGTGATCAGGCCTGAAATAAAGGGCATCGCCATGACAACCAAAAGAAAGGGAATCCTGTATTGAACCATTTCCTCTCGAATGTGCAAAACCGCCTGACTGTCCACCAGGACTCCCTTGAAGGCCATGATCCCGAGGATGAGGAGGAGCATGGGCAGGGTGTTGCGATCAAGCACAGCTGAGCAAAAATGACGAAAACCCAACCGATTGACCCTCATTACCCAGAGCAAACACGCCACCAGTCCCAGCAGCAGGGGCAGAGCGGTGGGCAGCTTGATGCTGATTCCAGACCATAAAAGTACGTTCCTGGTCAAAGCCAGAAAAACGATACAGCCCACCACAACAAGGATCGGCATAGTTTCCCACAAAAAGGGGCCGAGTATCTCTACCTGGAAACTGCGCCGATTATCTTTTCCTCTGGGCTCACGCAGCGGTCTTAGAAGAAACAGAGAGCCGGCAGCGATGGAGAGCAGGGTGAGCGGTGCTTGGATGAGGATAAAGCGCCACATCTCCACCTGCAATAAACTCACCGCCAGAACCACCCCTGGATAGAGCGGCCACCAGAATTCCCAGATGTGACGGAACCAATAGTTGACGGCCGTTTTTCGGTCTTGGGTCAAAGAGCATCCGGCCACCGCCGTCTCCACCATGGGCGCCGAGAAAAGGGCTCCCCCTGGCATGGGTAAGAGTCCGATAAGGGCAGGCATAACCACACTTACTGTGGAGGCATCCTGGACGACGGCGACAAACTTCTTCACAATTCGGTCCAGTTGACCAGAGACCTTCATCAGTTGACTCACCACGAGGATAAGGCAAATGATTGCCACAAGTTGTAAGGTCTCGAGGCTGGACAAACTATCCACCAAACTGTCGGCGATGCGTGCTGGCGACAGACCCATCCACAATCCCACCGCCACCGTCCCAATGAAGAGAGAAGCACTCAGGTGAAGCCGCAAGCGGTTCAACGCCAGGATAAGTCCGAAACAGCAAAGAACTTTAATCAGGGCCGGAATAACCATCAGTACGGTCCTATCACAGCTGTGCTAGTACTCATCCAGCAACGCAGAGCCACTCTTCCGGACCCGCTGGGAGAGCGGGATCTGCAACAAAGAGGGCAGGGTCAAGAGGTTTATGGCTGGACACAAAGGTGCCTTCTCTGAACCTTGATTGCCTTTGGTCACGCTGGCGAACGATAGCAGAAAAAGAAGATCTGGGAAAGGATAAAGGCTGGGGTGAATTCTAAACATGCAAGACGGAAACCGCAATGAACATCCTCGATCCACACGCGCCTTTACGCCGGTAACAGGCTAGCAGAGACCGTGCAAAAAACTGATCACGGTCTCGTGGAAAGTCTGGCCGCATTCAAGGTAAATGAGATGGCCTGCGTTGGTGAAGGGCTGGAGTTCAGCTCCATAAATGCGGCTCGCCAGCAAGCGGCCGTTCTCTGGCGGTACCAGCAGGTCCCGATCCGCAGTGAGGATGAGTGTCGGGCTTTGAATATTACCGATGCGATCGCAGCTGTCAAAGCCGCGGATTGCCTCCAGCTGGCGCTGCAGGGCGTAGTCCGGTTGGCGGGGGGCTTGAACCTGCCGTTCCCGATACCGTTGCAACGATTCCGCTCCACTTTGCAAGAACTCAGGTGTGACCAGGAGGGTTAGGTTTTTCTCAACGATCTCCTCGGGTGAGAGGCCCTGGTTAGATACAAATCGCTGAATAACTTCCGGATTCGGCGGAACACGCTCACTGCCTCCGCAATGGGTACAACCCAACACCAAACCGGAAACCCGGTCAGGGTAGTTCAAGGCAAGTTCTTGGGCAATCATTCCACCCATGGAGAACCCCACGACAAACGCTCTCTCCTCTTTGGCCGCATCCAGAACAGCTGCGGCATGATCGGCCATCTCCGCGATCTGGTAAGGCCGATCCGGCATACTGGAAAGACCCGCACCAATATTGTCGAAGACAATGGCGCGGAAGGGTGGAGACCATGCGGCAACACTCTCTTCCCATGACCAGGTGCCCCCAGTAACCCCGCTGATTAAAAGCAAAGGCTTCCCTTCACCGTGACTCTCCCAATAGATTTCAACGTCTTCTATGACCGTTTTGGGCATTGTGCAACTCAAGAGTAGTCAGTTGTTTGTTGTCAGTTGTCAGTTGTCCGTTGCATTTTACTTGGTTCGCTGCCTGGTGCATGGCCTCGGTACGTTATAGATTCTACGCTCTGCGCTATGCGCTTTGCGCTATGCGTTTTCTGACCCCGGACCACCGACAACTGACGTCTAGAATGTCTCACAAGCTGGAACACGTTCCTCCAGCTGCTTTTTTTTCTCCTCAGTGAGGGCAAGTTCCAGTTGCCATTCACGATTGGCGTACTCATCATTTTTCTTTATGAGCAGCCAATCTTTGCCCGTCCCCTTGCCTCTGGGTTCAAGCTTCCGCAGGGTGAAACCGCCCTGTAAAAGTCTGCCATGCAGAACGCAAGATATCTTTTTTTCAGTCACCTCTAGGAGTTCGCACTCCCCCTCATCCCAGATAACCACTGCACCGGCACCATAACGACCCGTCGGAATGATACCCTCAAAATCAATGTAGTCCAGAGGATGGTCCTCTACTTCCACGGCGAGTCTTTTTTCTGCTGGATTCATGGAAGGCCCAGGATTTGAGGACGCTTCCAAGCTCCAGTCTGAAGTCGAAATGTAACCGGGAGGCATGGTGTTCATGTACAACAAACCGATTCAGCATGAGCTGTATACCTTTCAATGAAAGTCTAAAACGAGTTGCACCATACTATGTACGCTATATTTCCAGATTGAAAATTCATGGTCAAATTATTTTTACCGACCGGACACCATCAGCACTGTAAAGAAAAACTTCTCCGGCAGACTAATTGATAATTTTATTGGTTGTTTTCATGTCCTCCGTAGCCTTGACGGAGGTACATGCAGTGGATAGCTTTAAGGACGTGTATCGAGAAAGCCGGGGCAGCTCGTTATCCGCACTCTAAAAACATGCTGATGTGAAACAATCAGGAGGTCATCATGCCCAGTACTCCCAGGGGTACCCTGGTACGGCTGTCGCTGAGCCTTTTGTTGGTTGCCGGGGCCTGCGTTTCCACCAAACAGGCCAGGGTGGCGTCAGTGGCATATACTGTGGAAGATGTTGGCCGTGCCGCTTTCAAGCAATCCGATCCTCAGATTGTCCGTGCAGGCACCCCGGCCTACCTCATGCTCATTGACGGTCTCATCGAGGCCTATCCTCAAAACAGCAAGTTGCTCACCGCTGGCTGCCAAGCCTATACTGGGTATGCCTCTTCATTTATCGAGGACGAAGACCGGGACGAAGCAGCGAGACTCTATGCCAAAGCCAAACACTATGGCTTCAGAGCCCTCTCGAAAAAACGGGACTTTCGCCAGGCTGCCTCAGCACCTTTGGACGAGTTTGTCGTTTTCCTGAAACAGTATAACCGGCATGACGTGGAGGCCCTCTTTTGGACGGCCAGTTCCTGGGCTAAATGGATCAGCCTGAATCTGGACAGTGTGGAGGCGTTGGCTGATATGCCCATGCTGGAGGCCACCATGCTGAGGCTTCTTGAACTGAATGGCGGTTTCCACTATGGAGGTCCCCACCTCCTTATGGCTGTCTACTTGGCGGCTAAACCTGCAATTGTTGGAGGGAACATACGCAAAGCGAAAGAGCATTTTGACCAGGCCTTCACCCTCGGAGAAGGCAAGTTCCTCTCGGCCAAGGTTCTCTTCGCCAGGTATTATGCTCTCCGGCTCAGAGACCGAGCTCTTTTCGAGAATACCCTACAAGAAGTTATCGCAGCCCCTGTGGACAAGGTACCGGAGCTGACCCTCGCAAACGTGCTGGCCAAAGAGAAGGCCAGGGAGATGCTGGAGAAAGCGGATGATTACTTTGGTGAATACCCCTAAGCGTACCGCCCAAGGACCTGTACTAATAACTAGACGTCAATTCCTCGGCCTGCTTCTTTTCCTGCTTGTTTTCATGCTACAACCTCCCTTTTCCGCCCAAGCCGCCCGGCCAAAGTACGAGATCAAACTAGCCACCCTTGCACCGGAAAACAGCTCTCTTATGAAGATCTTCAGGGAGATGAACAGTGAACTGCTCAAGGAGACCGGGGGAGAAGTGGGATTCAAGCTCTTTTCAGGATTTGCGCTGGGAGATGAGCTGGATGTTTTCAGGAAATTGCGCATCGGCTTAATTCATGCTGCAACCTTCACCGCCACCTTTCTCTCCGACATCAACCCCGACATCCGTGCACTTCAGCTCCCCTTTCTTTTCAATAACTACCAGGAGGTGGATTACGTCCTGAATGCAATGGTCGAAGACTTTAACCAAAGTTTTTCCAAGCGTGGCTACCAGGTGCTGGGCTGGTCAGAAATCGGCTTTATCCACATTATGACCACTGTCCCCATAACCAAACTTGAGGACTTGCAGGGAAAGAAGGTCTGGACCAGAGCGAATTCACCCATGGCCAACACGGTTTTCACCAAGGCTCGGGTATCGCCCGTTACTATCGGCGCGCCGGACGTGTTGGTAGCCTTGCAGACCAATCTTGTGGAGGTGGTGTACAACTCGCCTTACTACGCCCTGGTAACGCAATGGTACACCCGGGTCCAATACATGACCGATATACCTCTCGCCTACATCGGCGGCGCCTTGATTATCAGCAACAAGTTTTTTTCGCGCCTCTCTCCGCAACTCCAGGAGACGACGAGAAAGGTCTGTATGAAATATCTTCGCCGCCTCACCGACAAAACCAGAAAAGACAATCAAGAGGCACTGAATCTAATACTCAAACGCGGGGTCAAGAAGATAACGCTGGAACCTGGTGAACTCGAGCGTTTCAAGGAGCTACTGGAGCAGGCCATCAGCAACATTGATCCAAAGGTTCTTCCTGAGGATACCATCCAGAAGGTCAGGGTGACCCTTGAGGAATATAGAGCTAGCAACGAGGAAAAGCCGTGACTGCATCGTCCTTCAATTTTCTGAAGCGGGTTAGCCATCTTCTTGGCCATCTGGAGAAATGGGTGCTCGTACTTCTCATTAGTTTGTTAACCGTTTTCGCTGTTTTGCAGATTATCCTGCGAAATTTTTTCTCCACCGGGCTTGTCTGGGGTGACAACCTGCTCAGACACGGTGTCCTGTGGATCAGCTTTTTGGGAGCAGCACGGGCTACCCTGGAAAAGAAGCACATCCGGATTGACCTGCTGTCCAGAGTTATGCCAGCCCGTATGATGTTTCTCGTAGACTTTATGTGTTGCTTTATTGCCTTCCTTATCTGTCTTGCCCTCTTCTGGGCCTCTTGGAACTTCATCCAGGGTGAGCGTCTGGCCGGCGATATTGCCTTTCTCTCCATTCCTTATTGGTGGCTAGAGCTTATCTTTCCCGTGAGCTTCGCCCTGATGGCGTTCAGATTTGTTTTCGACTTTGCCGGTGGAGTGGTACGAGGACCAGAGGGGATCGAGACATGAAAGTTTTATTGATCCTCCTGCTCCTCGTGGCGGCACTGTCGGGCGCTCCTCTCTTCGCGGTCATTTCTGCAGCCGCTTTGCTCTGTTTCTATTTTTTGGGGGTGGATCTTTCCATTGTCGTCATCGAAATGTACCGGCTCGCCGCCAATCCCCTGCTCATTGCCCTCCTATTCTTCGCCTTTGCCGGGTATGTGTTGGCGGAAAGCGGTGCTGGCAAACGACTGGTCAAACTCTCCACTGCAATCTTTGGTTGTGTCCGGGGAGGTCTCGCTGTAGTTTCCCTGCTTTCCTGCGCCTTTTTCACCGCGCTCACGGGGGCGTCAGGTATTACCATTGTGGCCCTGGGGGGATTGCTGCTGCCCGCCCTCCTGGATGAAAAGTATCCCGAAGACTTCTCACTCGGTCTCCTTACCAGCTCAGGAAGCCTGGGGCTCCTTTTCCCTCCCAGTCTGCCCATGATCATCTACGGGGTAGTGGCTGGCGTTAGTATTCCTCAACTTTTTCTTGCCGGTCTGATGCCAGGCATCTTGTTGGTTCTTTTGCTGTCCGCATACAGCATTCACAAGGGGGTCCGTGGCGAGTGCAGGGTGCTCAACTTTGATTTGCGGGACCTCATTGACACCACCCGGGAGACAATTTGGGAGATACTGCTCCCTGTTGTGGTTTTTGGCGGGATCTACAGCGGGTTCCTGGCAGTGAGCGAAGCAGCCGTGGTTACCCTCGTGTATGTCCTTATCGTGGCCCTGCTCATCAATCGAGACGTGAAGCTGAACCAAATGGTAGGGATCATTGTCAAGACCGTGGTGATGGTCGGCGGTATCATCATCATTCTGGGCTCAGCCCTGGCTTTCAACAGTTTTCTGGTTGACCAGCAAGTATCCAACAAAATTCTCCTCTGGATCCAGAGCCACGTGGAGAGCAAGTTCGTTTTTCTGCTTATCTTAAACATTTTTCTCCTGCTGGTAGGCTGCATGCTAGATGTCTATTCCGCTTTGGTGATCGTGGCGCCGCTTATTGTCCCCATCGCTCAGGGTTACGACATCAATCTGCTCCACCTGGGCGTCATCTTTCTCACCAACCTCCAGATCGGCTACTCAACCCCGCCCATAGGAATGAATCTCTTCATCGCCAGCCTGAGATTCGAGAAGTCCATCCTCCGTCTCGGCCTGGTTTCCCTGCCATTTCTGGCCATTCTGCTGATGGCCCTCATGGTAATCACCTATGTCCCTGGTTTGAGTCTCTTATTGGTCCGGTAGCACCGGGCTTGACTCCCTTTTAACTCATTCTTACTTTTTCGAGTAACCACAGAGAAAATAGGCCTGCAATTCGATACATGGTAGCGCGTATGTACGTGTGACAATGGTGCGGGCTTATACCAACCAGAGCAACCACCTTCACGAAAGGATAGAGTTATGGCACCTCTAGCGAGAGATACAAGTCACCCAGAGATTGCATGGGAAACCAATATGGATGATGCTTTGGCGCGGGCTGGTTCTGAGAACAAACCAGTGCTCCTGGACTTTTTTAATCCCCATTGAATCGGCTGTCAGCAATTGGATGCAGTTACGTATCCAGAGGCATCGGTCATTGACTTCGTTATGGAGAATGTGATTCCGCTCCGCATCCCTTCGGATAGTGAACCATTTTCCACAGACTTCAAAGTAGTCTGGACGCCCACCATCATCACCCTGGACGCCGAGGGCAATGAACATCATAGGACTGTTGGATTTTTTGGGCCTGATGAGCTGATCCCCTCAATAAAG
This sequence comes from uncultured Desulfobacteraceae bacterium, assembly GCA_964346905.1. Taxonomy (GTDB): domain Bacteria; phylum Desulfobacterota; class Syntrophobacteria; order BM002; family BM002; genus BM002. The sequence continues at coordinate 9,102 of CAYFXH010000071.1, read as the reverse complement.
CTGGGTATAGGAAAGACGTATTTTGATACCGGACGTTTCCAGGAGGCTATACGAACGTTTGACGAGCTACTTGCAGACTACGGTGCAAGCGGTGCGGCTCCAGAGGCCATCTACTGGCGAGGAGTCGGCGGCTACAAAAGCACTGGCGATCCCAAACCTCTCAAGGCGGCCTACGAACGGCTTGCTGCGGAGTATCCGGACAGCGAGTGGACCAGGAGGGCTTATCCCTATCGGCTCCTGTGATAGCTTAGCCCTGGGATGTGCATGCAGCTTTCTGAACGGCGATTGAAAGAGCTGCTCTACGGGCGGGGGTTATGGCTCTAGCTGAACCGAATCCCCGCCCTTTTTTGTCTTTACTGAGGACGAAACCGTTATCCAAATTCGTGCGGCCTACGTGAGAGTTGCCGCCTTTATCTTTCCTGCCTCACTGTTTCCTTGTTGCCGGCTCTGGTTTTCTCCTCAGACTATCAAACCCAGCATCATTTGCCGTTGATGAGGAGCTTTACATTATGGATGAGCTCTTCTGGCTCGATGGGCTTTTCCATAAAGATATCCGCATGAATCCAATCCAGGTCTTCGTCTAGAGTTCGACCATACCCCTTTTCCACCGGTGGTCTGGCCGAGACGATGAGTATCGGCACCCCGTAAATTGTCTCACTCTTTTTGATTTTTGTGGCGAACTCTAGTCCCTCATCCATGGTTGCCATCATGATGTCGAGTATAAGGAGGTCCGGTCCGGTTTCAACAAACAGCTCGTAGCCTGTTTGGGTATCCAGAGCGGTAAATACCTGGTAGCCATACTGGGAAAGGATTTGGCTCAGCGCATCACAAATTTCCGGATCGTCGTCTATAATCACTATCTTCTTTGCACTCATGGGTGAAACCCTCCTTGCCGAGCACTGGGCCATACATTACGGCTCGAAAAGCTTTCTCTGCAGTAACACGTCTTTGAATCTGTCCTTAATCTCCACCATCAGCCTGGATGTTGACCAGAGCCCAGTCGCCTCAAGCTCCTGCACTGTCTCCACGACCACGGTCAGGAGGTTCTCAATAAACCTACTTCTACTGAGCTCCGCTGAACCTGCAAGCCTGTCTATCCTCTCGAGTAACTCTGGATTGATGGTTATTGCAATGGTGGGTCTTTGTCTTCCTGCCATCCCGGGCCACCTCAACTATTTTGCTACGTATTGTATTGCAGTGCAATAGGCGATGTCAAATCCTTTTCACCTTCAGGAGTATCACCAGGTTTCGGGGTGAGAGTGTGGGTAAAGGTTTTTATGTGCGGAAATGAGGTTGATAAATGTTGGCAGTATTTGTTAATATGCCAAAAGATCGCGATTTATTTCCAGCTTCGCAGCGATTTTTGTTGGGATATCCTGATTATAATTCATGAAGTACTCGCTTTGGTTAATCTGAAACTTTGTAACCGTCAGCTTTCCGTTGCCAACTGGGGTTAGAAGATGAGGTGACGGGCACTATTTCTTTTGAAGTACAGCAAGGATGCCAGCGGCTGCGTCCCCATAGTTGGATGTTACCCTTTGCCAGGATCTGAAAGGGACATTTTCTATGAAAGTAAAAAAAGTATATTTTGGCAAGAAAAAGGAATGCTCAGTAATTTGTCAATACTGTGGCAAAATTAATAAAGTAGATAGCAATAAAATAGTGCTCAATCGACCGTTTGAAGTAAATTGTAGTTGTCAGAACAGTTTCCATGTTCAGTTAGAACAAAGAAAACATTACAGAAAAGATGTTAAATTAACTGGAAAATATGAGAGAAAATACCCAGAAAATACGGAGAAAGGCAACATTATCATCGAGGATGTATCGTACACTGGTATTGGTTGTAGAACAGTCAAGAAACACCATCTGAAGACAAATAATGTTGTTGACCTGAACTTTACCCTGGACGACGTTCATAACTCTGAAATCAATGAAAATGGAATTGTAAAAGTTATAAGAGATCGCTATCTGGGTATTGAATTCCAAGAACTCAGCCAGCACAACCGAAAGATCATAGGATTCTACCTTCTACCGGTGGTTGCCTCCCCTGCAGAATATACCCAAGAAGGTCCAATCGAGCCACTCCATACCAGAGACTATTCAGACAGCTATATGGCCGGGAACCCATTTAGATTTTCAAATATGCCTGATATGACAGACTTTAAAGGGAAGCTAGAGTCGTTAGGGCTATCAAGCATTTTACAAATTCTCTCATTGGAGAACAAAAGTGGTGTCCTCATACTGGAGCGGGGGGAGACCAGTAGAGCTATTTGCCTGAAAGATGGAAAAATTATTGCGGCAACTGGTAGTAAGTGGCTGCGATTAGGGCAAATCCTCCGCAACAAAGGACTGATTTCCTGGGAACGTTTGGAAGAGGCGCTGACCAGGGCAGAGGATTCAAACAAGCGGCTGGGCGAGATGCTGTTAACTCTGGGATTCATAAGTCATAATTCCCTTAAAGATTCCATTCGTAACCAGGTCCAGGAGAC
>CAYFXH010000071.1:0-6603 GCA_964346905.1 uncultured Desulfobacteraceae bacterium | reverse complement strand
GACCTTGCCTACTGGGTCGAAGGAGAATTTGAATACCGGGATTGTCTGGTAGAGTTCGAAGATCAGTCTATCGAAAAGATTGACATTAGAGAGATAATCTTAGAGGCAACTCGTAGAGTCAATGAGTCCAAGAGTAAGTTTAAAAAGGTGTCCACCGAGAAAAAAGCACGTGAGTATTCCCGGGCCAAGGTCTCTTGGCCTCTCAGTATCCTCAGTGTTGAAGGCCCACTCGAAGGAGAAGTTAAGGATATCAGTCTAACGGGCGCGCTTATCCACTGTCACGAATTGCCTGACCCGGATAGGCCCATTCCTTTGGCGATCGAAATACCTGAACAGAACCATTCCATCTTTGCCACTGGTGAAATGATTAGATTAGACATTGAAGAGGCGGAAGCAGATCACCCTTCGTTTCTTGTGGGAGTTAGATTCGCCGAGATTTCCGAAGAAGACCTCAGTTTTCTTTCCCAGAACGTCTTGCATTAGCTCGTACAGATAAACGACAGCGCATTATCTGTGGCAGATAATAAACCGTTGGCCTATAATGGGCCGGTGGCCCCACTTTTTTTGAAAAAGGTTTTGTTGCACTGTCCGCTGGAAAGCAGAAGCCTACAAGGGATTCTGGGGATCCCAGGATCCCAAATGCTAATCTTATTTTCGAAAGGATATAAAGGTGGACTTGGGAAAGGTATTGAGTAAGCTGACTCGAGAAGAGCAAGACTTCATTTCTTTTCTAATCGAAAAAGATCCTCTTACTGGGGTATACAATAGGAGAAAGTTTGATAAAGACATAGAATTATTAATATCAATGTCAGAAAGAACAACGAGAGGTTGCGGTTTACTCATCATTGATATTGATAATTTTAAAGATTTTAATGACAGATTTGGTCATTTTGAAGGTGATAAGTTGTTAAAAAAAGTGACACAACACATTGAACAAAGTTTGAGAAATTACGATAAGATTCATATTTATAGATATGGTGGGGAAGAATTTGTCGTAATTGTTCCAAATACAGCGCCAGGTGATGCTCTTATTATTGGAGAACGTTTAAGAAAAAATGTCAAGAATTTCTGCGATATTACAGTTAGTATAGGGATATCACATTATAAAGAGTTAGCTGGTAACATTAATGAGTTAATTACCAATGCTGACAAAGCATTATATGAAGCAAAAAAGGGAGGTAAAGACAAGGTCATGCTGTATGAAAAAGTTTCTTAGCGCCTTTTTCTTCAGACTATCTTCACTTGGAAAATAGAGGGGACGTCCCCCTATATGTCTTTGGGGATCACCCCGGTTGAGAGCTTTAGTAGCTGTCTTGGACTGACTTACCGTGTCCAGCTGTTCCTCATGTGGCGATCTTGTTGAAAAAGGTCACCTCAGCAAGAGTCTTCTTTGTGGGCGATGGTTGTTGATTGGAATATCCTGCTGCTATGAGGGCAATAAGCGTATACGGCTCAGGAACGTTGAGGAGCTTTCTGATGGAATCCACATAGGCTTTCTTGTGACCTGCCACCCAGCAACTGCCAATTCCGTGCGCTGTACAGGCCAGCAAAATGTTCTCAGTCGCAGCACAGCCATCCTCCAGAAAATACTTCTGGGAAGAATCGGTAAACACTGCGAAACAGACCGCACAATCCTTGATGAATTTCCCATGGTCGGTTATATCCGCGATCTGTCGTTTGAGATCGGGATCGGTTACCGCACCCAAGAGCCAAGGTTGAATATTTATTGCAGTAGGTGCCAAGCGCCCGCAATCCAAAATGTCCTTGATGATTTCTTCAGGGACCGGCTTGGACTCGAATTTTCGGACACTCCGTCGTTTCTTGATAACCTCGATCACTTCATTCATCCCAGTCCTCCCGACACGAGCATGCAGAAAGGTTGTCTCCAAGACCCCGTCTTATTGGCGTAGGATTGTCACAGGATTGTAAAGCTGTCAAGCTATGTTACAGCCTCAGACCGAGGTCGAACCACCCTAATATAATAGTTGAGCACACAGAGGTCATATCTCTTTTTTGGTTGAAACAGCCATCTTCGCCAGGTCCGACGATCTTGGGCAAATTTCAAAAGAAATTCTCTTGTGTGGCAATGATGGGTGATATGCCAGATGTAATTACCAGAAAGATAATGCCGGTAAGCGCGCGCCATTTTTGATGCCCCTCTATTGGTCTACTCTCTTAAAATGCCATTTTTGGTGCCAAAATTGGCCTTCTAAGGCCTTATTTGCCCCCTCTAATACTATATTTCTAATTTAATTTCAATATATTGGCTTGGTCCGACCACCGACCAGAACCGACCAACCGTGTAATAGGCCATAGGTCATGGGTTGTTCAACTCGTTCAAGCCGTTCAAAGCTTAAGAGCTCTAGGAGTCAGGAGCCAGCAGCCAGAATGGAAGAACACTCATTATGTTCTTTCCTCCTGGATTCTGAATTCTGACTCCTGAATTCTTCATCTTCAAGAGCAACCTCCTGGTTGCGATGAGGTAGTTCAACACAATCTTTGTTATCGTAAGCAAAGCTTGCTCCTGCTTGCAACTATTTTAGCTTGAATATGTACAGTACATGTCATATAATATGTACATGTCATTAAATATAACCCGGTTATGAGGAGAGAGGCAAATGGCCCCCATGTCACTGACAAAATTACGATCTCAGCTATTCAAAGTGGTGGATGAGCTGATCAGAACAGGTATTCCGGTGGAGATAGAAAGAAAGGGGCACAAGCTAAAAATCGTTCTAGACAAGAAAAAAAGCAAGCTTGATAACCTCAAAACCCACGATTGCATCGTCGGCGATCCTGATGATCTCGTTCATGTGAAGGTTGCAGAATGGCGCGACAACAACAATCTCTAGTATATTTGGATACACATATCGTGGTTTGGCTCTTTGCCGGACTAACGGATAAGCTCAGTGAAAACGCCAAAAGGGAGATTGAAGAGCGGGATGTGTATATTTCGCAGATGGTGAGATTGGAATTGCAATACCTCTATGAGATCGGTCGGATCAAAGTCAAACCCCATGTGATCTTAAAGAATTTGTCGAAGGCGATCAATCTCAGAGTGTCTAGTACTCCGTTGGGAGAGATTATCGACGAAGCTTTAAAAATAGACTGGACCAGAGACGTTTTTGATCGACTGTTGATTGCGGAAGTCAGAGTGAAAGGAAGCGGCTTTATAACAGCAGATGAAAGTATCAGATACAATCTCAAAAAGGCTATTTGGTGATTCTTTTCAGGCGATGAGGTATTATGGTCTCTCGTAGGGCCGATCTCCGTATCGGCCTATCTTATTATTGAGCCGCGGACGGCCGCAGACCATATCCGGCCGATTTATCCCGTTGAAATGTTTCAACGGGGCATTGGCCGGATATTATTTGTCATGCCCTTCGGGCAAATTAAGAACCATGCTCCTCATTGCAGCCTTTGGGTGCTTGATAGTGGGCAAACCCCTTACCGCATAGGTTATGTCGTTTATCCTCATTGTGCGCCAGTTATTCTTCGCGAAGCGATGACTGCTTTGAGCCGAGCAGGTCGCTCGGCTCAAATGTCTGTGGTCGAGCTTCTGAGCCCTTATTTTTACCCCTTAAACAGAAGCTTCTCATTGTCATCTCAATTCGTTGGCTTGGTCCGACCAACGATTAGAAGAGACGGCCCTGCCCTTGCAGCCAGGACCGTCCTCCCTTTTCCAAGCTACCCCTTTTCGATCCGGAGCGACACCGGTGTTCCATAGTTTACTACATCGAGAACCGGTGAAAACTCCGCCATCTCCTTAATCTCCTCAGCCGAGGCATCTGATCTAACCGTGAAGGTCGCCCGGATGCTCTGGTAGCCTTTACGCTCCTCATTGCTCAGCTCGAGAAAAGCACGGGCGTCAAGATCCCCCTCGAGTGTCGATTCCACCGAATCAATGGTGATGCCTCGGGCAGCCGCTTTGTAGATGATGGTGCTGGTCAGACAGGCTGTCAGTGCGTGCAACAGATACTCCACCGGATTGGGAGCCCGGTCCTCTCCCAACAGAATATGCGGTTCATCGGCATCAACCACAAAGGTTCGATCTTCTGCTCCGTGTTCCTCGCCCGCACCGTAAAACCCTTTGATGGTTGTGAGATTGTAACCCCCCATATCCCACCTGTTCCTGGCCCGGAACTGAAATTTTGCCAGGTCCGGCTGATCCTTGACCGCCTGAACTATCTCCTCATACTCGGTAACATTGATTCCGTTTGTGACGACCGTATCTGCTATATTCGTCTGCTCTTTCATGGTATTTCTCCTTCTTTTTATGATCGGCCATTGATGCGGCCGATGGGTTCATTACTTTCTTACCCCATAGATTAATATTTGCCCCAGCCCGACGTAAGAGCTAGAATGGCCAAAATAGGTTCATTTATGCCAGGAGAAAAAGAAATGACCAGTGACAAGAAGCCGATCCACGTGAGCCTTGTAGCAACTCCCGATGCCATGCTCTCGACCTTGAGCAGCATCTACGATGTGTTGAACTGCTTTGAGCTGCTCGGCACCTTCGATGACGCCGTGCCCGCCGAAAACCCCTTCCAGCCCGAGATCGTTGCGGTTACACAGCCGCAAACAAGCACGGCAAGCGGCTTGCCGGTCACCGCCCATCGCACGGTGGACGAACTCGACCAAACCGACATTATCATCATCCCTTCAATGATGGTGGAGAACGGTGAGTGGCATCCCGGGCGTTATCCGAAGCTGGTAAACTGGCTGTCGGCCATGCATGTTCAGGGCGCCATGTTGTGTTCAGCCTGTTCCGGGGTCCTGCTGCTTGCCGAAACAGGCCTCCTCGACGGCCGCGAAGCCACGATCCACTGGGCCTACACCCGAACCTTCCGTCGAAACTTTCCGAAGGTCCGCCTTCGCCTCGAGAAGGTTCTCGTCACCACGGGAGAGCGTCAACAATTCGTCATGTCGGGGGCCTCGGCGTCGTGGCACGACCTGGTGCTCTACCTGGTCGCCAGGCATCTCGGGCCGCCGGCAGCCCAGGCAATCGCCAAGTTCATGCTCCTGCAGTGGCATGTGGACGGCCAAGCACCGTACGTTGTATTCGAGACACCCACCGATCATGGCGATGCAGCTGTTCTAGATGCCCAGCAATGGTTGGGCGATCATTTCACTGTTGCCACTCCAGTGGATGAGATGGTGAGGCGATCTGGCCTGGCCGAGAGAAGCTTCAAGCGTCGCTTCAAGAAAGCAACGGGCTATTCCCCTATTACATACATACAGCATCTGCGCGTCGAGGAGGTCAAGCGTCGGCTGGAGAGAACCGGCGCGTCCATCGACGAGATCAGCTGGAATGTCGGCTACGAGGATCCAGCGTTCTTCCGGCGCTTGTTCAAGCGCATCACGGGGATCACCCCGGGTGCTTACAGGCGGAAATTCCGGCTGCCGGATTTCGCCCATACAGGAGACTTAAAAAGGAGCGCTGTCCGTTTTTCAGAGGGCAGAGGGAAGGAAGCACTAGAAAAGAACAACGAAGCGGAGACGCGGGGATTTTAGAGTTTGGATTGCGGAATTTTTAGCTGAAAGCTGATGGCTGAAAGCTAAGCTAAACCGGCTCAACCGACCAAACAGTCAGCTTGCTGAAAGGTCAATAGTTCAACCTGACCCTATATGTCGTAGCTTGTTTTCAAGAAGCAAAGTTTAGATTAAAGTGTGGGATGCAAAAGTCTCTTGAAAACCATTGTGGACTCTACATACAAACAATTTAGCTCGTAATTGTCTGTGGAAGATTGAGGCAAACATACTCTTAAAGCGATACCAAAGTGCAGGATCTCCCAGGCCCCATCTTATTTTAGAAGCTGTACCCAATTTTTACTATAACGACAAAGCCATCGAGTTCAACCTCTTTTCCCTCGAAGTCAGCTTTTTCTATAAATAGGTACTTCCCCTCTATGCCAAGGAAGACAGACGTGTGGATATAAAGATCGCCACCCACCAACAGGTGACCCCCAAAGACAGTATCTTCACTATCGCTAATGTTAACGTTTTCTATTTCGCCATCAAAATCCATAAAATAAACGCCGACGCCTCCTCCACCAAAAAGTCTTGCTTTTTCAAGGGGATAGACGCCTTTTGCTGTAAGGGTCAATGGGTATCCCCGGAGCTCGTCCCCGCCATGTCCATCGTGAATATAGCCTGTGCCAACTTCTAAAGCGAAGTTTGGATGAAATTGTCTGCCAAATGTGAACTCTCCAATGAAGGCCTCATCGAGCTCTGTCTTTTTTGCAATATCGCCTGTATAGAAATAGAATCCAACCCCTATAAAGAAGTAGTTCGGCTTGTCATCTCCCCATGCTGCAGGGGCCAGAACAAATACCAAGATGCTCCCCAAGACTAAAACCACTCTTTTCATTTTCTGCTCCTGTAGTTTCAGATTTTCCACCGTGTCGACTGATGAACGTGAGTCTGGCCTGAGAATGAGAATTTTGCCCTATTGGTCATTTGTCTAAATTATAGTTTTCTTAAAAAGTACAGCCTGACTGTATTTAATCATAAAAAGTTTATATTCCATCCCTTCTATGAGGGCCTTTTTGTCAAGCCCTTTTTTGGGGTGAGAGGTTTTGTCCTTGCTTTTCGCCATATTTT
>CAYFXH010000070.1:0-23427 GCA_964346905.1 uncultured Desulfobacteraceae bacterium | reverse complement strand
TGGGATCGATGTTTTCCACCGGCACTTTCCAGATCTTCGCCGCCAGTTTCCGAGTCTCTTCCTGCATGACAACGCCATGAGGAAGTTTGTGGGTAAGAGTACCCACTTCGCGCACCGTACCGCAGGCGCTGGGCTGACCGGTCAGAGAAAATGGGCTGTTGCCGGGAGTGGAGATCTTGCCCACCAGGAGATGAATATTGTAGACAAGGTTGTTGATCCAGGTTCCCCGGGTATGCTGGTTCATACCCATGGTCCAGAATGAGGTCACCTTCTTGTCCGGATCCCCGTAAAGGGCGGCCAGGTATTTTATGTCTTTGGCGGGAACGCCCGATATCTTTTCTACCTTCTCGGGAGTGTAGTCCTTCAGGAACTCCTTATACTGTCTAAAATTAACGGTTTCCGCTTTGTCTTTGAACTTGAAATGATCTTGGGTACCGTAGCCGATGTTGGTTTTTCCCTTGTGAAAGGAAACGTGCTTATTTACAAAATCCCAGTTCACCCACTTGTTGCGGATGATCTCATAACAGATGGCGTTGGCCACGGCCAGATCCGTCTGAGGTCTGAAGATAATCGATTTATCCGATGCCTGGCTGGTGCGGCTGGTGCGGGTGGCAAAATCGATGATTTCGACATGTTTCTTGCTTTGGCGATTGGCGAGCATTCTAGAGAAGAGAACAGGATGCATTTCGGCCATATTGTTGCCCCAGGTGATGAAGACGTCGGCGTGATCGATGTCGTCATAGCAGCCCATGGGTTCGTCCAGGCCGAAACTGGTCAAAAACCCCGTCACTGCACTTGCCATGCAGAGGCGGGCATTTGCTTCAACATTGTTGGTACCGATACACCCTTTGAATAGCTTGGATGCGGCATATCCGTCGGGAATCGACCATTGCCCGGACCCGTATATGGATACGGCGTCCTTGCCGTGGCTCTTGATGGTCTCTTTCATTTTCTCGGCCACCAGATCGAGGGCCTCTTGGATGGGAACCTCAACCAGCTTTCCGTTTTTCCGCACCAGGGCCTCTTTTACCCTGTCCTTGCCATAGAGAATTTGGATGGAATGATAGCCTTTTACGCAGCACAATCCCTTATTGACACTGCAGTTGGGATCGCCTTTTACAGCCACGGCCCGATCGCCGGAGACGCCGACCAGAAGGCCGCATCCTGTACCGCAAAAACGACAGGGCGTCTTTTTCCATTCAATCCCCCCCGAAGATAGACCTAACTCTTTCCAACCGCCGAAACTGATTCCCGGGAACATCGTCCCGCCGACAGCGACGGCACTTTTCAAGGCCAAGGACTTGATGAATGATCTTCTGCTGATATTCATTTGCCGCTCCTTCTCTCTCCTCTGGTTACTCATCCGTATGGCCAAATGTCATGCCAACAGACTGTAATGATCTTAATTCCTTAAGTTTTTTCTGTAACTCCTTCTCCTTTTTCTCATTGGGCGTGTCGGTCACAAGGATCAGGATTTCCTCGTTTTCGGCTGGTATCACCTCACAGTGGTCAAGGGCTGCGAGATCATTGAGCAGCTCCTCCTTTGCTCCCTTGACAGGGTATGCCAGATAACTGAAAACAGGCATTGATTGCTCCTTATCGTAAAAGGTGAGTTTGGCCTGAAATATGGCCGGCCCTGAATGGTCGAATAAAACGGTCAATCAGAATGGATGCACAGAAAGGTTTATGCTGGTTTTGCATTGTGGAAACCGGCACGATTTGTTTTGTTACAGATGTCAGAAATCTTTAGCGCGAGCAGAACCTCGCCTGATGATCATCATGGTTACTTTTTTGAGGTCACCCTTGAAAGTATCATGAAGGCAAAACCGAGTCTTTGACTTAAGTCAAGAAATGATCTGCTCCCCCTCCTTCCTGTCGCCTGCTGCCTGGTAAACCCGGATGGTGAAAAGACCGTTGAAAATGTTTTCGAACTTACTAAAAAACTGTCTCTCAGGCTTCGCGAAAAAATAGTGTATCTAAAAATCTCTTCATCTTTTGAACAAGAGTATTTTTTCAACAACAGTTACTTGACTTGTTTATAGTTCTTTGTTTTATTTACTCGTCAGAAAGTCAGAAAATTCATGTTAATAAGTACCACATTGTAGTATAATTTTTATTAAATTATGTATATTATTGTTAGAATCTTAAGATAAATGGTCTGGCTGTTGACTGAACCGTTTATCGGCTCATAGATTTTTTTTAAACACCAAGAAATGTAACGTAACATCCTTTTTTAAGGACGCAACCATGAAAAAATTTATCAAGCCCGCCATTTACATTGTCATAGGGATAATTGTTGCTTTTCCGTTTTTCAGCATCTCCTACTTTACTATGGTGCGCACATCTACACCTGAATTCTGCGCTTTGTGCCATGAGATCCAATTTGCCTACAACACCTGGAAGACTTCCAGTCATGCAAACAACGAACAAGGTTTCGTGGCTGATTGCATGGACTGCCATCTGCCTGCTCCCCAGGACACTTTTAATTTCTTCTACGCCAAAACTTTTCACGGTGCCAAAGATGTGATGATGCATTTTTTCTTGAAAGAATATGATCACGAAGAGCAACGACAGAAAGCTTACGGCTTTTTCAAAAATGAGCAGTGTGAAAAATGCCACCGTAATCTCCTCTACATCCCGAACAAGCGTGGCGCCATGCTGGCTCACCGTGATGTGGTCTATGCCAGGCCGGGATATGAAAAGAAATGTGTGGATTGCCATAAGAACCTGGTTCACAATCCGAGGGCGTTCTACGAGTATAAACAGTACAAGGACACTTATCGGGGCTTAGGTTTGTAACAAGCGTCTGAGGCGCACCGAAGTTTAAACCTATTGTGTGGCGGGGACGATCTCGACTCGGCTGAGCGACCCGACCTGAGGACTTGGACAGGTCTCGTCGCAGGCCGTACCGGTCAAAAGAGGAAGTCTTTGAGGAGGATGCAAGGTTACGACCTATATGTGTTCAAAGACGCTATAGGCAGGAAGGTTCTCAGTAAGTAATTCTGCGTTAATGAAACGCAGAAAGGGGGTGTAGCAGTGAAAAGATATCTGACTATAACGGCTCTGGCCGTGGGGCTGGCTGGACTCCTGGTGGTGGGAAGCATGACTATCCTGGTCTCTGCACAAAACCTGCCCAAAGCGAAGGAGTTCAGGATAGAGCGTAGCATGCCCAAGGAGGCGGTGGCCTGCCTTGAGTGCCACAAGATTGAGCATCCTGGTATTTTTGGCGACTGGTCTAACAGTCGACACGCCAATGCCAACGTGACTTGCTATGACTGCCACAAGGCCGAATCTTTTGATAAGGACGTGAGCAAAGAGCATTACAAGCAGTACCAACGGGGTGACGTGAAATACGGTAGCAAGGAATACAAGGTACCGGTGGCAGCAGCAGTCACGCCCAAGGATTGCTCACGCTGTCATCCTGACGAGGCCAAGCAGTATGCCCAGAGTAAGCATGCTAACACCATACAGATCATTTGGCAGATCGATCCGTGGCTCAAGCTGGGTATGAACAGCGACTTTGAAAGAGCCACTGGCTGTTTCCACTGCCACGGCACCGTGCTCAGAATGAAGGACGAAAAACTGGACCCAGAGACCTGGCCCAATGTGGGGGTGGGCCGGGTCAATTTCGACGCTAGCTTGGGGAGCTGTACCAGTTGCCACACCCGGCACCGCTTTTCTGTCATGGAGGCGAGGAAGCCCGAGGCGTGTGGCCAGTGCCATCTGGGACCGGATCATCCCCAGATCGAGATTTTCATGGAGTCCAAACACGGTGACATTTACACGGCGTTCAGTGCTGAGTATAACTGGAACGCCGCTCCGGGGACCTGGACCCCTGGAGTGGATTACCGGGCACCGACCTGCGCCTCCTGTCACATGTCAGGTTCGGGAACGGTGCTTACCAGTCACGATGTCACCGAAAGGCTTGCCTGGGAGTCTCAGGCACCTCGGTCAATCAGGCCGGAAGACTTCAAGCCCTTTCCCGCTAAAGTAAACCATAAGGTTGAGCGGGACAAGATGAAGGATGTCTGCAAACAGTGTCACGGCAAGGTCTGGGTGGATAATCACTTTTTCAAGTACGACAAGATCAACGTTGAGTACAACGACGTCTATTTCGAACCGGCAGACAAGATGCTTAAGAACCTCTATGCCAAAGGCTTGCTGGACAAGAGCAAGATGTTTGATGAGGAACTCGAGGTGGAATATTACGAGCTGTGGCACCACGAGGGACGCAGGGCCCGATTTGGTGCAGCCATGATGGCGCCGGACTATGCCTGGTGGCATGGTTTCTATGAATGCAAGAAACGTTACAATAGTTTCATGGAGAAAGCACGCGACCTGATTGAGCACAACAAGAAGGCCTACAAGTCTCCTGACTTCCCCAACGCCACAGGCAATACCACCCCTCCTACTCAGGTTTTCGGCAAAGGCAAATAGGAGTTTGTAACGAGGTCTGTAACTCCTCGGTAAAAAATGCCCCGCTTTCCGGCGACGGAGGCGGGGCATTTTCATTGTAGATTTTAGATTTCAGATTGCGGAACTTGAAAAAAACCTCCATTTGCGTTTTATTATTTTCAATCCGAAATCCGAAATCCGAAATCCGAAATCCCCTTCCCTCTTTGGCACGATTTGTGCTCCTAAAATTAACAAGTCTCTTTCCGAGATACCAAAAAACGAGCCATTAGAAGCAAAGTGATTCCATGGCCATCACTGGGGTTGCGAAAAGATACCCTTCTGCTTTTCGCCAGGGTAAAAGCTCGAGATGAAACTTCGCAGGATCCTGTCAGTTTTAGCGTTGTTGGCCTTCCTCTCCGCATCCATCGGCGGATACCTCTACTATAAATCCTTGAGCGAATCAGCATTTAAGGAAGCCCAAAGGCAAGGTGGTTTGCACGCGAAAGACATCAGTAATCATGTGTCGTCGGCCCTCTCTGAAAATCAAAAGGCAGTTAAGGCTTTGGCTACTCTCGAGGAATTGCAAATGGCTTTGTTGAACCCAAGTGAACCGCATCTGAAAAAAGCAAATTCAGAGCTAGACCATTTTCACAATGCCTTAGAGGTTAGTGTTTGCTATTTGATGGACAGGGAGGGAAACACCATAGCCTCCTCCAATCGAAACGCTGCCGACAGCTTCGTGGGGAAGAATTACGGTTTTCGTCCCTATTTCCAGCAGGCTATTCAAGGCAATCCTTTCGTTTACATGGCTCTTGGGGTGACCTCAAGAAAACGTGGGGTGTATTACAGTCATCCGGTCTATGCTGCAGGGAAAAGAAGTGCGATAGGGGTTGCAGTCATCAAGGCCTCCGTTGCGTCTATGGAAGAAGATTTCAGCAGGGACAAGGGCGGGATCACCCTACTAACCGACTCGCACGGGATGATATTTGTATCGAGCCGTGCAGATTGGCTATACCGTTTCCTGTGGAAAAGTTCCTCTGAAACCATCTCCGAGATTGCCAAGTCCCGACAATTTGGCAAAGGTCCATGGAATTGGACCGGTTTGAGCATGCAAAATGAGCAGCGTGCGCTTGATCAATCAGGAAATGAATATCTCATCCACCAGATGCACATTGATAATTATCCGGGCTGGAGGGTCGTCTATCTGGCGAGTCTCAGTGATATTAACCGGAGCGTCATTGATCCCCTGATCAAGACCAGTGGTTCTATAATACTGATATTGTGCCTTCTTATCGGATCATCGGTGTTGCTTCTTTACAGAGAAGCACACGATGACATTGTCCAGCGAAAAAGGGTGGAGGAGGCACTGCGAGAATCAGAGAGGGAGTACAGAAATCTTGTGGATCACGCCCCTGTTGGGATTTATAAGAGCGATCTTGAGGGTAATATTCTTTATGTAAATGACGCGCTTCTTGAAATGACGGGCTTTGCAACCTTTGAGGAAATGCAGTCTGCAGGTGTTCTCGCGAGATATAAGAATCTAGATGACCGAGATGCACTCATTGAAAATCTCAAGAAAACAGGTACGGTCAAGAACTTGGAGGTGGATCTTCTTACAAAAAGTGGAGCTACAAAAAACGTAATGGTGACTGCAGCTCTCGAAGAAAATGTCATCTCAGGAATGATCATGGATGTCACCGAGCGCAAACGGGCGGTGGAAGAGCGCATCCGTCTGGCAACGGCTGTAGAACAGGCAGCAGAGAGTGTTATCATCACTGACAGGCGCGGGACAATCGAATATGTCAATCCTGCCTTCGAGAAACTGAGTGGTTTCACTGCTGCAGAAATTGTCGGGCGAAACTTTCGTATTCTCAAAAGTGATAGACACGACGAGGCTTTTTATCGGGAAATGTGGGAGACGATCTCCAGCGGCAAGGCGTGGGTAGGCCGGATAAACAACAGGATGAAAGATGGTACACTGTGTGAGTTTGAGACGATAATTTCGCCCATCCGCGACAGCTCGGGAGTAATTGTAAACTTTGTTTCGGTCAACCGTGATGTGACTCAAGAGGTGGCACTGGAGGCCCAACTGCGCCAAGCCCAGAAGATGGAAGCTGTTGGCACCTTGGCTGGTGGCATAGCCCACGATTTCAATAACTTGCTCCAGGTTATCCAGGGTTACACTGAAGTACTGATCCACGGCGCAAACCAAAGCCAGTCCAGCTACGAATCACTCCAAAAGATTCACCGCTCCGCCAAGAGGGGTGCTGAACTCACCAGGCAGCTGCTTACGTTCAGCCGTAAAGTGCAGAGCGAGCGCCGGCCCCTAGACCTCAACCATGAGGTGGAGGAGATGAAGAATCTGCTCGAGCGCACCATCCCCAAGATGATCGAAATAGAACTCCACCTGAGCGAAATCCCCGCAGTTGTCAATGCCGATCCCGTTCAGGTGGAGCAGGCGCTTATGAATCTGGTGGTAAATGCCATGGATGCTATGCCAGAGGGGGGCAGAATCATCGTTGAAACGGAAAACATAGCCCTGAATGAAGAATTCTGCAAAACTCACCTGGGAGCAAAACCTGGCGAGTACATAATGTTAAGCATCTCAGACACTGGTCATGGCATGGACAAAGAAACCCTTGAGCATGTTTTCGAGCCCTTTTACACCACCAAGGAGGTTGGTAAAGGAACAGGTCTGGGTCTGGCCATGGTCTATGGCATAGTCAAGAACCATGAGGGCTACATTTTGTGCTACAGCGAGCCCGACATGGGGACCACATTTAAAATCTATTTGCCCACCATGGACCAGGATGGGGGTAAGAAAAAGGCAAAAGAAAGAGAAGACCGAATTACAGGGGGCATGGAAACTATTCTGCTGGTGGATGATGAGGAGTACATCAGGGAGCTGGGGGTAGAGTTGTTCAGTGACGCGGGCTACACGGTCCTTACGGCTACCGACGGGGAAAGTGCCTTACGGCTTTATCAGAGGGAGCTGGAGCGCATTGATCTCATCATTTTAGATTTAGTGATACCTGGGATGGGGGGCAAAAAGTGTTATGAAGAGATTCTCAAGATAAACCCACAGGCAAAGATTCTTGTTGTTAGTGGCTATTCTGCCAGTGGGCCTGGCAAGGAAGCCTTAGAAGCGGGGGCTAGGGGTTTTGTCGGCAAGCCTTTTGATGTGGGTGATATGCTCAAAACGGTGCGCGAGATTTTGGATCAGGATTGAGAGATGTGGGATGTGAGATGTGGGAAGTAGGAACCCTCTTGAGTAACCATCTGAAGGCGCTGATCGCATATCTTAGATCGCACGTCACAGATTCAGTAGGCAGTAGCCAGAGTCCAGAAGGCGGGCGCAATCCGCAATGATTGAGTCTTACCCTCCTAATTATTCCCACATTGCAAATAGGGATTATCTGGTATAATTTGGACGTGGGCGCGGAGCAGAGTAGGAAGCTGATATCCCTACGGCAGGGGATGACCATGACAAAAGAGATTCCAGCGTCAGCTAGCGGTGCTACTGGCGTACAACCGCAAGCAACCGAAACGTGCTGAGGCTCCCAAACCTCCCCAGGTGGGGAGGTGGTGGATGAAAGAGCTACCTGGTTCGACGGTTGGATCGATACACCCGTGGGCAAAGTCGCCCGGATATCAACTCACATGAGCCTCAGAGATAAGTTGGGAGGCTGTAGGGTCAGGTGGGGCATTCGGCGGATGCATTACACGGTTCCGGCGGGATTATATGCAATTGGGGAGCCGGATACTGATTCTCAGGTCCTGGTTACCGCCAACTATAAGCTGAGTTTTGATCTGCTTCGGCGCGAGCTTTCAGGCAGAGATCTCTGGTTGCTGGTGCTGGAAACCTTTGGCATTAACGTTTGGTGTGCTGCCGGCAAGGGGACTTTCGGAACACCTGAACTCATTAATCGCATCCAGACCGTGCAGCTGGACAAACTTGTCAAGCACAGGAGCATAATCCTGCCTCAGCTGGGAGCCTCCGGAGTGGCAGCGCATAAGATCAAAAAAGCAACGGGGTTCCGGGCCAAATACGGACCAGTGCGAGCCCGCGATTTGCCGGCGTACTTCGACAATGGGATGAAGGCCACTGAAGAGCTCAGACGGATCCGCTTTCCCCTCAGGGACCGGTTGGTGCTAACGCCAGTGGAGTTAGTGCAGACTTGGAAGCCAACGCTCCTTATTTTGCTGTTTGTATTTTTCCTGAGTGGATTGAGCCGGCATGGGTTTGATGTTGCTGCAGCCCGCTCACAAAGTGTAACCCCCAGCCTGGTATATCTGGGCGCACTGTTGATGGGTTCTCTTATTACGCCGGTGTTACTTCCCTGGATTCCGGGAAGAGCCTTTTCTCTGAAAGGAGCTCAACTGGGACTGTTGTGGGCCGTGTTGATCAGCCTTACCCTGGCGTCAAGCTGGAGTGGAGCAAGTCTTATTGCCCTTTTCTTGATGGCTCCGGCAATAGCCGCGTACTTCGCCATGAATTTCACCGGCTGCAGCACGTTCACTTCACTTTCCGGGGTCAAGAAAGAGATGCGAATCGCGGTACCAATGATTATCTTGTCCATGGTGGCAGGCGGGGTTTTTTGGCTGATTGGCTCCATAGCGTGAGGAAAAACGTGGAACTTTATTATTTGAGAAATGTGGTCACCCTGGAGTTGGATGAAGGTACATGTACCGGATGTGGTATGTGTATCCAGGTTTGCGGTCACGCGGTGTTTGCACTGAATGGCGGAGTCGTACAAATCCTGGACAGAGATGGCTGCATGGAGTGTGGCGCCTGTGCCACGAACTGTCCGGCGGATGCTGTCGAGGTGCGGTCTGGAGTTGGCTGCGCCTGGGCGATATTCGCCGAGTGGTTAAAGAAAGAGCCGACAGCAGGCAACGGGTAGCATTCAGGCAGGAGTAAGTAGAGGCATAGGGCACAGAGGACAAATCGTTTTTCCCCATGCTCTATGCTCCATGCGAAGGGGACTTGACATGGAAACAAAGACATTGTCGGTACCAAACATCTCCTGTGGTCACTGTGTGATGACCATCAAGAAAGAGCTCAGTGAGGTGGAGGGGGTTTCTCGGGTGGAGGGAGATCCCGCAAGCAAAAATATCACGTTGGAATGGGACGCCCCAGCCACTCTCGAGAAAATTAAAGAGACCCTTAAGGAGATTAATTATCCGGCAGCTGACTAGCGTGTAGTGTCATTGAACTCTAATCATTAGTCACTCTGCCACGAGTTCGGCAAAAGAAGTAACCCAGCTATGCAAACTGCAAGGCACAAGACCTCCGCTGTAATTTCATCGCTTGTCGACAATCACCGTCGCTTCTTATCCTTCCTCACGCGTCGTGTGGGTAACCCATCCGATGCCGAGGAAATCCTCCAGGCCGCCTTCGTCAAGAGCGTAGAGAAATCGGATTCGATTCGCGACGGCGAGACCGTAGTGGCGTGGTTCTACCGCCTGTTGCGAAACGCGGTCATCGATCACTATCGACACCGGGATGCCGAACGCCGTGCCTTGAAACGGTTAGCTGGAATGAGCACCGACACTGAAACGCCCGAACCAGATTTCGAACGCGCCATCTGTCAGTGTGTGAACGATCTGTTGCCGACGCTCAAAGATGACTATTCTGCGCTGCTCAGGCGCGTTGATTTAGAAGGCGCAAGCATTGCCGAAGTCGCGACAGAGACTGGCATGACAGCCAACAACACGCGAGTGAAACTGCACCGCGCCAGGACGGCCCTACGCAAACAGCTCGAGCTAAGCTGCGGCAGCTGCGCCGAGCATGGGTGCCTCGACTGCGACTGCCGACGCCCCAGCTGAAGCAAGAAGTCCACCCCCAGTGTAATGCTCGCGGATGTCATCCGTCTACCTTGGTAAAGCGCTAAACGGTTTAAGTTGCCAAACCGTTTCAGAACGAGGAGCGAAGATGCACTATTGGTTCTATCTTGCTTGCGGCATCCTTCTTGAGGTTTCAGTCACCACGTCAATTGTAAGTAAGTCAAACATTCATGAACGCTATGCGCTATGCTCTTTGCGCTATGCGGCGAACGAAGTGAGCACACATGGCTAGTGAAAATGTCACCCTCCCCATCACCGGAATGAGTTGCGCCAGTTGCGCGCTCAACATCGAGAGGAACCTGAAAAAGCTTCAGGGAGTTGAGGATACGAACGTCAATTTCGCGGCGGAACAAGCATCGGTCTTTTTTGATCCGGAGAAAATTCAGATTGGTGATCTGGTGGACCAGATTCAAGATGCTGGCTACGGCATTGCCACCGCGAGGGTTGAGTTGCCGGTAACCGGAATGACCTGCGCCAATTGCGCCATGAACATTGAGAGAACTCTCAATAAAAAAGTTCCGGGAGTGGTGCAGGCTTCGGTGAATTTTGCCAGCGAGCGGGCACAGGTAGAGTACCTGCCAACTGTCACCAATCTCGATGCAATCATTGCTGCCATCCAGGACGCGGGTTATGGTGCCATCCTCCCAGACGAGACCCTAGAGGAAGAGGATGTGGAGCAAAAAGCGCGGCGCGCGGAAATAGCGGACCAGACCAGAAAGTTCATTGTTGGGCTCATCTGCAGCACACCGCTCTTTCTGTGGAGCATGGGAAGAGACTTTGGCCTTTTGGGAACGTGGAGTCATGCGCTCTGGGTAAACTGGGTGTTCTGGGCTCTGGCAACTCCTGTACAGTTTTACACTGGATGGGATTACTATACCGGCGGTTGGAAAAGCCTGAAACACGGCAGCGCCAATATGGACGTGCTGGTGGCCATGGGTTCGTCGGTGGCCTATTTCTACTCTCTGACACTTCTCCTCTACCCTTCCCTCGGCAGCCACGTTTATTTTGAAACGTCTGCGGTGATCATTACCCTCATCAAGCTGGGTAAAATGTTGGAGGCCCGGGCCAAAGGCCGCACCGGTGACTCAATTCGCAAACTCATGGGCTTGCGCCCAAAAACCGCGACCATCCTGAGGGATGACAAGGAAGTGGAAATTCCCCTCAGCCAGGTGAAAGTTGGTGATCTGGTCATCGTCCGTCCTGGCGAGAAGATTCCGGTTGACGGGGTGGTGCTGGAGGGACAGTCAGCTGTTGATGAATCCATGTTGACCGGAGAACCGATCCCCGTGGATAAGGGCCCTGGAGATGCAGTTGTCGGGGCAACAATTAACAGTGAGGGCCGTCTGAAATTCCGAGCCACCAAGGTGGGCAAGGATACGGCCCTGGCGCAGATTATCCGTCTGGTTCAGGAGGCTCAGGGAAGCAAGGCCCCCATCCAGGCTCTCGCCGACCGAGTCTCTGCCGTCTTTGTTCCCGGAGTTATGGGAATCGCCGCTGTTACTTTCATCCTCTGGTGGATCTTGGGAGGGGAATTCGTTCCGGCCATGATTCGATTGGTTGCGGTTCTGATCATCGCCTGTCCCTGCGCTCTTGGTCTGGCCACGCCCACAGCTATCATGGCGGGGACCGGTAAGGGTGCGGAAAAGGGGATTCTCTTTAAGGACAGTGAGGCTTTGGAAAAAGCCACCAAGTTGGACACCATTGTCCTTGATAAGACAGGAACCATTACCCTGGGAAAACCCGCTGTGGCAGATATAGTCTCATTCAATTCATCCTCACCAGCGCAAGACGAAGGGGAACTCCTAAGATTTGCCGCTTCAGTTGAGAGAGGTTCTGAACACCCTGTTGGACGGGCCATTGTACGGGAAGCGGAAAGGAGGGGTCTAGAGCTTTTAGAGCCCGAGGAGTTCCGGGCCTCAGGAGGATTTGGGGTCCAGGCCAGAGTAGACGGAAAGATGGTCTACGTGGGCAAGCCAGACTGGTTTGTGCAGATGGGCGTAAATATTGACGCTGGGAACAACGATATCCGAGATCTGCGGGCCCATGGAAAGACCTTGATGGCTGTGGTAGTTGAAAAACAACTTGCCGGCCTTATTGCTGTTGCCGATTCATTGAAACCAGAGTCAAAGGAGGCTGTGAAAGAGCTGCATCGCCAGGGGCTTACAGTGGTAATGCTAACTGGTGACAATATCCAAACAGCCAGGTCCATCGCCGCTCAAGTCCACCTCGATGAGATTGTCGCCGAGGTACTTCCTGAGGAAAAGTCCATGAAAGTGAGAGAACTCCAGGATAAAGGCCACCTGGTTGGAATGGTGGGTGATGGCATCAATGATGCGCCTGCCCTGGCTCAGGCGGATGTGGGTGTGGCCATCGGCACCGGAACGGATGTGGCCATAGAGACAGGCGATGTGATTCTGGCCAGTGGCAACCTGCTGGGTGTGTCCCGGGCTATTCAATTGAGCCGCGCCACCATGAGAACCGTGAAGCAGAACCTCTTCTGGGCCTTCATTTACAATCTCATCCTCATCCCCGTTGCCGCTGGCTTACTCTATCCTGTCGCATTTATGCCCGGTTTTCTGAGACAGTTACACCCTATACTGGCGGCACTCGCCATGGCGCTCAGCAGTATAACCGTGGTCTCCAACAGCCTGCGGTTGTACCGCGCCAAGATTAAGTAGAAATCCACCCCGCCTGCCTTGGAATTACTCCCAGAGTCGACTATCCGTATCTAATAGTTGTCTCTCTTCTGGAGTACTGGAGTGTTGGAGATATACCATTTTAGATTGTAGATTGCAGATTGTAGATTGCAGATTGTAGATTGCAGATTTGGAAGGGCATTAAGCATAGAATAGATTGCAGATCCAGTAGCTTAGCGGTTCCGGACTTCGCTTCGATTTTCCAGCTGGCTTCATTTCGCCCCTGTTGACCATAGCCTCTCGGCCATTGTATGATTCTGAGAGTGCTTATTATTACGTAAGGGGCCCTCGTTGGAATGAAGCTCATTCTTTTCTACGCGCCGTCTTTCTGGTTCAAGACTTACCAAAAGGTGCTTGAGCACGTACCTGACCAGGACATGGAGGCCAACTGTCATCATGCGATTGTGGTCTTCTACCATGTTGAGGCTGGGGATGTTGAACGTCGGGGAAAGGTCCTCACGAAGTTTATCAAGAACATTAAATGGCTGGCAGGAAAGTTTAACTCCAAGAGTGTGGTGCTGCACTCCTTTAATCACCTTTCCCACAGCAAAGCACCTGCTGACTTTGCTGAGGGGTTCATTCAGGACGCGCGTCAACGGTTGGAGAGAAGTGGTTATTCGGTAGCCATGACGCCATTTGGCTATCTGAACGAGTGGAAGCTACACGTGGCCGGTGAATCCCTAGCCAAAGTTTTTAAGGAAATTTGATTGGCAATCAGCTCAATCCACTTCGCGCCACGAAACTGGACGTCGGGCGAGATGAGAGGACGGGTGAGATACGGGTGAGAAGTTTTTATTGTAATTGCCGGTCTCACCAGTCTCGCCGGTCTCGCGCCAAATCGGGGCCTAAGTTCTTAGTGCTTACTACATGTGCCAGGATGTCATGGCCATTGGAAAATTCGTAATGCGACTCCGGCGAATCGGAGCTCTTCTCCTGGGGGTACTGCTTGTGGGTTTTCTCAGCGGATGCTTGAACTGGTTTATCGAAAGTCAGGTCTTTTTTCCTGATACCACCATTGAGCAGACCCCGACCGACTTTGATCTCCCTTTTGAGGACATCTGGTTTGCAAGCGATGATAACATTCAACTGCACGGATGGTTGATTTCCGCGACTCCTTCCTCCTACATACTGTTGTTCTTGCATGGCAATGCCGGCAATATTTCCCACCGGTTGGACAACATCAAGTTACTTCATCAGATGGGTATCAGCGTCTTTATTTTTGATTACCGCGGCTATGGCCTCAGCCATGGCCGGATAAGCGAGAAAGGCTTTTATCTTGATTCAGAGGCTGCCCACCAGGTGGCGAGGAAATGGGCTGAACAACACGAGGCCAAACTGATCGTTTTTGGAAGATCACTGGGGGGCATTGCCGCCGTTCATCTGGGCGCTACCCAGAAATGCGATGGCCTCGTTTTGGAATCAACGTTTACCAACATGGGCGCCATGGCCAGGGCTCACTATCCCCTACCCTTTGCGGAGCGTTTACTCAAGCATCGCTTGGATGCAGTGGGTAAAATCGGTCGGGTGCACGTGCCCATTCTTTTTTTTCATGGAGACAATGATAAGATAGTACCAATCCGGCTCGGTCGTGAACTCTATGAGGCGGCTCCCAATCCAAAGGAGTTCGTGACTCTTCCAGGTGCCGGGCACAACGACACCTACTTTGCAGTGGGTAAGGACTACTTCGACAAACTGAAGTCATTTTTGGACAAGCTGTGAGCAAGAATCAACGGTGAGTCTTCGAGCCAGCACTCCAACCAGAGCTAGCTGTAGAATATTGGCCTCCTCTTAAGGACGGCGGTCGCTGGAAGAACAACTACCAGAGGAGAAGAAGGTGAGCATTTTAAGCAGGCTTCGCACCCCGGTCTTCAAAGCCGAGGGCATGCCACACATCGAGCTGGATACGTATCGTTTGGAAGTAACCGGCCTGGTGGCCACACCCCTTTCCCTGTCTTGGCAGGACCTTATGGCCCTCCCCTACTCCACTGCTAACGCACGGTTGACTTCAGTGTCCGGCTGGTCGGTCCGGGCCGAATGGGGCGGCATTCTCTGGCGTGATTTTCTTGAGTTCATCTCACCAGCGGTGGCGACCAGCCATGCAACCTTCACCAGCGTGGGCGGCGGCTACAGTACAACTGTGGCCCTGAAGGACCTGGACACGCCCCGAGTAATCCTGGCCTATGAGGTGAACAAAGAACCTCTGGAGCGGGAATACGGCGGACCGCTACGCATGGTGATTCCCAATCTGTGGGGATACAAGAGCTGCAAGTGGCTAGCAAGTGTCGAACTTACCGACCGGATGAAGGGAGGGTATTGGGAAGACCGAGGTTACCCGCGCGAGGCGGCCATTGAACCCGGCACAACCTTGGACGTCAACACTGGCGAGCGGAGGCCTATTGCGGGCGGTGAGGTCATGGATTTCTGAAGTCGGTTCAAGTAATGGAGGAAAAAACACATGTTTCATAATGTGCTAATCGCCGTAGATGGTAGTCGAAATTCATTGCGGGCGGTTGAATACGCCGGCCGGGTCTTTGCACCGAACTCGGAGGCACGTCTGGTACTGTTTCAGATTCTTCCGGCTATCTCTCGTATGAACCTGGATAAGAAGGAAATCAAAGCCATCGATGCCCGCAAGGAAGAGCGGGCTGACCTGGCTGGACTTTACTGGCGATTGGAAGACGAAGAGGAGATGACTCAGTTTTTTGCCAAGGCCAGAGAGTTGCTGGTGCAGGCAGGGGTGAGAGCCGAGCATATCAAATCCAAGTTCAGTGTAAAAAAAGGCGAGATCGCCGACGCCATCTTGGAAGAGGTGGACCTTGGCAACTACGAGACCTTGATTGTAGGTCGCCGCGGCATCTCCAGAGTTAAGGAGTTCTTTTTGGGCAGCGTTTCAACTAAGGTGGTGCGCGAGGCACGAGGCTGTGCCGTCTGTGTAGTGGAATAGAAAGGCAGAGGGCAGAGGGTATATTGCGGATTGCGGATTTTGGATTTTGGATTTCGGATTGACGAATTGAGGGATTTGAGACATTCGATACTAGATAACGATTTACCGTATACCGTTCACCGCTGGCTACTGGCTACTGACTACTCGATGTGAAATGTGGGATCGGCTTCAATGACCAGAGAGAAATGGATGTTGCGGTGATTGAAAAACGCCAATGCAAGTAATCGATAGCCATATTCACTGCGGCATTCAGAACGCAGATCTACCTTTTGAAATAATATTGCCGCTGTTGCAAGAAGCGGGTATTACTGGTGCCTGTCTCTACGCTCCGGTGGAAGATATTTACGACCGTTACAACCCTAACTTTGAAGATAATCAGCAATGGCGTGAAACCAGACATGCAGCCAATCGCTACTTACTGGACTTAGCCGCACAGAACGAGTCGATTTTTCCTTACCTATTTGTTTGGAACGATTTCGCCCTTGAAGAGCTTCAACACGACTATCGCGGCATAAAGTGGCACCGGCACGACAACGAGCCCGTGTATAACTATGATGATCCCCGCTGCGACGACATAATCCAGGAAATAACCAGGCGACGGTTGCCAATTGTTCTCGAGGAGAGTTTCACCAACACCTGTCGCTTCGTTGAGCAGCTCGCACCCGACGCGGTGATCATCATACCCCACCTCGGGGCCCTAAACGGTTCTTATTCGGCATTGGAGAGAGCAGGCATCTGGCAGCGGCCCAATACCTATGCTGACACTGCCCTGGCCCCCATTGGGCACATGCGCCACTTCATCCAGACTTACGGGCCAGACAGGTTATTGTTCGGAAGTGATTTTCCTTTCGGAATGCCTGGACATGAATTGCGCAAAGTCCTAGCCCTGGATCTGTCCAGCACTGATCTGGGTAAGGTTCTCAGCGGGAACCTCCTGGGTCTGATAAACGATATCAAGAAGCTATAGATGTGGGGCTAGATACCCCACCTGAACCACCGCAAAGATGAGAGAGAAAATCCCCCCGCCCGCCTAGAATAACGAGACCGGCGATTCCGCTAGAGTATTCCTCGATAATAGCCCCCATCTATTTGGATGCTTGTACCGGTGATATAACTAGCCCGCTCTGAGGCAAGAAAAACCACCAGATCGGCAAACTCCTCGGGCTTGCCCAGTCGCTGGAGTGGGATGCTATCTTCCCAGGTACGCATCACTGCCTCGGGAGTCTGCCGCCTCTTGTCCGCAAGCACTTTGGCCAGCTCTCGAACTCTGTCCGTGAGCATGTAGCCCGGGCAGACATTGTTTACGAGAATATTATCTGCTGCAAGTTCATTGGCCAGAGTTTTGGCAAAGCCGATAACACCGGCCCGCACCGCGTTTGAAAGCATGAGGCCGTCTATTGGTTGCTTTACCGCCACGGAGGTCATGTTGACAATCCGACCCCAGCGTTGCTTTTGCATGTAAGGGATCACCTCACGAGTAAGCGAGATCGAGCTCAGCAAATTGAGCTGGACAGCTTGGTGCCAGTGCTCATCAGTAAGTTCCAGAAACGTGGCTGAGGGCGGTCCGCCGGCGTTGTTGACCAGAATGTGTACGGTACCAAAGTGGGAGGTTGCCTCCTGGACAAAACTGCGGGCTTCCTCTGGTTTGGAAACATCGGTTGGCCTGGTCCAGACCGTTGCCCCGGTCTCCTCTACAATAGCAGCCGCTGTTTCGTCGAGATAATCCTTGCCCCGAGCACAGAGTGCCAAGGAAGTTCCTTCACGAGCCAGTCCTCGGGCTACTGCACGGCCCAACCCCTTGCTTGCTCCTGCAACCAGTGCCACCCTACCCTTTATGCCCAAGTCCATTGGTTTCCTCCCCTATCGGAAGAATATGTTTAGTCCGTTAGCGTGTTTTGCCTGTTTGCCGGTTCGAGAATCAACAGGCCAACAGGCGCACTGACGGACTGGCTAAGTCGGCAAACCGGTTATACAGGCTAAACCCTTTGACTTTGATTGACACCACAGTGAGGAAGCGCTATTGTAAAGTTCATAGCATAAATGCTAGTGGGCAGCAAAGGTTTTCAATACTTGGAGTGCGGGGTTGCCAGTTTCAACTTTCCACTACCTCTAGGTACATCTACAAATACTGTGCGGTTTCATGCCGAATTCCTCGTTGTCACACTAGACACTATTCCAGAAATGGGTTATGCGACTAGGTATCATCGGGCTCGCGGGCTGTGGCAAAACCACGGTTTTTAATGCCCTCACCAGCAGTTCTGCTGAGGTTGCGGATTTTTCCGCGGCAGTGCGCGGGCCCAACCTAGCGGTGGTGAGGGTGCCGGAACCTCGACTCGCCTTTCTTGCCCAGCTCTACAAGCCCAAAAAGGTCACGGAAGCCACGGTGGACTATGTGGATGTGGGCGGTCTGACCGGCTCCGCTCAGAAAGGTCAGGAGCTGGGAGAATCGTTTCTCAATCACATCAGGCCTGTGGACGCTCTCGTTCATGTTGTCCGGAATTTTCCGCATCCAATGCATGGTCCAGCTGATCCTCTCGGTGATATATCAAGGGTGGAGACGGAACTTATTCTGGCTGATCTGCTGGTGGTGGAAAAACGGCTGGAGCGAATTGCCACTGACCGAAAGCGGGGGAAGAAAGAAGATCCAGAAGGAGTTAGATTATTGCATGAATGTCAGGAGATCCTTGAGACAAGTCGCCCCTTGCGTTCCCGGCCTGGAATATCGGATGTGCCGGTCCTACGTGGCTATAGTTTCCTCTCAGCCAAGCCGTTGTTAATCCTTGTCAACCAACCAGAGGAAGATGTGGAGCCGCTTCCTGCCGAGATCACTGAAGGGACCGTGGCACCCTACCTGGAGATCGTTGGCAAGCTGGAGATGGAACTGGCGGAGTTATCTCCGGACGAAGCTAAAGAGTTTATGGGTGAGATGGGGCTGGAAACCCTCGCCAGAGACCAGGTTATTCAGGCTTCCTCCCAGCTCCTTGGTCTCATTTCTTTTTTTACTACCAATGAACAGGAGGCGCGGGCCTGGACCATCAGAGAGGGCACCCCTGCCCTCAAGGCGGCTGGTGTCGTGCATTCGGACATGGAACGCGGATTCATTCGCGCCGAGGTAGTCCACTATGACGATTTAGAGCGTGCCGGCAGCTATGCTGGCGCCCAGAAACAAGGGGTAGTGCGGCTGGAAGGCAAGGAGTATGTCGTCCAGGATGGCGACGTCATTTTTTTTCGCTTCAAAGTCTGAACATCGTATAAAAAATCTGCAATAATTTCAGCGTTGCCACGTACGGGTTTTGAGTCAAGGATGGTACTTCGTTTCATTGCGTGGTCCTTGCACTCAACCAGTTATTGCGCACCACACGGTTATGTATGGAGGATGAGCAATGTTTGACAAAAAGACACTGGAGAAAATCAAAGCAGAAAAGGAGCAGTGGGACTGCGGTGAAGTTGAAAAAGTTTGTGCCAAGTTTCCGGAGAGAAAGACCACCTTCACCACCATCTCCGGTCAGGAGGTGGAGCGTCTTTACACGCCTTTAGATGTCGCCGACTTTGATTACGATGCCAAGCTTGGTTATCCGGGTGAGTATCCTTTCACCCGGGGAGTGCAACCCACCATGTATCGAGGCCGGTTCTGGACCATGCGTCAGTATGCTGGATTCGGCACAGCGCGGGAGACCAATGAACGATATCGCTATTTGCTTGAACAGGGTCAGACCGGGCTTAGCGTCGCCTTCGACCTGCCAACTCAGTCCGGCTACGACTCAGATCATGAACTTTCTATGGGAGAGGTTGGCAAGGTGGGAGTGGCCATTGATTCCGTTGATGACATGGGAGTTCTCTTTAGCCAGATACCCCTGGATAAAGTTACCACCTCCATGACCATTAATGCGCCAGCGACAGTGCTTCTGGCAATGTATCTGGCCCTTGCTGAGGAACAGGGTGTCCCCTATAGCAAAGTGGGTGGCACCGTGCAGAATGACATACTCAAAGAGATTATTTGTAGAGGTCAGTATATCTATCCACCCCACCCCTCCATGCGTCTCACTGTGGATCTCATCAAATTCTGCTACGAGCATGTGCCCAGGTGGAACACCATCAGTATTAGTGGCTATCACATTCGCGAGGCAGGCTCCACGGCAGCCCAGGAGATGGCCTTTACCATTGCCAACGGCATCACCTATGTACAATCGTGCATTGATCGGGGTATGGAGGTCGACTCCTTTGCCCCTCGCCTTTCCTTTTTCTATAATGCTTTCACCAACGTACTGGAAGAGGTAGCAAAGTTTCGCGCTGGACGGCGCTACTGGGGGCGGGTGATGAAGGAACGGTTCGGTGCCCAGAATCCTCGCTCCATGATGATGCGTTATCACGTGCAGACCGGAGGAGTAACCCTGACCGCTCAGCAACCGTTGAATAATGTCGTCAGGGTGGCGCTGCAGACCCTTGCCACCGCGTACGGCGGGGCCCAGTCATTGCACACCAACTCCTACGACGAAGCTCTCTGCCTGCCCACCGAGGAGGCAGTAACTGTGGCTCTCAGAACCCAGCAGATTGTGGCTGAGGAAAGCGGAGCCGCCGACACCATCGACCCGTTGGCAGGCTCCTACTATGTGGAAGCGTTGACCGATCGAATCGAACAAGAAATTGATGAGTACATACAAAAGATTGACGCCATGGGTGGTACCCTGAAGGCCATAGAAGATGGGTACATTCAGAGGGAGATCCAGGATAGCGCCTATCGTTTCCAGAAGGAAATTGAGTCGAATGATCGGGTCTACGTAGGAATAAACAGATACACTATGGAAGAACCGCCGCCCACCAACCTGCTCAAGGTGGACCCTAAGCAGCGGGAGATAGAAACAGAAAAGCTTGAAAAGCTTCGGAAGGAAAGAGACCAGAAGAGCTGGAAAGCGGCCCTGGATAAGCTGGATGAGGTGTCGCGAACAAACGAAAACGTTATGCCTGCAGTGATCGATGCCGTGAAGGCCCGGGCTACTGTGGGTGAGATCTGCGATGTCTGGCGGAATATTTGGGGTGAATATCGGCCAAAAGAGTTCGTCTAGTTCGCAAAATTCAGCAGACAGCTGGCAGTGGGCAGCTGGCAGCTGGCAGAAAGCTTTGTCATCTCCTCAATTAACTGCTGCCTGCTGGTTCCTGCCTGCTGCTAACTGTATAGAGGGGGTTGAGGATGGCAGGCAAAAAGAGAGTCAAGGTCATCATGGCCAAGCCCGGTCTGGACGGTCACGACCGGGGCGCAAAGCTTCTGGCACGAGTTTTCGCCGAGGCGGGTATGGAAGTGGTCTACACCGGGTTGCGCCAGACTCCAGAGATGATCGTTGAAGCGGCTTTACAGGAAGACGCAGATGTGGTTGGCTTGAGCAGCCTGAGCGGGGTTCACAACTACTTTTTCCCGCGGGTGGTGGAACTACTCAAGGAGAAGGGATTGGATGATGTTCTCGTTGTTGGTGGCGGTATTATCCCGGAAGAGGATATTCCAAGTCTAATGGATGCCGGAGTCGCTGCCATTTTTGGACCCGGTACCAGGACGGAAGATATTGTCACATTCATCGAGGAAAACGTCACTTCTAATAATGAATGAGCGGCAGGACAATTGGGCCTGTTGCATTCAGGTGAGATTCACATAGCTCTCTGCCTATGGAAGATCTAGTTACGGAAGTGCTGCACGGTTCAGTACGGGCCATGGCCAGGTTGATCACCCTGGTGGAAAACGAGGATTCCCGCGCCTTTGAATTTCTGGGAGCCATCTATCCCCACACGGGAAAAGCTCATGTGCTTGGCATAACCGGCTCACCTGGGACGGGTAAGAGCACCCTAACCGATAAGATTACGGCTGCACTCCGTCAGCGCAAGCTGACCGTTGGTATTATTGCGGTTGATCCCTCCAGTCCGTTCACTGGTGGAGCTCTCTTGGGCGACCGCATTCGTATGCAGCGGGCTTCTGGGGATTCGAATGTCTTTATTCGTTCCATGGCCACCCGAGGAAATCTTGGCGGCTTAGCTAGGTCTACAGCTGATGTGATCAAGATCATGGACGCTTTTGGCAAGGATTGGATCATAGTTGAAACAGTGGGTGTAGGTCAGGATGAGGTGGACATTGCCAAGGCCGCGGATACCACTGTGGTGGTTCTGGCCCCTGGTCTGGGGGATACCATCCAGAGTATGAAGGCGGGAGTGATGGAAATCGCCGACCTTTACGTGATCAACAAGGCGGATAGGTCGGGTGCGGATGCACTGGTCACCGAGGTGAGGATTCGCGTTGAACAGGACTCCCAGATCAAAGAGACACCCTGGCAAGCTCCGGTACTCAAAACCGTGGCAGTGGAAGATCAGGGTACGGAGCCGCTGATGGAGGCAATCGAACATCATCGGAGTTACCTCGAACAGAGCGGAAACCTTAAAAAGGTTCGTCGGGAAAAGACCAGAGAGGAGACGCTGTCTCTTTTAAAAGAAGAGATTTCCCGAAGCGTTCTGGAGAAGATTCTCGGGGATGGTCGCTTTGAGGATCTCATTGACGACATTTTCACACACAAGAAAGACCCCTATACGACCGTGCAGAAAATCGTCCAAACCATTTTTTCGGAGACCGAGTAGGTTGCTAGTGGGCAGAGGGAAGGACATTGCTGATTGCGGATTGCGGATTTAGGAGGCATAGGACAGAAGGCAGAAGGAGTAGAGGTAAGCGGTAAATGGTTAATGTTAGTTTCGGTAGTCCGTGGTCAGTCGTCCGTGGCAAACAGCAAAGACGACGAAACGCTTTTAG
Organism: uncultured Desulfobacteraceae bacterium; assembly: GCA_964346905.1. Taxonomy (GTDB): domain Bacteria; phylum Desulfobacterota; class Syntrophobacteria; order BM002; family BM002; genus BM002. The sequence continues at coordinate 764 of CAYFXH010000070.1, read as the reverse complement.
CAAAGGACAACGGACAAACTGACTACGGACGCTGCCAGCGGGTAGCGGGCAGAGGGCAGTAGTAAGCAAGACGCAAGGCAGCGACGCGGTGAAACGGGGACGCGGCGGCACGGCGAGATTGATATCAAATGACCAATGATAAATGATAAATGACTCTATGCGCTATGGGAGGGATAGATGAAGGTACTGAAAATTGATCATCTGGGAATCGCGGTTCACAGTATTGAGGAAGCAAGAAAGCTCTTCCAGGAGACATTGGGACTTGAATTCGAAGGCACAGAGACTGTCACTGAGCAAAAAGTAACCACTGCCTTCTTCCCCGTGGGTGACAGCGAGGTCGAACTGTTGGAATCCACAGCACCAGACGGACCCATTGCCAAGTATCTGGAGAAAAGAGGTGAAGGCATACAACATATTGCCTTTCGGGTAGAAAACATTGAGGAGGCCTTGGCTGAGCTCAAGGAGAAGGGAATTAGGCTTATAGATGAAAAGCCGCGCATTGGGGCCGGCGGTGCCAAGATCGCCTTTCTCCATCCCAAGGACACCCACGGGGTGCTCATTGAGCTCAGCGAAAGAGAAGATTAAGAAACGGTGAAAGAAGGAGTGTACTCTTAGTTCTACCATGGTTTAAATCCGAAATCCGAAGCACGAAATTCCAAACAAATTCAAAATCCCAATTTTCCAATGTTCAAAACGAAGATTTTAGAGTTGCGAATAACGAATAAATTGTTTCGGTCGTTTGAAACTGGGGACCCGCCCGAAGG
>CAYFXH010000069.1:0-23695 GCA_964346905.1 uncultured Desulfobacteraceae bacterium | reverse complement strand
TGCGTCCACACTAACTATGAGATTCTTCGTCGCATTGCTCCTCAGAATGACATCCAGAAACATGGTTTCCGGATGGACACTAGCTAAATACTGGCAGAAATTATTGTAACATCCTTAGACTGTCTGATTACGGTTCATGGTAAGGCATGAGGGCAACAAAATGGCTTAAAAAGTTAAACGACTTTGCAAGTGGAAGGAAGATGATATATCCAAAAAATTTGATACGTTCGCACAAATCGTCAGAAAGGCAAAATTCTTATGCATAAAGTGCGGGAGAGTTGCAGATAAGAAAAAGTGGTTGCACAAACCTGCTGCATTAAAATAGGAGGATTCCGGACACGGTATCGTATAAAATCGTATAAAAAAGTCGTAATAAGCTAACGTATCGTCATTAATGGTAGTTTCTTTTTATGTGTATCCGACACACAATTCTGCTTTACGTCCTTAATATGTGTAAGATTTAAAAAGTCTTCTGAATGAGTATGCTGGTAAGAATGTTCCAACTATGGGAAAAATGCTGAATAACTATTGAGTTTTCTAAGAAGCATGTTTCACCCATCCCAGTCAAGAAACAGAAAGGAGATCGTGATGGCGGAAGAGAAAGAAAAAAAGATTGTAGAAGCTGCACCTGAAAAGGAGGGCAAGAAGCCAGAGGAAGAAGAGATAAAAAAGGAGAAAAAGAAAAAAAAGAAAGAAAAGGAAAAGGTGAAGAAAAAGGATAAAGAAAAGAAAAAGAAAAAGAAAAAAGAAAAGGAGAAGAAGAAACAAACGAAGATAAAACCAAAGGAGAAAAAGAAAAAAAAGAAAGAAAAAAAAGAAGCGAAAGGCAAGGAAGAGAAAAAGGCCAAGAAAACAAAAAAAGGAAAAAAGAAAGAAAAACCAAAAAAAGCGTAGGGCCCCGAATTGACGCTACCTCCTTCGGCTCGATTACCATCGAGGGAAGGGAAATCGAAAACGATGTCATCCTGAGACTGGATGGCGCGGTTGAAAAGCGCAAGAAAAAGCTGTCCAAAAAGGTGTATGGCACCTCCCATATGATTTCACTGGAAGAGGCCAGGTATATCTATGAAAAAGGGGCAGAGATGCTGATAATCGGGGCCGGTCAATACAGGCGCGTTGGGGTGTCGATTGAAGCGGGGAAATACCTCAACAAGAAAGGTTGCCGGGTAAAGCTGCTGGCAACCCCTAAGGCGATTGACGCATGGAATAATGCGGGTAAAAATACTATCGGTCTCTTTCACGTAACCTGTTGATCAGGGCCGAGGTGGAAGGTACATGTGAAAACCAGAAATGTGCTGAACCTGAATGGATCAGTAAAGAAGTAACTGGATACCCGAAATATTTCAATGCGAATCTGATTCATCATCCTTATGGGAAGTGGTGAGATGAAGCATGGGTACGGAAAGAACGTGCAAACTGCAACCTATTTCTCTTGCAACAGAAACCGTCCTTTATTTTCACTTGACACCAACAAATGATAGTCATTATATTGATATTTTTAAAGATTATTGAAATCGACAACACAATTTTTCCCCATGGAAGGGGGGGGTAGGAAGGGGGTGATTATGGGACAGGATGATCTCACCCGGTTGAAACATGTCGGTGTCTCTCGCATGAACGTGCTCCACGATCGTGGGATCACTACCATAGAGCAGCTCTATGAAATGCCAGAGGAAAAACTTGCCGAGATCAAGTCCATCGGCGCACATTACGCAAAACTGATCAAGAACTCTGTGACTGAATATTACAAAGAAAAACACGAAAAAGTACCCGCTAAGATCGTATCTGCCAAAGAAAGAAAAATGCAGGAGATCAACCGGGATTTACAGAAAAAGATTAAAAGGCTTAAAAATAGTCTAAACCGAGCGAATGAAAATTTAAAGCCCCTGGGGAAAAAGAAATATTTGGAATTGTATATCGATGTAAAGAAAAGATCGGCCAAGCTCGAAACCCGCCTTGATAAGATAGGCCAAATGCACGAAGACCTTCCCAAGAAGGCCAAGAAAAATATTATCAAGAAAGCCGACGCCCTCAATGTATTTTTGAAAGGAGTCGGGAAAAAACGGAAAAAGAAAAAATATAAGAAAATAACTCTGGAAATTCAGTCGTTTTCAAGAATGCTACGGGATATTATTTCCTGAATTCAACCGATGCCCGTTGCCGGTAGTCAATAGTAAAGAAATCCCGCTATCGCAGCCGCAGATACAATCGCCGCCTTTAATGAAGAAAATACTCGTACTGGGTGATATTCACGCAAATTATCCGGCCCTAAAAGCAATACAGAACTATGTCCCACCGGACCAATTTGATCGGATCATTAACACCGGTGACTTTACCGTTTACAGTACCTTTCCCAATGAAACGATCCAATGGTTCCGCAAGAATAAAAAATCCGTATGCATATTGGGGAATACGGATAAGCGCGTTTTAAGAATCTTAACGGGAAAGAAATTAAAGAGACCAAAAAAGGAAGAAAAACGAGTCATGTATTTTTGGACATGCGAAAATCTGCTTCCAGAAAATGTAAAGTATCTGAAATCCTTACCAAGGCAAAGGGATTTAACCATAGGCAACATCCGCATCGGCGTATTCCACGGAACCTTCGATGATGAGGATGAAACCTTGTTCCCCGGTGCTCCTGAAAGCCGTTTCCGCGAACTGGCAAAAGACACACCTTATCAGGTTCACATCATGGGCCATTCTCATATACCATATTATCGAATCATCGACGGCGTTCACTTCATCAATCCGGGCAGTGTGGGGCGCATGTTTGACGGAGACCCACGAACATCTTTTGCAATTCTTAAAGTTTTTTCAGGGGAAATAGCTGTTGAACACTTCCGCATACCCTACCCGGTAGAAGAGGCGATCAAGGGGCTGAAAAAGAATCGTCTTCCGCATATTTATGCAAAAATGTATCGAACAGGAAAGAAATTAAATTAATCGGAGATGGACCAGCCATGAAAAGCACCAGAGAAACAAAGGGCACGAAAAAGAAACCGGCAAAGGGGCAAGAAGGTTCCAAGGCGCAGACTAAAGACGTGGCGAAGAAAGCCGAAGGGAAAACCAAACCTGCTGATCCTAAAAAACAAAAAGGTAAGAAAAAGAAATCGGCAAAGGGTGTGCGTGCTTCTAAAGCGCAACTCGAGGCGGCGGCAAAGAAAGCCGCACTGAAAGTCAAAGCTGCCGATCTTGAAAAACAGATTAAAAAGATCCCGAAACATCTCAAAAAGAAAGATAAAGAAGAAATCATCAAGGGGGCATTGGAGAAATATTACAATTCAGAGGATTTGAAACCTTACCAGGCGGAACTTATCAAGCTGCAGCGCCATTTGGAAAATACTGAAAAAAAAATGGTCATTCTTTTTGATGGCCGGGATGCCTCCGGAAAAGGCGGAACGATCCGGAGGATAACCCGGTATATGAATGAGAAAAGATATCGGGTGGTTTCACTGGGCAAACCGAGCGCGCAACAGAAAACAGAACTCCATATCAAGCGGTATATCGAGCACTTCCCCCGTGCGGGAGAGGTCGTTTTGTTTGACAGAAGCTGGTACAATCGGGCCCTGGTTGAACCGGTAATGGGATTTTGTACCCTGGCTGAGTATAAGCGATTTTTGAAGAAGGTCATCACCTACGAACAAAATTTCATCGAAGATGCCGGCAAGACCATACTGATTAAACTCTATTTTTCGGTGACCAAGGCAGAACAAAAGAAACGATTTAAAAGGAGAAAGAACGATCCGCTGCGGCAATGGAAACTTTCCGAAGTCGACCTGCAGGCCCAGGAATTATGGGATGACTTTACAGAGAAAAAATTCATACTACTGAAAAAGACCCATACGAAACAATCTCCATGGTGGGTTATTCGATCGGACAATAAGCATCTGGCCAGACGGGAAACCATGAAATTGATTCTCAATCTGGTGCCATACAAAGGAAGAAGTCGTGAACTCGATTTTACCCCGGATTCAACTATTGTTATCCCGGGCGCCAAAGACTTAAGAGAGATGAAAAAGCAGCGTAAAAAATATGGTAGGTTTCTCGGATGATTTCTAGACATTTGAGAACTTGGCTGGCTTTTGGATAAGAAAAAGGAGTGCAAGATGGCAAAGAAAAACAAAAAGAAATCCAAAGGCTTCGAGGTGAAAATCGCAGAGAAAAGTGCGAAAAAAGAGGGAAAGGCAGCTGAAGCCAAAAAGAAAGCGAAGAAGAAAGGCAAGAAAAAGGCAAAAAAGCAAAAGAAGAAACTAACCGAACACACCAGCTTTAGAAACGCAAATAAGAGAAAAACAAAAAAACGGCAGGCCGTTTGGGTAAAAAAATTCACCCTCGAGTACGAAGAGGAGCTGAACAAGCTGCAGATCGAACTCTTGAAATGGCAAAAGCATGTCATTGCCAACGAAGAGCGCGTCTTGTTGTTATTTGAAGGACGGGACGCTGCCGGAAAAGGCGGCACCATAAAAAGGATTATTGAACATTTGAATCCACGAGGTGCCCGGGTTGTTGCACTTCTAAAGCCCAGCGACAGGGAACGGACTCAGTGGTATTTTCAGAGGTATATTCAACACCTCCCGTCTGGCGGGGAAATTGTCCTGTTTGACCGTAGTTGGTACAATCGTGCCATGGTTGAACCAACAATGGGTTTCTGCACCGATGAGGAAAATAAGCGCTTTTTGAAAGACACACCAATGCTTGAAGCAATGCTGGTAAAGAACGGAATTGTTTTGTTCAAGTTCTTTTTCTCTGTTTCAAAAGAGGAACAGTTGCGCCGGTTTGACTCCAGAGAGACGGATCCACTGAAGCAGTATAAAATCTCGCCGGTTGATAGAGAGGCTCAAGAAAGGTGGGACGATTATACCGTAAGAAAGTTCCAGATGCTCAATGAAACCAACCGAACGATCTCTCCATGGACAATCATCCGTTCCGACAACAAGAAAAAGGCAAGACTCAACTGCATCAAACATATTCTGTCCAAAGTCGAGTATGCAAATAAGATCTCCCCAGAAGAACTCCAGACCGATCCCGAGATCGTGATATCGGGCATTGATGAGATCAGATTCATGGAAGATCATTTAATGACTGGAGTGGAATTACCAGGATAATTGAGATTCTTCAGCACGGTCTGTGGAGCGAAGCAAAATGGGCTTACATCTTAGAGGAACAAGGAAGACACGATGCCTATTAAAGTTATGATTAAGCGCAAATGGCAGGTCGATAAACCGGAAGAACTTTTTCCGCTTCTCGCGGCATTACGGGACGCAGCAAGAAAACAACCAGGCTTTATTTCCGGCGAGACACTAAGAAGCCTTGATGATCCCGAAGATTTCCTGGTTATAAGCATATGGGAAACGGCTGATGACTGGAACAAATGGATGCAAAACAAAAAAAGAAGGGATCTTCAGGGCAAGGTGGATTCGTTGATCGGAGAAAAAACCTTTTACGAAATGTTCGAGACCGTGACCATGGAATGAGCTTACCCCTCACCGATTAAAAAGGTAAATAGAGGGGAATCGGGCTTGATGAGCCCCATTGCCCTTGACCTTCCTGCCCGGTAGAATTGTCACTCTTTTGGAGAAATAACAGGATCCCAGGCCATTTCTGTCAAATCTACAGCTGCTCATGGCACCAGATCCCGTTCCCAATATTCCACCCCAGGGGGAGTCTCGCCCCGGAGAAGAGCGGCAAAAGCCAGAAGCGTTTTCCGCGCATCTCCAATGGGGTAATAAAAACCATCCCAGTGCTCGCTGTCCTCCCCATCATGGTTGGGAATGACATGGTCGAACTTCCAGGCCTCCCTCAACTCTACGATGGCGCTAGCCCCGCGCTTTTCAATGTTTTCCAGGTCTTTCAGTGAAAGATTGATTTTCTGACGTTTGGTGCGGCGCAATAGCTTCCTTCGCATGATATCCGCAAGTAATGCTTCCAGATTGGTCCGCTGTGAGGGGTCCTTCAGAAACAGGATCTCCTCCTGGGAAAGGGGAGAGAGAAAAACCTTAAGTGTGGGAACTTCCTGTAATTCCTTACATTCACTGAGTTTTGCCGGAATAAAAGGATTTCCCTCAAAAAAAGCGTCCCTATCCTGGTCAAGAATTTTCTTGATACCTGCTATCTCGATGGCTTGTAAATCTCCCCGGACAATAGCAGATGTGTATTCGGACTTTTTTGAGAGTTCCTCGATTTCCGCCCGAGGACGGAAATAGTAGTCCACCCCTTCCTGTTCTCCCGGCCTTGGCTCACGGCTGTTGTAGAGTACAACTTGCTTGAGCCTGCCTGCAAGATCGGGATAAAACTTGCGCAATGCACTATACAGGGGACCCTTGCCAACACATGAAGGTCCCGACAATATAACGAATCTGCTCATCTGTTGTTCCTTTCTCAGCGTATCCTTGTTGCGCAATACGATCTACTCTACCATTCTAGGAGTTCCCCCAAAGTTGGATGGTTGATGTTTGTGAACTGAGGTCTCGTATCGGTTTATGCTGATTTACAAATGAAAATGCTTTTCTGGTGTTTCTTCTGAGTGACCTGCCCTGTGGAATAGGGTTTGCTGGTTCAGTTCAAATGGCGGTCCTGGAAAGTATGGTTTCTCGAATGTTTTCCCACAGGGTTTGATATGATTGTGAAGCCACTGATTCTGGTAAAAAGGCGGCAACCGGTTCACGTTGAATTCCCATGCTTTCGATCTGCGACAAATAAGGAATGGGGCTTGGCAAAATACCGTTAAACTCCTTCAACACTGTAGTCATGAGCTCACGGTGCATTTTTTTGCGCTTATCGACCATCGAAAAGAAGCTGTAAATAGTGCGTACATCATAGTTATTCTTTTTGCAGAATGACAGTAGTTGTCTGTAGGTTCGCACAGACAGCGTGGTTGGTATAAGGGGAACGAGGGTGTAATCAACAGCATTGAATATATTCTCGGCCAGGATACTGATGGTGACCGGGCAGTCAAGAATAATCAAGTCATAGTTCTTCTTAAGAGGATTGAGAATTTTTCTCAGCCGATGTTTTGATCGGTTCAATTCACTGAACGTGACATCTAAATTACGAAGAGTAAAATCTGCTGGCAACAGATCCAAATTTTCATAATCAGTACCTTTGATGCTTCGGTCAACCCGCTTACCTCCTTTAATGAATCCCTTTGCCCCGGACTTGAGCTTGGGCTTTACCCGAAAATAATAGGTTGCGGAACTTTGCGGATCGAGATCGCAAATTAGGGTTCTAGAGCCTGTCTGCGCTGCCAGATAGGACAAGTTGACTGCTGCCGCAGTCTTGCCTACACCACCTTTGTTACTGTAGATTGCCAGCGTTGTCATGAAACAATCTCTGTCTATTGTGCAGTGAAAAGTTCTCGGAATGACGCCTTGTTTGCAGGCGATGCATAGGCTGTGAAGGTTTTGGCAAACGCATCTTTAGCTGTCTGTTTTTCTCTGTCCAGCGTTCCAATCAGGCTGCCAATTGCTACAAGTGTTCTTTTAGACTGCTGATGGGTTGCGGGCAATTCCGCGGCAATGTTCACAAGATATTGTTCCTGAACGCAGAAGTCATTGAAGTCTCCTAAATTGTCTTGCAGCTTCTTCAGTTGCTCAATCAAGACAGTAATTTTCTTGCGGGGAAACAGACTGGAGAAAAACTCCATTAAGTATCGGAGTTTCTTACATTCAATTCTCAGCAGATGCAGCATCTCGTCTTGCGTGTTATCAAGGATCAAGGTGCCGTCTTTTACCGTACGCCGGTATCTCTTATAGATTCTTTTCCGCGCCAGATCAATTATTGGGAGATCAGCATTCGGTGCCATCTGAGAATCCTGCCGCGGTTCGTTTAAGAACACATCCCAATCATGTAAAATTCGTTTATATTTTCTGGATTGCAAACTACGAATGACTTCCCGAAAAGCCTTTGAACGTTTTTCTCGTAAATAGTCGAATAATGGATTAATGTCATCACGCAATTCAGCGGGAAGCATCGCTTTGTAGGTAGTCTCGTTGAGGAGATAGACATCTAAATCTCGCATCTGGTTCGTTGCCTTACCAATAAAAGCAAAACCTTTTCTAAATCGGTGGGTGATCTCCGCCGGAAATACATTTTTAATCTGAGCCAAAGCAGAGCGGGTGCGGCGAATAGCGACCCGAAAATCATGGAGAAATTCAGTATCTAGATCCTTCTCAATATTGGCTTCGTTGATTCTTATTACATGCAACAAAAAGCGGAGAATGACTTTAGTTGCCTCATCAGAGCGCATATCGGGATCGAGTTGAATATGTAATTTAGTGGTATAATCGCCCGGTTTTACATCAACCACCCGAAGTGCCTCAAGATAGATGTCTTCTTTTTTACTCGCTGCAAATCCGGCTTCCTTCAATCGTTTACCCAGGTTTTGAGAATATCTTGGGTATCCTTTAACTGGTTTCAACCATACATACGTAGCCAACGATGGCTTGTCTTTGTCAGGGGACGGCCGAATTTCCTCAGAGACCAAGCGAGCCACTGTTTTTTCATCCTGGTTCAAAATACGATAAGGTGTTGAGCGGGAATATACTTCAGCAAGTTTTATGAGTGCCCTCATTTTTATGATCGGTGCCAGTTGTTCTTTCAGTGCACTATCGGGGAAATCCCAGATAAATACCGGGAGAGAGGTGATTTCAATGCTCTCGATAATTTCGTTTTCAAACAATTTGCGTAAAACAAACTTGTTTCCGGACTCATACAAAACAAGCGATTTATTAAATAAGCGCCAGTCAAACGTATCGTAAACCGCAAAGCTTTCAGAAATAAACCGCTCTTTTTTGATCGAATAATGATCGGCCAATTCGCTCATTAACTGTTGTTCATCGTAGCTGTCTGGAACTTTAAATTTCAACGGGTGGCGCACGATTTGATCCTCTGAATATCTAATAACCGGCTCTTCTGGACTCCTTGTGACTCTGTGGGGAAAATAACCTGGCTAAGCTGACTCATCTTCGTACCGTTTTGGATAATCAAAAAAGATAGATTTTCCTTTACCTTCTCGCACTTTCTTCCAACTGTCCACTTCAAAGCTGATGCAGTAAACTCCGGTGGTAGGGATATTGTATACTGGATTTTTTTTGAGCAACATATCTGCAAAATCGTTGAACTCAGGATTGTGTCCAAAAAGCATGATTGCTTCATGCTTGTCATCCTGATGTCTCACCAATTCGAGCAGATGGTGTGCACTAGTATGGTACATATTGTCGTTATAGTGAATCTTCTTTTTGGGATAATCGATGGCTTTGGCAATGGCTACAGCCGTCTTTCTAGCTCTCTTTGCAGGACTCGACAGGATGAGGTCGGGCACTATCTTTCTCTTTTTCAGTTTTTTCCCCATAAATGGTGCATTTCTTTTTCCTCTTTTATTCAAAGGTCTATCGAAATCATCCAGACTAAGATCTTTCCAGCTCGATTTGGCGTGTCTAACCAAAATAATTGTTTTCATCTTGAAGAGACTCCTTTCATGCTTTTCACGTAGCAATTTGCAAAAAGATGTCCTCTGGGGCTGGGTTCTTCACTCTGGATCTTGCTCTTGTTTCTCGCTATCAATTAGCCCGTATCGCATGCCAAAACCACTGCATGAGGTCCGATCTCGAGTAAGATGCAGCTGCTTCCCCCCACTCGCAGATCCATCCGGCCAAAGGTGGAGCACCACCGACCATGAGAGCATAGTCGGAAAGTAGCATCTACCGTAGTGCATCCATGCAGCCGATGTGAGTTCCGGGGGTGTAAACATTTATGAATACCACAAAACGACCACAAAAAACATTTTCTTCCAAGTTGACACCCCCATAGGTAGAATCATTCTCTTGGATCTGCCAGCCGTTGTCAATGGCCATATGAGAGTGACTGAGGTCAGATCTTGACGTATCAGTTCTGTTAGTTTATCTCTCAATCCCTCCAGAGGCAAAGGGTCTCGGCGGTAGTTTTGTAACTATGGGTCATTGCACTCAAGGATTAAGGCGTTGGCCCTTTTTGTATTGATTCAGTATAATGCCTCCCCAAGCCCGTCCTCATTACCTGGATTCTTTTTGACCAGCACAGGATAAAGGCATGAGCGAAATCGATCCGGCTCTGCCGCTGGTGGCAATCACCATGGGAGATCCTGCCGGCATCGGCCCGGAGATCGTAGCCATGGTCCTCCAGCGGGTCAATCTCACCCATCAGCACCGACTCTTGGTGATTGGCGACGAAACCGCCATGGTTAGGGGTTTCGAGATCCTCGGCAGTGCTGATCCCTTGGTTCGGGTGAAGACCATTGAATCCAAAGTCTTACAAGGGCCGGGACCGTATTTTTTTGCAGCCTCCAGCCTGCCCTTAGATGACATCAAATTCGGCCAACCTTCGGCTACCGCTGCTGCCGCCACCATTGACTTCATCCGTCGAGCGGTGGTAGCTGCCCAGGACGGTGTGGTGGACGCCATCTGCACCGCTCCTATTAACAAAAGTGTTGTCAAGCAGGCTGGCTTTGCCTTTCCTGGACACACCGAGTTTCTGCAACATCTTACCCAGGCGCGGCGGACGGTGATGATGCTTGCTGGCTCCAGCTTACGGGTCAGCCTGGTGACCATTCACTGTGCTCTGGCTCAGGTGCCAGAGCTTCTGAACATTGACCTGGTAGCTGAGACCATAACGATTACCTATCAAGCTCTGGTGGATGACTTTGACATCCGCCAGCCGCGACTGGCAGTGGCAGGTCTCAATCCCCATTGTGGTGACGGCGGGTTGTTTGGAGATGAGGAGAAACGCATCATCGGCCCAGCCGTATCACGCTGCCAGAAACAGGGCCTAAACGCAAGCGGCCCGCTGCCACCAGACACGGTTTACCACCAGGCTCACCAGGGAAACTATGACGCAGTGGTCAGCATGTACCACGACCAGGGCCTCATTCCCTTGAAGCTCCTCCACTTCCAGGATGCGGTGAATGTAACTTTGGGGTTACCCATCGTTCGGACTTCGGTGGACCATGGCACCGCTTATGATCTTGCCGGCACCGGGAGAGCGAGCCCTGCTAGCCTCCTGGAGGCTCTGGCTCTGGCAGCAAGGATGGCACAGCGGAGAAAGCGCAGAGGTCAGCAGGCAGCGGGCAGATTGCAGATATGAGATGTGGGATTTGGGATTGCGGATTGGGAAAGGCATGGAGCATGGGGCATGGCGCAACGGGTAGATAATTGCAGATTGTAGATTTAAGATTGCAGATTTAGGTTTCAGTGTTCAGTGTTCGGGTTTCAAATCTATCAATTCTGACGCCTGACACCTGAAACCTGACACCCTGGAATTGGGGATTGTGGATTGTGGATTGCGGATATGAGATGTGGATGAGAAATGAAAAATGAGAAATGAAAAATGAGAAATATCCTAGTTCGTGGTGCTCGACAGCACAACCTTAAAAATATTGATGTCGACATTCCCCGGAATAATCTGGTAGTGATCACCGGGGTTAGCGGTTCCGGGAAATCCTCGCTGGCCTTCGATACTCTCTATGCCGAAGGTCAGAGACGCTATGTGGAATCCCTCTCTTCCTATGCTCGCCAGTTCCTGGAAAGGATGGACAGGCCTGATGTGGATTTCATTGAAGGGTTGAGCCCGGCCATCGCCATCGAGCAGAAAACTGTCGGCAGGAATCCCCGCTCCACCGTCGGGACCATTACCGAAATCTACGACTATCTTCGGGTACTCTTCGCCCGGGTTGGCCAACCTCACTGTCTTGGGTGCGGCAAGAAGATCCAGGCCATGACCGTTCAGCAAATGGTGGACACCATTCTTGAACTTCCAGAGGGTAGTCGGATTCTCATCCTCGCGCCACTTGAGTGGAGCGGGCGTGGTCTGCCAAAGCATCTCTTCAGCCGGCTTCGCCGTGAAGGATTTGTCCGGGTCCGCGTGGATGGCAACGTCCTGAATCTTGACGAACCAATTCAGCTGCCCAGTGACGTTACCCCGCGAATCGAGGTGGTTGTAGACCGACTTGTGGTACGGCCAGATGGTGTCCGCCGGTCTACAGATTCCATGGAGCTCACCCTTCGAACCGGTGAGGGTAGAGCTCGGGTCGCAGTTCTGGATGGTGACGAGTGGGACTTCAGCGAACAGCCCCTTTGCCACTCCTGCAACCTGAGAATGCCGGAACTCTCCCCCCAGCTCTTCAGCTTTAACAGTGCACTGGGCGCTTGCTCCGGCTGCTCAGGGCTTGGGATTATGGAAGCCTTTGATCCTGAACTTGTGGTACCCAATCCTGCATTCTCTCTGAGGAATGGTGCTATTGTTCCCTGGTCCCAGCGTCGGTCAGTCTCGTTTCTCAACCGGCTCGAAGTCCTTGGCCAGCATTACCACTTCGACACCCACACCCCCTTCCGGGACCTGCCGTCTGAGGCGCGGCGGGTACTCCTGTATGGCTCAGGTGAAGAGAAACTACCTTTCCATCGGGAGATCAAAGGGAAACGGAGCTTGCATGAGGAACCTTTTGAAGGCGTGCTTCCCTCCTTGCAGCACCGCTGGCGTCAGCAACTCAGTGGGACCGAGCGTGAGCAATTGTCCAGGTACCGCTCCAAGCAGACTTGCGCTAGCTGCCAGGGCGCTCGTCTACGGCCTGAATCTCTGGCAGTTACCATAGATCATATGAACATCCACCAGGTGAGTATGCTGGATATAGCTACCCTGAGTGGCTGGTTCGAAAAACTCCGTTTCCCACCCCAACAGAGACGTGTTGCCGAGCAGTTACTCGACCAGGTTAAGCAGCGCTTGGCGTTTCTGCATCAAGTGGGGCTTTCCTACCTGAGTCTGGACCGCGGTTCCACCACCCTGTCCGGAGGAGAAGCCCAACGGCTTAGGCTTGCCACCCAGATCGGCTCAAGGCTTGTGGGTGTTTTATACATCCTCGATGAACCGAGCATCGGTCTGCACCAGCGTGACAATCAGCGGCTTTTGGACACCCTTAAAACTCTTCGCGATCAGGGCAATACCGTCTTGGTTGTAGAACACGACGCTGAGACCATCTTGACAGCTGATTATGTCATTGATGTTGGACCTCGAGCAGGAGATCGCGGCGGTCATCTCGTCTTTAGCGGCAAGCCGGGTTCACTTCTCCAGCACCCCGACTCGTTAACCGGACAATACCTCTCCGGCCAACTGAGCATTTCTGTGCCAACCAACAGGCGTAATCCCAGCCGCGGCTTCCTCACCGTGGAAGGGGCCAGTGCCAACAACCTGCAGAATATCACCATAGCAATACCCATTGGCTTGTTCACCTGCGTAACCGGTGTCTCAGGCTCAGGCAAAAGCACGCTCATATTAGATACGCTCTATCGCGCCGCAGCAAAACTGCTGCACCGTTCCCGGGAAGCTCCCGGCACCTATCGCCGAATTCGAGGCTTCGAGGCATTCGATAAAGTTGTTCACATTGACCAGAGCGCCATTGGACGAACCCCTAGATCAAATCCTGCCACCTACACCGGCGTCTTCACCCAGATCCGAAACCTTCTCGCTCAGGTTCCAGAAGCGCGGGCACGGGGATACAAGGCCGGCCGTTTTAGCTTCAACGTCAAGGGTGGCCGCTGTGAACCATGCGGCGGTCAGGGCACCCTCAGGATCGAGATGCACTTTCTACCTGATGTGTACGTCACCTGCGATACCTGCAAAGGATCCCGCTTTAACAGAGACACCCTGGAGATTATCTACAAGGGGAAAAATGTTGCTGATATGCTGGACATGACCATAAACGAAGCTCACCGTTTTTATGGCAACATTCCGATTATCAAAGATAAACTTGCCACCTTGCAGGACGTAGGCCTCGGTTACCTGAAACTCGGACAGGCTGCCACCACCCTGTCCGGCGGGGAGGCCCAGAGAATCAAGCTCTCCAGAGAACTGAGCAAGCGAAGTAGTGGCAGGACTCTGTATCTCCTGGATGAGCCTACAACTGGTCTTCATTTCGACGACATCAAGAAGCTGCTCTACGTTCTCAATCGTCTGGTGGAAGCTGGGAACACGGTGGTGGTTATCGAGCATCATCTTGATGTCATCAAAACCTCAGACTTTGTCATCGACCTTGGACCTGAGGGAGGAACAGAGGGAGGTACAATCGTCGGAACCGGAACCCCCGAGGAGCTCGCCCAAATCTCCGGTTCATATACGGGGCGGTATCTTCAGGGGATCCTGTCCCAGGAGTCAGCAAATCATGGGGCTGGGCCGCCATCGGCTCATGAGGTCGTCGCTGTAACCGATAGCAAAGTCGAATGACCCAATGAACCTCACATTTCCGTGGAGTGAACCAACTCGGAAGATGGCACGATATTTGTCTTGACAAAGACGATGAAATGAATAGGATGAAAAGCTCTAGAGAAATAGTAGACTTTTTCCTCTTCGCCATTGTGTAAACCCTGAAGAGACTCCTGCAAGACAAGGGCATCATCGTACACTAGCTACGCAGGAAGCATGCTTGGGGGTTTCATGGGAATATTTATTGCAAGCAGTTGCATTGTGCCAGCTGAGGAGGTGTTGAAATGATCCTACAGTTCGAATAAAGTAAGAGCATCATCGTTCCGGTTGGCAAAAAAGCTTGTCCGTTACCTTTTCGTCGAGGGGACACAAGAGGATAAACTACGGAGGAAACAGATGAAATATCTAGTACGATCCTTCTTTATAGTTGTTTTGCTGAGCGCGCTGCTTCCAGCCTATGCCCTTCAAGCCGCTGAGAAATCAGCTGAAGCTACATTGAATAACATTGATGCCGTCCAAGCCATGGCAATCGCCAATCAATGGAAGTGGACCAAAAAGGAGGTCAAGAGTTACGTTACCCCGCGGGGGGTGGTATTCATGTTTCCCAATAGAAAAGCGAAAGGGATTCCGCTTCCAGAAGACAAAATGTTAGTGGCTGTGGCTCCCTACATAAAGCGGACGCATACATGAACAATTCATTACATGTCCTCCTGTCAGGGGGAGCTGCCCGAAAAAGAGTTTGAGGTAAAGGCTGTTGACCAAGATGGAAAGGTCCTAGTCGATGAGACCGTTGCCACCTTGCGGAATGGTTTTTTTGAACTGTGGCTGCCCAGGAACAGTATGATCCAATTGGAAATTGAGGGATTCAATCGAAAAGCCCAAGGTATGATTGAAACCTTCGATAACAGCAAGACCTGTGTAACCACCTTTCAACTACAATAAATGGCACCCAAGTCCAATGGGGGACGGTCATGCGATTATGCGTTTGTCATATCATCCGTGACCTTTTCTGAACTACCACTGAGCAACTATAAATAATAGGCGCAAGGCTCAGGGCACAAGGCATAGGGCATTGCTTTACAGCGAGAAATGCGGGAAAGGCGAGAAATGCAAGGGGCATGCAATAGGGGCTCGCAAGCGAGTTCTGATCAGTTGAATAATTGAGAGGAAAAGGAAAGGTCGTTCTTCTATAATGGGAACGGCCTTTTCTTTTGTGTCACGGGGAAAACTTTGGGAAAACGCGGGACGCGGGAAAGTGCATACTGCGCAGTCCCTAGTGTTATGATGGCGCTATTAGCTCTCAGGAAATCCTCTCAGGGTTTATTCTTAAAATGGCATTTCATACATAAATCAAACCGGCTGGTTTCATATTTTGTGATGAACTTGGGGGAGTCGGATGCATGCGGATCATGGCAGCTTGCACAGGTAAGTTCATGCCCCTTTCTTGAAGGGTCTGGGACCCCGTGGGTTGGATGCCGGCGATGCCTGGTTCCCCAGAAATAAGCTGCAATGACATGGTTGCCGTCACCCTGATCAGGATGACAGCTCAAACACAGAAGCCAGGTGGGTTGGTCAAGCCTGCAAGGGTTTTCTGATGCATGCGGGTTGTGACATATAACGCATTTGTCAGCAATATAGGGCGCATGATAGTTTTTTTTGCCGCTCCTTTTTTGTTGTTGCTCCTCATGACATTTGTAGCATAATTCTGGATCCGGGTATTTCACTGAATACCTGGGCTCTGCCTGGGAATCGTGGCACGTAAGGCAACTCCAAACGAAATTGGGCTCATGAACGAATGGATAGGAGGTGATTCCCCGGTGACATGAGTAGCAGCTGGATTCGGAGGGAACAACGGCCTTAATTTTTGCAGCTTCAGTAGAGTAGGTCTCGATATTTATAGTCTTGTCGTCACCATCCGCAGGTTCCAGCACATGATGACAGGTGGTGCATTCGGGCTGTGTCTTCATATGAAAATAATCTTTTTGAAAACCAGCCGGGGGCTTCTTATACTTGCTGACAAGATCGGACCTGCGAAAAACAGCCAAGGCAACCTCATCTACAATTCTATCTTCTTTTCTTGCTCTTATATGTATCTCATTTATGCCAAGCTCCAATGGAACGGAGAAACATTCGAATTTGAACCGTGGAACGATATATGCCATATTTTTGTTGTTTACCTCTACCTCCATTAAGTCAGCAGAACCTTCAGGTAGGCTTAGAGAAATGCTAAGAAGGTTAAATTCCATAACTGCCATATCAGCAGGATACCTCACAGTGATAATACCTTGACCGGATTCAGCGGACAGACTGAATACTAAAAGAAAGCCAAAAACATAAGAAATACATCTTATTCGCATTGCTCTGTCCACACGGGTAAGGTTCCTTTTAAAGGGCGAGAGCACTATCACTTTCGCTGATGAGGTTTCAGGACGGATGGAGGTTTCAGTGTTCGGGTTTCAGTTTTTCCTGAGACCTGAAGCTCGACTCCTGAAACCCTCAGATCTCGTGCTTGAAGTTTGGGATATCGTTACTCCACCACTCCATCACTCCATTTGAGCCCGGATTCTTTATTTGGCGAGGAGGAGGTCTAAGGCCGCCTGATACGCTGCCATTGCTTCGGAGGTCTTATTCTGCCTCTCATAAATCTTGCCTATCTGATAGTAGGCCTCAGGTGGTGGTTTAGGATTGTTCGCTACCAGCTCTTGCAAAACGGCTAATGCCAAACCATCCTCACCCAGCTTGGCATGGGTTAACCCCTGAAGCAGTTTTCCTTCTTTTGACCTCGGCTTCAGTTTTAAAGCTTGCTCCAACTCGGTCCTGGCCCCACGGACCTCTTTATCCTCCAGACATAGTCCGGCCAAAAAAAGATGGGGCTCCGGAAATGATGGGTCGGCCTCCACCGCCTTTTCCAACGCCTCCCGGGCCTTCTCTTTTTCCTTTAGATCCAAAAGCACTCGTCCGAGATTAAGGTATCTCTCGGCTTTTATTCTGGCTGGTGATACTTTTACGGACTTGCCTGGAGCAAGCTCAGCGTCCAGCTGATCCTGGGTGATCTCCCCGAGAAGAAATCTTACATGGGCTATGGTCTGGGTATAAAAATTTCGTGAGTAGAGGTCCTCGATAAGTGCCACCTTGCCATCTGGTCCGATGATAAGAGTGGTGGGCAGCACTAAAATGCCCAAACGGCTGTATGTGGCCAAATCGGGGTCACTGGCAAACAAGCAGGTGAGTTTTTTTGCACGGGCCATTTCCCGTATCTGTTCATCAGAGGCTTTATCTCCGTTGATTGCCAGAAAGGTGACGGCCTTGTCCTGGTACTCCCGACTAATCCTGGACAGGTCCGTCAACATGTTGCTTGATTTGTCATCGTCTTGTTTCCAGAAGGCCAGAACTATTATCTTTCCTTTTTGCTGACCAAAGCTGATGTGGCTGCCTTCAATGGTGCGGATGGTAAGATCCGGTACGCTATCTCCTTGCTTGAGATGCCTGAGGGCAAGGGCCGACGATAGATGTGAGCCGATAAGAAAGAGACTTATCCAAGAAAGAACTTTTGCCTTTCTCATACAGTGTGGCCTTTTATAAGAATGGTTTCAGGTTTCAGTGTTCAGTGTTCGGTGTTAAGGATTACCGTTCGCGTTGCAGCTTTCTTGTTTCTTTCTCTGAAACCTGACACCTGACACCTAAACCCTGAGATTTCGCGTTTAGAGTTTGGGATTTCATTACTATATCACTCCAGCACTCCAGCAGAATCCCGCGTTAAAGAAAGACCAGGTCTGGGCGCAGCCCAAGACCGGATCCTCAGGGTTGGCTTCTTTACTTTTTCACCACCTCAAGTTCTTTCTCTTCTTCATCTATCAGCAGCTTGACAGGGTTTTCCCGATCATATTCCTTGGGAATGTGGCAATTGGCCGAACACTTTCCACCCGTGGGCGTTAGGGTAAAATTTATAGGAATCTCCCAGGTGCCGAAGGGTGTGAGGTTGCGGATGTGGCGTTTTTGAGAACCCATATGAACTGCGTGGCAGGCAACACAAGTCCGCCCCTTTTGCCGGTTGACGTGCAGGAAGTGAAGGTTTCGGTCCCCATTGCGAAAATTGGTTAGGAACGTTGTCCGTTCATCCAACACCACAGTTTCCTTGTGGCATTTGAAACAAAGGGAATACACCTTAAGATCAAAGGGATTGTAAAATTTCTTATCGAAATTGTACTTCAAATTCTTGGCCACATATCCTGCGTGGGGTTCGTGGCACGTGCTGCACATCCCTTGCTGGACAGGACCATGTTTATAAACCGCATTTTTCGTTTCTTGCGCCATTTTTGTATGGCAACTGAAACAAAGGGCCACATCTTTGGGTCCTCCCTTTAGAAGTTTGTTGTAATTGGAGGCATGGGGAGCGTGACAACCGGCACACCTGCCCTCGGCCACAGGTTTATGAACTACCGTGGCACTTGCAATTTGTTCCATCACTTTCTCGCTTTTTTTCTTGTGGCAGTCCACACAGAGGGTAAGTTCGTCTTTGTTAAGGAGGAACTTGGTTGTTTTGGAGCTGTGAGAGTCATGACAGCCAATGCATCCTTCATCCTTTACGATTTTATGCAGATACTTGGATTGGCCGATCAAGAGCTTCTGGTTTTTGTGGCATCTCCAGCATAAATCCACACCCGTACTGACAAGTCCGAAAGGAGGATCGTCTTTGATATTGGTATGGCAAATCAAACAGGCTCCAGTGGCCACTGGAGCGTGAACATATCTTACTTTGGCCATCTCACTATGACATTTTGCCGAGACACAGGATTCGCCCTCCTTTATGGGTGAATGGATGGGATGGTACATCTTTGATTTGGCCGCCAGATCGGCCACTCTTTGGGGCATTTTGGTTTCAATTGTCTTATCTTCAAGGATTTTAGGGGAAATTGGGATCTTCTCCGGTTTTTGAGGGGCCGGCTCCTGGATCGACTTAAGGTGAAAGGCTCGATCCTCAACACTTTTTACCGCTTCTGGAGCAGGAGTTTTTTCTTTGTCTGCGTCCTGCTCAGGTTCAGCGGCCGAGGGAACCGTTGCCTCCGCCACAGGGGTGGCCGCTGGGATGGTTTCTTGATCGGTCTTCGAGGCTGTGGGGACTGGAGGCTCTGGTGATGGGGTGGCCTCCTGAGGAACGGTCTTTACACAACCGACCACGTACAAAAGAAATAGCACAGAAGCCCCAATGGCCATTAACCTACAAGTGGCAAAACATCTCAGCGCTCCCCTTTTCCGTTCTTCCTGCTTTTCGGCTCTCATAATGCACCCGTCGTATTAACCTGGATATTTCACGAGTTGCCTGCTGCGACAGCAGATCATGGAAACATCCGGGTTAGCGTTAGAGTGTATGACAAAAATCCTAAAAACTTCCTTGGCTACTTCTTTTGTGAAGCCACCCTCCAGCCCAGAGGCAGTTTCTTGAAGCGGCCTCCGTATAGGATTGGATCACCCTTGTACCCAAGATTCTTGAAGCTGAGCCAGTCGGTTGCATGCACTTGACTCCGAGCAGCTTTTCGGGTGATATGTATCAATTTTTCCTCAATGCCAGAAAAAGCCAGTTTCTTGAAATCCACCCCGCGCTTCTTCTGATGGCAGCGCCCACAGGCAAGGGGGTTCCTTAGACTCTCATGGCACTGGACACAGGAAAGGGCAAACACCTTGGGTAGGACTTCATGATTGAGGCTGAGGTACATGGCGGTCTCTACCCACTTATACTCGCCGCTGTAGGCCAGTCCGGAAGCCGCGGCTCCGGAGGCGAAGGATTCCTGCCAATCCAAAGTTTGCCAAAAACCACCAACCCCCTCCAGATGCGGCACAAGGAGGTAGTTGTAGTTGGCATCGGCGGCCTGAGTACCACCCATGATTTTAAAAGGATAAATTTTTGACTCCGGGTCCCTGATATCGCCTACAGGTTTGTTGAGGGTGGTAACACCTTCGGGATTGATTGGATCGCCTAAAAGGTAACGCTTTACCTTGCCGTTGTACCAGGCATAAACCGGCTTGATTTCTCTACCCCAGGAGAAGTCACCTGCCTGCCAGGAGTAATCCGGCATGCCATGTTCGTCCCGTCTTACTTTGCGGTTTTTGTCTCCAGCTGTGGACCAATCCCAATAGGTTTTAACCGGGGTGTACTTGGCGTATACAGGGTGGTGACAGGTCACACAGGCTATGTGGTTGGAGTGTTTGTTCAGATGATGGGTCAAGAGGGATTTTTCCTGGTGTGGCGTATCTGTGTGACAGTGGATGCAGGATCGGCTGCCCTCAGCCACAGGCAGGGCGATACTCCGGCCGGCGATTTTATGGTTTCTTGTCTTGTGGCAATCATGGCACTGAAAACCCAGCCCCCCCATGTGGACATCGCAACTGCTGCCGTGAAAATCCAGAACGGCGTTGAGTTTACCGTGCCTGACAAAGTCCTGGTCACCACCTGAGAAATGACAATTGCCACAGCTTTTTCGACTGGGCTTGCCTACTTTTTTTGCAACCAGGAGCAAATCCACTGAAGGGTCTGGCATACCTGCACCCTTGAGATCTTTTTTATACGTTCCGGTGGTATCATGGCATACGAGGCAGTCGATCCTGGTTTTGTCGGTATGGTTAAAAGTTGCGTCTTTCCAGCCATAACCAGCATGACAGCCCGTACAGCGGGGCCAGTTGCTTAAAATGCTCACACAGAAATTGTTGACGGTTACGGTGGCCTTGCCCAGATCCTTCCGCTTGTCTTCACCGAGAGTGTATGGAGAAGGACCTTTCCATAGCCAGTGAGTGGAGCTGAGCATCTCCTCGCCTTGGGTAGGATGGCACCGGAGGCATTCCTTTGTTACTTCCGATGCTTCGGGTTTTCCGGAAAGCTCGACAAGTTCGGTATGGTCCCTTACTCTCTTTTCGTGGCAACCGCTGGAGCACCGCATGGGTCCCCTATGGAGCTTCTTGTGGCAGCCAACACACTGGCGGTGGATAGCACCTTTGAGCCCTATACGGTCCGGTGCTATGGGGTTGAAGGAATTCTGATGACAGGCCGAACAGCGCATGGTCTCCGAGGCATCGGGCACCTTTGGCCGATAATGATGACAGCCAGTACAGTCATTTGAAATGCTTGCATGCTTTTTGTGCATGAACCGAACCGGCCCGTAAAAGTCATCTTCCTCATTGACCAGGGGGCAATTCATGACAAAGAAGTTGTACTCAGCAGGAATATCTTTGGGGGTCAGCCTGTAGGCAAGGCGTGCACGTCTTTCTGAAGCCGTTTCCCTGAATACATCCTTGACCAGAGGTATTGTCTCCTTGGCTCGTTGTCTTGCCGAGGCCACCCGATCATGCCATGCCCTGTGAACCAGTGGATTGGTCTTGACCACCGCAGGTTTTGACTCCTCGGCCCTATCTCTTTCAAAGATACTGTCAATAAAACCTACCAAAACCTCTCTAAATCCGGTTTTATCAGCCCCCTCCCCCTCCGCCTCAGCCCGGGCAATTGCCAGGACCGCTCCCAGCGACAGGACAATCAAGCTCATCAGCACCATTGTTGGTTTGCCTTGGCTGCAGCGCTTCATGATGACTCCTTTTCCAAGCTGGCAAGGCTGGGAGCGCTTAGCACAGGAAGATAGGTAACAGCCAGCCGATAGAAAAATGTGATACTGCAGAGCAAGCAGGCTGTTATCGCCATCTCGCTGATGGAGGGGAAGTAGGATTTGACGGCATATGGGGGGTTGAATCCGATAAGGAAAACATTACAGCGATTCAGGGCAATTCCCAGTACGATAGTGGTGCAGGAGATAAACAGCGTATGCCTTTTTGTGCGCAGTCGCTGGCTCATCAGCATTAACCAGGGAACGATCATTGCCAACATCTCCACAATAAAGGAGCGGCTTTCAATTGACCCATCAAATAAATAGACGTAGGTTTCCCGGAAAATCATGTCGCCGATTTTCAGGGTTATGTAGATTCCCAGCAAGTATTTGGTGACTCCGGTGAGGGGGGCCAAAACCTCCATTTCATCTGCCCGTTTAAATGAGGCGGTGGCCACTGTGGTTTCAAAAACAACCATGGGATACCCTGCAGCAATGGCCGAAGTAAGAAAGAGCAGGGGCAAAATGGGAGTGTACCAGAGGGGATGCAGCTTGGTCGGGGCGATGAGCATGAGCGATCCCAGCCCCGACTGGTGCATACAGGAGAGGACCACCCCGGCAATGATGAAGACCCACATGGTCTTGTCGAGTATCCCGTCGGCCAATGCTAAAAGACGTTCAATCCGATCATTGAGAATGGAGAATGGCCCCGGAAGGTTCACGTTTCCTCGAAAACGCTCTACCACAATAGGAATGAATTCGATATAGAGAACGTGCGTATAGATCACCACACACATGGCCACCTCAAAAAGAACCGAGTTTCCCTGCCAGAACAGGAGGGGTTTCGGCAGGGCCCAAGAACGTCCGACATCAATGGCAAGGCCTATTGCCACAAAGGTGTAGCCCAAGGTGGCAGTCAACAAAGCCGGCCGAGTTACTGCCTCATACTGGTTTCTGCCAAACACGTGGGCAATGGCTGCCGTGGTAAATCCGCCAGCGGCTAGAGCCACACCCGTGGCTACATCAATGCCAATCCACAATCCCCAGGGATGCTGATTGTCCAGGTTGGTTACCAACGCTAAACCCCCGATGTAGCGGGCAATGATAAAACAGAATCCCATCAACATGACAGCAAACAGGACCAGGACACCTGGGCTCCAGAACCTAATTTCAAGGGGCGCAGGTTTGGGGTGAGCGTGCGAACTCATGTGTATTCCTCCCGTGCATGAAGTCCCAGAGCATGGTTGATCTGTTCGGGATTCATTTTCCACATGGCCCCTGTCAGCATTGCAAACAAGGTAATGGGCGCCCACATATAGGCAAAAATCGAGTGTTGGATGGTCTCGGCAAGATGGGGCATTGGATAATGCGGCAAACTCAGAAAGCCCAGGTTTTCAAATGGATCCTTCGAAATGTACATCCAGGATGTGCCGCCCACCTCGGACTCGCCGTAAATTTTGTTCGAATAACGCACAGGGTTATCTGTTATCTTCCGGCGGGTCACCTCCAGTAGTATCTGACGGTTGCCAAAGGTGATGGCCTCCATGGGGCAAGCAGCAGCACAGCCGGGTTTTCCGCCCTTGCTGACCCTCATACGCTTTCTCCCCTCCGAATTGAGAGAGCGTATTTCGTCTCCGCTTGAAACACTTATAACGGCCATTCCATATGTGCCAGAGTTGCTCTTGAGGAACAGGTAAGGCTCCTCGGAAACTCCCTTCTCTTTATATTCCTCTCTCAGCTTTTCAAGCATTGAATCCGCGATACGGGCCGCCCTTTCACGGTCTCCGGAATTATCAAAATTCACGCCTTCAGCGGATAAAGTTTCGATTGTGATAATCCACGGATCTATGTCCAGAATCTCAGCCGCCTCCCCCTTTCTCCCGATA
>CAYFXH010000068.1:7740-23789 GCA_964346905.1 uncultured Desulfobacteraceae bacterium | reverse complement strand
CCACCAATACATTGGCGGTTGATCTTAAGAACCGTCCTTTGCGCCGGCCTGACGGAAGCCTTCTCTTCCGGCCGGCCGGCCATGGGGCGCTGTTGGAAAACCTCAACCGACTTCAGGGAGATATCGTTTACATCAAAAACATCGATAACGTGGTGACCGACGACCATCGTGACCCGGTGGTGCACCATCAGAGAATACTGGCAGGATTGCTCGTCGAGCTACAGAATGCGATTTTCGCCTATCTGCGCTCACTACAGTCGGGGACGGCGGGGGCCAAAGATCTCCAGGAAATGATCGACTTTGTGGTTCACCATCTCGGTGCGTCTCTGCCTGAGCAGTTTTTTCGTTGTAGCGACCAGGAAAAAGGTTCTCGACTCTTCCGGTTTTTGAACAGACCACTACGGGTTTGCGGTATGGTCATTAATCGAGGAGAGCCGGGTGGCGGCCCCTTCTGGGTGGAGGAGTCTTCAGGCAGAGTAAGTCTACAGGTTGTGGAAAATGCTGAGATAGACCAGGATTCTCCAGAACAGGTGGCCATTTTGGAGGCTTCCACACACTTCAGCCCGGTGCAGCTTGTTTGCGGGCTCCGTGATTTTATGGGTCAGCCTTTTGACCTCTTTCAATTCACGGATCCGCAGGCGGTATTCATCACCCGCAAAACTGAGTATGGTAGGGAGTTGAAAGCGCTTGAGTTGCCTGGCTTGTGGAATGGGGGAATGGCCTACTGGAACACGGTCTTTGTTGAGACACCTGAGGAAACATTTAATCCGGTCAAGTCCATAAATGACCTGTTGCGACCGGGGCACCGGGCCCACCGCAGCAATCTATGAATACCTTGGCATCTGGTGGTATAGTCTCACAGGCAGAGTGTGAAGATTAGTTGGTGTCCATCCGGAAACCTGCCCTCCTTTGTGACTGGATTTTTAATTTTTCACCTGGCCATTACAAGGAAAACCACTTATGATGAAAAACAGCCGCGGTTATGCGGCTGGTTATCTTTTTGGGGTGGAAGAGTATGAGAACAAAAAAGAGCCGAACCGGTCATGGGCTTCGGCTGTTATTCGTTCTAGGGATTATCGCAGTTTTCGCCTGGAGTGGCGAGAGGGCCGGAGCTCTCACCCGCAGCGAGCAGAACACCATCCGGGTCTTTCGGCAGGTATCGGCTGGGGTTGTGAATATCACCACCACGAGCATTGGTCAGGATTTTTTTCTCAATCCATTGCCCAGGGAAGGGAGTGGCTCCGGTTTTGTCATTGATAAACAGGGCCATATCATCACCAGCTATCATGTGGTGCGTGATAGCAGTCTTCTGGAGGTGACCCTGACGGACGGCAGCAGGTGGGAGGCCAGTTTGGTTGGCAGCTCTCGCCGCAATGATCTGGCGGTAATTAAGATCGATGCGCCGCCAGAACAGCTCGAGCCTTTACCACTGGGTTCTTCGAAAGGTCTGCACGTGGGGCAGAAAGTGTTGGCGGTTGGCAACCCATTCGGCCTGGGGCAAACACTGACAACGGGAACGGTCAGTTCAGTGGGACGCGATGTTCGCCTTAGCAACGAGGTGGTGATCAGAAATGTCATTCAGGCCGACGTTGCGGTAAACCCTGGAAATTCTGGAGGGCCCCTCATCAATTCCGACGGCGAGGTGGTTGGCGTTAACACGGCGATATACAGCCCCACTGGCACCAATGTGGGTATTAGTTTTGCCATCCCTTCGGACACGGTAGGTAGAATTTTACCAGGATTGGTCTCTATCTGGCCCCAGCTGGTGAGCTGGGTGCTGGCAATTATACTGGTGGGAGCTTTCATCTGGTGGTTGTGGCGACGCTTGCAGCCGGGCGATACCAGGCAGTGACCGGTAAGTCCCAACCACTTTAGAGCAAGCGGCGAGAATAAAGGGCGGGTATCGCCCACTGAAATGAGCTGACGGCTGAACACTCATTGAGAGGAAAAAAAAGTGAAGTCGCGAAAAGCAGTCTTTATTAGTGTATTATTTGTTGCCTGGCTGGTTTTGGTGGTCGGCGGTCTGGCTAATACTGAGGACGAGGAAAACAACATTGAGGTTTACAAAGCAGCAGCGCCAGGCGTGGTAAACATCACTACCATCTCGGTGGAACGGGACTTTTTCTTCAACATCGTACCGCGTCAAGGAGCAGGATCAGGTTCCATTATTGACAAGGATGGCTATATCCTCACCAATTATCATGTTATTCAGGATGCTCAGCGTCTGGAAGTTACTCTGGCAGACGGCAGCAAATGGCAGGGAAAGCTGATTGGTACGGATCCGGACAACGACCTGGCTGTGATCAAGATAGACGCGCCGCCGCGCAAGCTCACCGTCATTCCCATGGCTGACTCCGATGCATTGCTCGTGGGCCAGAAGGTCCTGGCCATCGGTAACCCGTTTGGTCTGGGACAGACACTCACAACGGGGGTCATCAGCTCTCTGGGGCGAACCTTGCGGGCAGAGAACGCTACGCTCATGGAGGACATCATTCAAACCGATGCCTCCATCAATCCGGGAAATTCTGGTGGGCCGCTGCTTGATTCCAGCGGCAACCTTATCGGAGTTAATACTGCAATTTTCAGTCCCACTGGTGCCTCGGTGGGCATTGGCTTTGCCGTTCCGGCAAATACTGCCAAGCGCATATTTCCAGAACTCATCGCCCGGGGCTACTACGCGTATCCTTGGATGGGTGCAAGTGTAACTACGCTACTCCCCGGGGATGCTCGGGCCCTTGAGTTTGCGGTGGAGCGTGGCGCCCTTATTGTGGAGGTCATCCGAGGCGGCCCGGCGCATAAGGCGGGGTTACGTGGTGGTGACCGGCGCGTTCGACTGGGCAATCGGATTGTGATTGCAGGCGGCGATGTGGTGGTGTCAGCGGAAGGTAGAGACGTAGATACTGCTGACGGTCTCATTCGCATTATCAGAGAAAAGCGCCCTGGTGATCTCCTGAGACTAGAGCTCTACCGAGGTGGTCACTATCGCCAAGAGGTGCTGCTGCAACTTGAGGAAAGACCGAGGAGACGTTAAGCGCATAGCGCAAAGCGCAGAGCGCATAGCGGAAAAGAAAGGAGCCATGGAGCAGGTTTCCCTATCCACTGGCGAAGCGTTCCATTCAGCACAGCAAGGGGTTAGTAGGGGAGGGGTTCATCCCCGCCCGAAAATCAAGACTGGATGTATACAGCTTGTATTGCAATCGCTCTGCGCTTTGCGTTTTGCGAAGGGATTGAGTTGTGCCTGAACTGCCTGAGGTGGAAGTAATCCGCCGGGGTCTCATCCCCCATCTGGTGGACCGCACCATCGACCGAGTGATGATCAGCAATCGTCGACTGCGGCTACCCGTGCCTCGGGCCAAGATCAACCGCTGGGTGCAGGGCTGCCGGGTGGCGGGTGTGGATCGCCGGGCTAAGTATCTACTGGTTACCATGAGCAGCGGGGCCACAATGGTGCTCCACCTGGGAATGAGTGGTCGGTTGGCTTTCTTTGCCAACTCCACCCCTCGAAGAGTCCACGACCACCTTCGCTTTCTGTTGGACAGCGGCCTAGAGCTCCGCTTCAATGATGTACGGAGATTCGGATCAGTGCAGGTACTTGGGCCAGGGGAGCTTGACGGGTCACAGATCTTTGCCGCCCTGGGGACCGAGCCATTGGGACCTGATTTCTCCAGCACCTATCTGATGGAGCAGGCACGAGGCAGGGTCAGGCCCGTTAAGAACTTTCTCATGGATGGGCGAGTGGTAGTGGGGATTGGTAATATCTATGCAAATGAGATCCTTTTTGCCGCTGGGATCAAGCCCACACGGGTGGTGGGTGCCGTCGGCAGGAAGGCGTGGGCACGGGTGGCTCAGGCCTGCCGTCAGGTGCTGGAGAGGGCAATTGCTTGCGGCGGTACAACCATTTCCGACTACGTAAACAGTGGTGGGGAAGCGGGTTATTTTCAGTGTGAACTCAAAGTCTACGGTCGTGAGGGCGAACTGTGTCCAAGTTGCAGCAATGCCATTATTCGCCGGGTACTTGGTGGTCGCGCCACGTTCTTTTGTCCCACGTGTCAGAAATAACTCACACGAGTTTGGAATGGACAATGAATCCTATTTCTCACAGAGCTCTCAGAGCTCTCAGAGAGCTCAAGTACTATAAATAGCATGAAGGATTAGCCACTTACGGGTGAAGGATCGCTTAAGAATTCGGTGTGGAGCTCTAGATGTCAAAGAAAAACGAGCTTATTCCTGTGATCTAGAGCTCCCACCTTACCCGATGGATCGGGAGCCTGCTTTGCAACCCTTCTTAAGCGATCCCTTTACATCTGATCTCTGGTTTTTCTCTGAGCCCTCTGAGGGCTCGAGCGAGCCCTGAGTAGTGTCGAAGGGGGAGCGGGCGAGAGGTTCAATGAAGATTAGTAAACCCCTACGAAAACGTTCCCTAATCTGGGCGGGCCTCGTTCTCCTTGCAGGAATTGTATGTGGCTCAGCTCTCGGGATCTTTTTGACGCTTACCCACGATCTTCCCAGCATTCAGGAACTTGAGGATTTTCGTCCCAGTTCCGTGACGAAACTGCTCTCGGCGGAGGGTGAGCTTCTGGGCGAATTCTTCCTGGAAAAGCGGGTTCCAGTCGCTCTGGATGAAATCCCTGATCATCTGAGACAGGCGGTGATTGCTACAGAAGATCACCGTTTTTATGAGCATGCTGGCCTGGATTGGCGCGGTATAGCTAGGGCTATTGTCAAGGACATTCGGGCAGGCCGTTTCAAGGAGGGGGGAAGCACCATTACCCAGCAACTAGCCAAGGTGTTGTTTCTGAATCCTGAGAAAACCCTGACTCGCAAGCTCAAAGAGGCCATTCTTGCCCTGCAGATTGAAAGACGCTATCGCAAAGACGAGATTCTCGCCCTCTACCTGAACCAGATATATCTGGGCGGTGGGGCTTATGGGGTGGAAGCTGCTGCCAACCGCTATTTTGGGAAGCACGTTTGGGAGCTGGACCTGGCTGAGTGTGCCCTCATTGCCGGGTTGCCCAGGGCGCCCACTCTTTACTCCCCATTGGTCAATCCAGACAAGGCTCTGGCTCGCCGCACAACCGTCCTCAAACGTTTAAAAGTTACCGGTCACATCACCGACGAGCAGTACCAGCAGGCGCTCCAAGAACCCGTGCGGCTGGCATCCATCTCCCAAGCTGGGACCAAAGCCCCCTACTTTATTTCTTGGGTGCGTCCTCTTCTGGAAGAAGTTCTCGGTGAGAATCTGCTGTATCGGGGTGGTCTGACAATCCAGACCACCCTGAGGGCGAGTTGGCAGAAGGCTTCTGAAAAAGCGCTGGAGCGTGGACTCGCTTCGCTTGAAATCCGCCATCGGCGCGAGTACGAAGAAGGGGAGCAAGCTCAGGGGGCGGTGGTGATTTCGGACGCCAGAACCGGGATGATCAGAGCAATGGTGGGCGGCCGAGACTATGAGATAAGCCAGTTCAACCGTGCAACTCAGGCCTATCGCCAACCGGGCTCGGCCTTTAAACCGATTATCTATGGTTATGCCCTTGAAAAGGGCTACACGCAGGCAGACCGGATCTGGGATGGGCCGGTGTCCTACCCTCAACCGGACGGAAATGTATGGGAGCCACAAAACTACTCCGGCCGTTTTGAGGGTGAGATTACCTTGAGAAAAGCTTTGGAGATTTCCCAAAACATCGTGACGATCAAACTTCTAGAACGGCTGGGTCCCAGCCCGGTGGTTGATTTCGCTCATCACCTGGGGATCGAAAGCGTTCTGCGTCCCAATCTCTCCCTGGCCTTGGGGACCTCGGAGGTGACCCTGTTGGAACTGACTTCTGTTTACCAAGTCTTCGCTAATGGTGGAATATGGGTTGAGCCTTCCGGGATAGTTGAGGTACTGGATTACAATGGCAGACCCCTTTGGAAAGCTAATCCTGCAAGCAGGTTGGTGCTGAGCCAGGAAACTGCCTACGTTCTGACCAATATGCTCCAAGGGGTGATCCAGCGGGGTACAGGAAGGGGTGCTCGCAGCTTGGCCTGGCCTTTAGCGGGCAAGACCGGCACCACTGAAAATAGTAGAGATGCCCTGTTCATGGGATATTCGTCAGCGCTGGTAACCGGGGTCTGGGTTGGTAATGATAGTGGACGGCCGCTGGGCCAGAAAGAGACGGGTAGTCGGGCGGCACTGCCAATATGGCGTGAAATCATGGAAAACGTTCTTCCTGAGTCGAATGCAGAAGAGTTTGACCAACCTGCAACGGTGAACCTCCTGCGGATAGATGTGCGAAGCGGTCTTCGCGCTAATGGCGACTGTGGTGATGTTGCTGAAGCGGCCTTCGTAAAAACCACTGAACCCAAGGAACACTGCCCAGATGGCAGGGATCAGCAGTTAGGGAAATTCCACTGAGCACAGACATCGGTTCATTGTAGGAAAGAGGGTATGGTTACTATTCGTTGGGAAGATTTTGAAAAAGTTGAGTTGAGAGTTGGCACTATTGTGGATGTTCAAGATTTTCCAGAAGCAAGAAAGCCTTCCTATATAGTTAAGGCGGACTTTGGCGGTGATATAGGCATAAAGAAATCCAGCGCGCAGGTAACCGACCTATATAGCAAAGAGTCCATTATGGGTAAGCAGATTATTGGAGTAATAAATTTCCCGCCAAAACAAATTGGGCCAATTATGTCAGAGTTCTTGGTCACAGGATTTGTGCAAGATAATGGTGCAGTAGTTCTTGCTGTACCAGACAAGGCTGTACCGAACGGACTCAAGCTCGCCTAACTCGGTTTGGCTATGGGTGACACATCATTTCAAGTCTACGGTCTGGGGCAATGTTGCCTGGACTATATCGGCAAAGTGGACACCTACCCTCCACCTGATGTTAAGTGCGAGTTTTCCGACATGGTTATTCAGGGCGGCGGGCCTGTGGCCACCGCCCTGGTTGCCCTCGCGCGGTGGGGTGTCTCGTGTGCCTTTGCCGGGGTTTTAGGGGATGATCTCTTTGGTTCAATGATTAAAGCATCACTGGATGAAGAAGGGATAGATACTCGCGGGATACTCGTCAGGGCGGGGTTTGATTCTCAGTTTGCTTTTATTGTGGCTGAACCTGGGCTAGGAAGGCGAACGATTTTTTGGCGAAGGCCCACAGGCCCCCCGCCGAGCCCCGATGAGATTGACTTCAGCATTATCCGCAAAGCCCAGGTGCTCCACACAGATGGGCTCTTTGCCGAGGCTTCCCTCGCTGCATGCAAGGCGGCAAAGGAGGCGGGGGTCCAGGTTGTGGTGGATGCTGGTTCCCTCCGCGAGGGCATGCTCGATCTTGCCCGGATGAGCGATTATTTTCTGGCTTCTGAAACCTTTGCCAATGCCCTCGTCGGTAACGGAAAACCGTTGGATGCTTGCTACAAAATGGCAGAGCTCGGTCCTCGTGTCGTTGGGGTAACCCTGGGGCCGCAAGGCTACGTGGCCTTGGACGGGGATAGAATCATTGAGCGGCCTGCTTACTCGGTTGAGGCAGTTGATACCACCGGCTGCGGCGACGTGTTTCACGCAGGCTTTACCTATGGTCTGGTTCAGGGATGGGACGTTGAGAAGAGCCTAGACTTTGCTGCCTGGGCCGCGGCACAGGTCAGCCTCAAACTAGGGGGTCGAGCTGGTATCCCCTCCGTGAAGTAGAAGGGGAAGAAGGATTGTAAGGATGTCTGCTGCTCTTGGCCGCTCGAGGTAGCAGAAGAACGGGGATAGCCATGAAATTTATGACAACGGCTGTTTTAGCCGTTTTAGCTTTGCTCATTGTTTGTGTTTTCCAGCCAAAAGAGTCAAGATCAGCGGTTTCAGAAGAGCGTGTTATAGCAGTAGTAATGGGTGCAGAAATAACTGGTAAGCAGCTCGAACCCGATGCAACAGTGATGGAACAAAGGTGCGCCAACATGAGTGACGTCCAGTTTCATACCTGGGTTGATAGGTACAGAAAAAACAAACTTTCCGGGTACATCATAAGTCGTTTGTTGGAAAAGTACGCAAAGGATCACGCAATTGAGGTAACCGATACTGAGATTCACGTATTCATGAAAAAATCTCACGAGAGAGATGCAGCACACAGGAGAAGACTATGAGCCAAATCAAAATTGAACATGAGCCAAATGAGGACCGATTGAAAGAGTTGGGCGTGTCCAGTTGGCCAATCTGGACTAAAGAGGTGTCTGAATTTCCCTGGCAATACGATGCCCAGGAGACCTGCTACCTTTTGGAGGGCGATGTAATCGTAACTCCTGACGGCGGAGATCCGGTGGAGATTAAAAAGGGTGATCTTGTTACCTTTCCCAAGGGCATGACGTGCAGGTGGAACATCCGGAAGGATGTCAGAAAGCACTATACGTTTGAATAAGTGTTGGTCCTGGAATATCAAACTACAACCTCAGGACCTAATCAAGAGTCGGTGTTTTTGCATAGGGAGTACTGGAGTATTGGAGCCACTCGATTGTGGATTTGGGAATGCGGATTGTGGACTTCAAATTGAGTTTCTGGTTTGCAATTTATCTTTTTCAATCCGAAATCCGAAATCCGAAATCGGAAATTAGCCTTACTCCATTACTCCCATGTTCCCCCCACCATAGAAGACCATACGACCTCTTGCTGGAGGTAGAGCAAAGCCATGTCTTCAGGGTGGGGGATGCTTTACCATGAACTTCAAAGACTACTTCTCCAAACAAGCATCTGAATACACCAGGTACAGACCACAGTATCCTGCACCGCTATTTGAATATCTGGCTACGCTCACCGTCGATCATCAACTCGCGTGGGATTGTGCCACCGGTAGCGGCCAGGCGGCCCTTGGTTTAGTAAATTATTTTGACAAGATCGTAGCAACTGATGCCAGTGACGAGCAGATCGCTCATGCCGTTGCTCACGATAGAATAACCTACATTGTGGCTCCAGCCGAAAGGACCAAAATTACCTCCGGGTCGGTAGACTTGATCGTGGTGGCGCAAGCACTCCATTGGTTTGATCTTGAAAAGTTTTACACAGAAGTCAAACGAGTGTCGAAATCAGGAGGAGTGCTCGCCGCCTGGTCTTACAGTCTGCTCCGCATATCTCCTGCAATAAACGAACTGCTCGACGTATTCTACACGGATGTAGTTGGACCTTTTTGGCCTCCAGAAAGAAAGCTTGTCGATGATAAGTACCAATCCATTAGCTTCCCTCTTCAGGAACTCAGCGCACCTTCTTTCAAAATGAAAGCCAGATGGGATCTGGACCATCTCCTTGGTTACTTGAAAACCTGGTCGGCGGTTCAAAGATTTAAAGAAAAGCATGGAAATGATCCAGTTGAAGATCTTGCCGAGGGTTTGAAAATGGAGTGGAGCAACCCAAGGGAGAAGAAACGAATACATTGGCCGATTAACATGAGGGTAGGGCGAATACACTAGGCAGCGGGGGATTAGGCAGTAAGCACTGCACATCATTTGGAGATGGTACCTGACAGGCTGCCAGGAAAATCTGGAAACGGCTACAATCGTCATACCGGACGAGTCCGCCTACGGCGGACGAGATCCGGTATCCAGTAATGTATTGTTTTCTCTGGATTCCGGACATCCGCCTGCGGCTGATTCCGGAATGAGATTGGAACGAAAGAGGGCAATCGATGGCAAAGAGCTCTCTGAGGCTAGCCATATTCGATATTGACGGAACGTTGCGGAGGGTGCGTGATCCGTGGATTCACTTACACAACCATTTGGGAGTAGCCGAAAAGGCCAAAGATCTTCCGGGACTTTGGAAAAGGGGGGAAATTTCCTATGAAGAATGGGCACGTCTCGACGCCTCTTTTTGGCGTGGTCATTCGCGGGACGAGATAGTTGCAGCTCTTGAGGCAAACCCCTTTCGCGATGGTGCCAGGGAGCTGATTGGCTGGTTCACCGACCGCTCGATTCCGTGTGTGGGCATCAGCTCCGGCTTATCCATATTTAACGAAATAACCGCTCGGGAGTTGGGTATCAAAGAAATCGTCAGTAATGAGCTCCACTTTGACGGGGACATTTTCAATGGCACCATTTCTATCCAGGTCCATGAGGAAAATAAGGGAGAGATCATGGACGAAGTAATGAAGCGGTACTCTGTAAGCGAGGAACAGGTTGCTGCCTTCGGCGATGGAACGGCTGACATCCCGCTGTTAACAAAGGCTGGTCTTGGCGTTGCCATTTGCCCCTCAAATGACAAGGTGCGATCCAGTGCGGGGCATGTTGTCAGAGCTGAACCGATTGATGAGGCTATCGTATTCGTTGAAGAGCATTTCGGAATCCAGTGATCCCTGAGAGTATTTTGTCTGCACGAACGTTTTGAAGATCTTCGTAGGGCCGGTCTCCGTACCGGCCAACAGAAGATTGGGTAGGCTGGGATGTCTTTTTGGCAGCTGCTGAGACCCGCCCTAGGTGTCCTGTCAGTCGTCCGTTGCAAGGAGACGCATAGCGCAGAGAGCAGAGCGTAGAATCTCTAACAGATAAACGCCAAGCGCTTAGCGCTCTGCGCCATGCTGCGAACGAAGTGAGCACCACGGACGACTGACAACGGACTGCTGGATACATCACAATGGATAAAAGCAGGAGGCAAGGTTGAAAACACTCATGAGCCATGCACTGGAACTGGCAGAGATGGGGGGCGCTCAGTATGGAGACATCCGGGTGGTGGAAAATCGTACTGAAAGTATTCAGGTCAAAAACGGCGTCGTAGAGGCGATAAACTCCTCAGAGTCATTGGGCTTTGGCGTCCGAGTGTTGCTGAATGGCGCCTGGGGCTTCTCATCAAGTCGTGAGTTGACAGCGAAAGAGATTGAGCGGGTTACCAAGCAAGCTTTAGAGATTGCCCGAGCTTCTGCCCGGGTGCGGGGGGAGAAGGTCGATCTCGGCTCACCGGTAACGAGTAAAGGGACATATCAAACACCGGTAACAATGGATCCTTTCAGCATTCCTCTGGAGGAACGGTTGGGTGTGCTCCTAAGGGCTGATTCTGAGATGGCCCGGGTGAAAGGTGTGCGGGTAAGGCAAGGCAATCTGGTTTTTATTCGCGAGAAAAAATGGTTTGCCAACACCGAGTCCGCTCTAACCGAGCAGACAATTATTGAGACTGGTGGCGGGATTGTTGCCACCGCTGTGGGTGAGAGCGAAGTGCAGGCACGTTCATATCCCAGTTCCTTCGGTCGTCAGCAGGTCACCGCAGGCTGGGAGACGGTGCTGGACTGGGATCTCCCCGGCAACGGCGAGCGCATCGCCAGTGAAGCTGTTGCCCTCCTCACTGCAGATCCATGTCCGGCCGACACGGTTACCACCGTGATCTTGGCTGGCGACCAGCTTGCCCTGCAAGTTCACGAATCCTGCGGACACCCCATCGAGCTTGATCGAGTTTTTGGCAGTGAGGCTGCCTATGCGGGTACTTCCTTCCTTACTCCGGAAAAGCTGGGTAACTTCCGCTACGGATCTGAACTGGTAAACATCACCGCCGACAGCATCAGGCCACTCGGTCTTGGGACCTTTGGGTGGGATGACGAGGGGGTGGAGGCGCAATCTTCGCCCATTGTCAAAGAGGGTAATTTCGTTGGCTATCTGATGTCGCGTGAAACGGCCGCAAAATTAGACAAGCTCTCAAATGGGTGCATGCGGGCTGCGTCTTGGAACCGCATCCCCATTGTACGTATGACAAATGTAAGCCTCGACCCCGGTGAGTGGGAGCTGGAAGACCTGATTGCAGACACTGATTCAGGTATCTATATGTCGACAAACCGTTCATGGTCCATCGACGACAAGCGTTACAATTTTCAGTTTGGCACTGAAGTAGGATACGAGATCAAAAAAGGCAAACTGGGCCGCATGCTGCGCAACTGCACGTACACTGGCATTACACCTGAGTTTTGGAATAGTTGTGACGCTGTATGCAACCACAAGCACTGGACCATGTGGGGAACGCCCAACTGCGGCAAAGGCCAGCCCGCACAAATCGCCCACACCGGCCATGGGGCTGCGCCTGCTCGATTCAGGAACGTGAGAGTGGGGGTGTTCGGCCAACTTAAAAGTAGGCATCAGCAGGCAGTAAGCAATCGGCATGGAGCATAGGGAACGGGGCATGGAGGAAGATGGTTGGTGTTGATTTACTTAATCCTTTGAAAGCCACGTCCTTTGGGCGGGGTCAGAGACAGTTGGCTCTGCCTGAGGTTATGTAGTGCAGAACTTTCAGTCCCGCTTGGAGCGGGATTCAGCCCGTTTTGTATTTTGAATATCGAATACCCGCCCGCCTCGCCCGAGGGGCTCGCGATGGCGGGCAGGTCGAACAAGGAATTTCGAACAGCAGAAGTTTTTAAGGGAGTAAAACAATGTTTTTCACTTCGATATTCTGCGGTTCCTTGTTCTGCGGTTCTGCGGTTCATATTTTCAATTTTCAACGACTTGGTTGTTGGTAGTTGAATGCTGAGGGCTGACCGGGGAGACCGGATCCGGCGGTTTTGTATCCCCTTCCAGAAAGCGGCGAAGTAGGGTGCACACTGCCACCAATCGGCTGAAAGCCGAAGGCTCCGCGAGGAAAAAACATGCTTGGACGGAAAAAAACTGAAGATATATGCAAAGACGTGCTCCAACGTTCTGGCAGCGATCCTGCCGAAATAGTGTTCTCTTTCGAGGACCAGAGCTTGACACGCTTCGCCAACAACTACATCCATCAGAATGTGGCTGAACGTAATGCCACCCTGATTGTTCGCTTGCTCCGTGGAAAGCGGATCGGCCTCGCCACCTCCAACCGGCTGGACGGAGACGGATTGGACCAATTGGTGGAACGGGCCCGTGCGAATGCCGAGGTTAGTCCGGAGGACCCGGACTACCCTGGACTGCCCGAACCAGCCAGCTATACGGCGGTGAATGCTTTTGACCAATATACCGCCGATTATTCACCTGAGGCACGCGCCAAAGAGATAGGTACTCTATGTCGTTTGACTGGGGAAAAAGGATTGAACGGTTCGGGCGTTTTTTCCACTGGGATTAATGAGATCGCCATCGCCAATACGCGTGGGTTGTTCGGCTACCATTTCAGCACAAATGTTGACTTTCAGACCGTTGTCACTTCAGAAGACAGTTCAGGTCGCGAACAGGGTTCCGGATGGCGTGTGGGTGACATTCAGGTTGAGTCTCTTGGTCGGGAAGCGATCCAAAAAGCAGAAGATGGGAGCAATCCCCGCCTGGTTGATCCCGGTGAATACACCGTCGTCCTGAGCCCGTATGCCACCGAAGATTTTCTCAATATGCTCAACTATTACGGTATAGGGGCTCAGGCTGTCTTGGAGGGGCGTTCGTGGATGAACGAACGGCTAGGCGAGAAGATCATGAGCGATCTGGTGGATATTTGGGATGATGGTCTTGATCCGGACGGTGTGCCCATGCCCTTCGATTTTGAGGGTGTCCCGAGGCAGCGCGTAGAAATCGTGCAAAAAGGTGTGGTGAAAAGCCCGGTCTACGATCGCATTACGGCCCGGAAAATGGAAAAGACCACCACCGGTCACGCGTTGCCCCCAACCATGCGCACCCTGGGGCCAATAGCCACCAATCTTTTCATGGCCCCTGGCAGCAGCAGCACCAAAGAAATGATCCGCTCAACTGAGCGCGGCCTTTATATCAGCCGCTTTTGGTATACCCGACTGGTACATCCGCGCGATTGCGTAATAACTGGTATGACTAGGGACGGGGTGTTTGTTATTAAAGATGGAGAATTGGCCTATCCGGTGAAAGATCTGCGCTTCACCCAGTCATATGTTGAAGCATTAGCAAACGTAGAAGTGGTAGGAAAGGAGACGCGTTTGCTCCTGAGTGAGTTCGGGGGCTATGCGACCCGGGTTCCTGCCCTGAAAGTCAGCAGGTTCACCTTCACCGGTGCAACGGTCTAAAACTACTTACGTTCGCTGTGCTCACCCACTAGACTGCAAGGCTGCCTTCAGTGCTTCTGCTATCTCCACTATGGATTTTGCCATCTGATGATACTGGGCGAACATGTTAACCTGAAGTTCAACCAATTCCTCTTTACTCAGTTTCTGGAGCTCATTCTTTACCACATGGGGGTTGAATTCCTTTTCGCTTAATTCCTCGAATTTTGCCAGATAGGGTTCAACTATTTGCAGTGCTTTCTCCGGGTCTATCTGTTTTTCCATATTCCTCACTTCCTCTGGTAAAGTTGGTCGTCAAATCAGCGAGCATTTACCATTTTTTTTGGGTACTCCACAACATCCTCTATACCAGGAAGCAGAATGAAGTTGAAACAAAAAAAACGCCCCCACCGACCCGGCGCACTGGATCGATGGGGGCTAGGGGCACCGGGCGAGGTGATGAAGAGTATCATCGAGGACCTCGCCCGCCACAATATCTAGCACAAGTGGATAAATAATGTCAAGAATTCATAACTTTCTGTCATCCTTTACTCTCGGCAACAAATTACTTACCATAGCGAGCAGGGTATTCACTTTACCCTGAGCCAATCGAAGGGACTCCTTGAAATGATGTATTCTCAGAGTTTTTCAACACCCTGCTCGTGCAGCGGTCAGTGCAGAGTGGAGTGGTACCGTTAGATGCACGGAGATACTCAACAGGACAGGCTGCAGTGAGCACTTTGGCCGTGAGTTATTCTTCCTTCATAAGCGAAAGGCACAATGACTTTACCCCGTTATCAAATTCATCAATGTGAACGAAAAGATTGTCTTTTTCGCTTCCCCGTAGTTGAACAGAGTCCCCTGGGAGGTGAGTGTCCTCACTGTGGTAGTAAAACCAGATTGGTCAATGCTCCCTATGGTGCTCACGAAGTGAAGATCAAGAACATCAAGCCCAACGGACCTGAAGTTGAAGCTCTGCTGGACAATATACGGAGCATTTTCAATGTGGGCAATATGCTGCGAACAGCGGACGGCGCTGGCATACGGCATGTGCACCTGTGCGGTATTACCCCCACTCCCAACAACCCCAAATTAGCAAAAACAGCACTCGGTGCGGAACGTGCTGTGGCTTGGAGCCAACACAATGACGGATTGGCTGCTGCAACTACCCTGAAAGAACAGGGATTGCGTTTGTGGGCACTTGAGGGCGGCCCGCGCTCGGAATCGTTGTTTGAAACGGCGGGTGAGCTCCAGGGTCCCCCGATTGTACTGGTGGTGGGAAGCGAGATCTCAGGGATTGATCCTGGCATTCTCGAACGATGCGATCGCGTCTTGTGTTTGCCGATGCAAGGGACCAAAACAACGCTAAACGTGGCAGTTGCATTTGGGGTTGCGGCGTATCTCTTGCGTTATGGCTTCCCTGGCAGGAGGTGACAGAGAAAAATAACGGGGTGTTGGAAGACGCTGTTCAATTGACAGGGCAGGGTTATGGTGAGGGTGGTCTCCCGGCTCGGGGAGGGTTACCTGCCCGCCATGGCCAGGTATTGACAGGTGGGTCCCCGGCCAAAGCGGAATGAAACAGTGTGATGATCTCAGGTGGATTCTGAAATAAGGAGTATACAGATGTCCAAAAAGGTTCTCGTTCCTATTGCCGACGGTACAGAGGAGATCGAAGCCGTCTGCATCATCGATGTCTTGAGAAGGGCAGGTGGTTCAGTGACTGTTGCCTCAGTGGATGCATTGCAGGTCACCGCATCAAGAGGGGTGAAGCTGGTGGCCGACAAGCTCATTGCTGACTGCGTCAATGAAAACTATGATTTGGTTGTGCTCCCGGGAGGCATGCCAGGAGCCGAGCACCTCCGCGACTCAAAAGAACTGGAACAGATTCTGCGGCGCCAACAGCAAGAGCAACGATTCTACGGAGCCATATGTGCCTCGCCAGCGGTTGTACTCCAACACCACGGGCTTTTAGAACAACGGCTAGCAACCAGTCATCCCAGCTTTGTCCATCAACTCGAGAACACCGAAGCGGTGGCATCAAGGGTGGTCGTCGATGGTGGTTGTATCACAAGCCGCGGGCCCGGAACCGCTTTGGAGTTTGCCCTGAAATTGGTGGAGCTGCTGTACGGTGAGGAGAAAGCCAAGGAAGTGGCTGCGCCGATGGTACTGTGAGAA
>CAYFXH010000068.1:0-7640 GCA_964346905.1 uncultured Desulfobacteraceae bacterium | reverse complement strand
CTGACACCTTATTTTTCCCTCTTCTCCTCCTCTTTGATGAACCGCTTG
The DNA here is from genome assembly GCA_964346905.1 of uncultured Desulfobacteraceae bacterium. Classification (GTDB taxonomy): domain Bacteria; phylum Desulfobacterota; class Syntrophobacteria; order BM002; family BM002; genus BM002. The sequence goes on along the minus strand of CAYFXH010000068.1, from coordinate 7,592 downwards.
ATTTGGGCAATGCATTTCGTCACCGGGATACCCTTGGGGCAGACGTCTGTGCACCACCACATGCTTTTACAACCCCAGGCGCCATTCTCATTGTCTAACTGAGCTAATCTGCTCCCCGTCGCCGTATCCCGGGAATCGGCGATATATCTAAAAGCGCGAAGCAGAGCCGCCGGACCAAGGTAGTTTTCGTTTGCCCGGTTGATGGGGCAGGCAGAGGTGCAGGAGGCGCAAAGAATACACCGGAGTGCGGGTTCGAAAAACGCTTGGTTCTGAGCATCTTGGAGTCGCTCATGTTCAGGCGGATCTTCATCGCTGATGAGATACGGCCTAACCTCGCGGTGTTTTCCAAAGAATGGGTCCAAATCAACCACCAAATCTTTGATCACGCTGAATAAAGGAAGCGGCTCAATCACAAAATTGTTGGCGGTTTTAAAGTCCCTCACCAGTTTCTGACAGGCCAGTTCGATCCTGCCATTGATCACCAGAGCATCCGACCCACAGATTCCGTGAGCACAAGAGTAGCGATAGCTTAAGGTCGAGTCTTGCTCCCACCGTATCTTGTTTAGGCAGTCGAGGATCTTGTCCGTGGGCTCCGCCTCGACGATATACTCCTGATACCTGGGTTCTGTATCCACTGTCGGGTCGAAGCGGTAAATGATAAAGGTACATTTCATCTCAATATTTCCTTTCCTGTGGCTGGAATTTGGTAATGGTAACGGGTCTGTAAGAGATTTGCGGCTGCTCATCGGCGGTACGTTTAGCCATGGTGTGAACCAGCCAGTTCTTATCATTTCGCTCTGGGAAATCTTCCCGGGAATGAGCGCCACGGCTTTCTTCGCGTTGTAAGGCGCCCATAGCAATCAACTCGGCCACCTCCAGCATGTTGCCGAGTTCTATGGCATCCAGAAGGTCCCGATTGAAACAGCTGCCTTTATCCTGGATGGCAATGTCCTTGTATCTAGTCTTCAGCGCTCTTACCGTATCAAGGGCTTCGGAGAGACTGGTTTTTTGCCGGAATACCGAAACCTTCGCCATCATCACTTCCTGCATCTCAGAGAGGATCGGCCCGATTCTCTCTGTGCCATTGCTCTCCATCAGTGCACCGATTTGGTCCACCACTCCTTTCTCCGGGCTGGAGGGAAGTTTGGGAAATCCAATGGTATGGGTGAAGCGGAGCATTTCTTTACCAGTTCTCCTACCAAAGACCAGCAATTCCAGAAGTGCGTTACAACCCAAGCGGTTAGCTCCATGTACCGAAACGCAGGCACACTCTCCAGCAGCATAGAGACCCGGAAATGGATTGTCCTGATTGTCAGCGATTACCCTGCCGTCGGCGTCGGTGGCAATACCACCCATCATATAGTGACAGGTAGGCTGAACCGGAATCGGTTCTTTTACTGGATCCACACCGGCGTAGGTACGAGCGAAGCCGGCAATCTCAGCCAGCTTGGTATCAAGAACCTCCTTGCCAAGATGAGTGAGGTCCAGATTGACATAATCCTTGCCATCAATGCCTCTGCCAGCTCTGATCTCTTCCAAGATGCAGCGGCTCACCATGTCACGCGGCGCCAAATCTTTTATGACCGGCGCGTACCGTTCCATAAATCGCTCACCTTCACTGTTGCGGAGGATGCCCCCTTCACCACGCGCTGCCTCACTAATCAAGATGCCAAGCTTATAAATGCCGGTGGGATGGAACTGAACAAACTCCATATCTTTCAAGATGGCGCCGGCCCGGTAGGCGGTGGCCAGACCATCACCAGTGCTGGCGAAAGCGTTGGAAGTGGTTTTATAGATTCTGCCAGTGCCTCCGGTGGCAAGCATTACAGCCTTGCTGTGAAACGTATGCACTTTTCCAGTTGAGAGCTCGTAGGCCACCAATCCACAGCACTGCCCTTCATCCACTATGAGCGACATGAGGTGGAACTCATCGAAAAAGCGGATACCACGTTGGAGGCACTTCTCCCATAGAGTATCAAGAATGACCCTGCCAGTTCGGTCCGCTGCGTAGCAGGCCCGCTTGACCGGCGCCTCACCAAAGTTGCGGGTGTGACCCCCAAAGGCCCTCTGGGCGATTTTCCCATCCGCCGTTCGGTTGAAGGGGACACCCATATGTTCCAACTCAATGATGGCACGAGGGGCATCTCTGGCCAGGATCTCGATGGCATCCTGGTCTCCTAGGTAATCGCTACCCTTAATGGTATCAAACATGTGCCATTCCCAGTTGTCCTCTTCTTCATTGCCAAGGGCGGCGCCAATCCCACCCTGGGCTGCACCGGAATGGGAGCGAGTGGCAAAAACTTTGCTGAGAACGGCAACTTTCGTATCCTCGCCGAGCTCGATGGCGGCGCGCAATCCGGCCAGACCGGATCCAACAATGACAACGTCGAACTGATGTTTCATCTCACACCTCGTGCTTGCTCAGGTCAATGGATGATAAGCGTTCAGCCATTATCCGTCAGCTTGTAGAAAAAACAAAGGTTTGGACACAAGAGCCCCTCATGCTGAAAGCAACACCTGGTGGGGAACGTATTGTTGTTTATTTATTTTTGCTGATGAATGATTGCTGTCCAGGGATTTGCTCGGTTAGAATTTCGTCTCGCTGTCTCGCTGTAGTCTAACATAGCGACTCTTGCCATTCTAGGCTAATTTGAAAATTCATACAGCGAACACATTCCCTTTACCCATTTTTGGTATTACCAGTTTTGGGTAGGCCATTGATCTTTCAGCATTACACTATATAATTGAATAATCTTGTATTGGAGGTGATACCATGGCCAAGGTAGGGGAGCAGGTCAACCAAGCAGGTTTCAGTACAGCGGAGCTACAGATCCGGGAGCGTCCGCTACTGCCCGAGGAAAGTGCAGCAGAATTGGAAGCGGTGTTCAAGATGTTGGGTAACCGGACGCGGTTGCGAATGATTTATGCTCTTACAAGGGCTGGGGAGATGTGTGTCACTGAACTGGCTGAGGCATTGGATATGAAACCACAAGCAGTTTCCAACCAGCTTCAAAGGTTGACAGACCGGGGTATCCTTGCTTGGAAACGGACCGGTATTAATATCTACTACCGAGTTGTGGACACATGTGTGGTGAAATTGCTGGACCGGGGGATTTATCTGAAGGAGGTGTACAATGACGAAGGATGCTGAGCCGCATAGGGCCTTGGAGACTGAAGAAGAAGAGCAGTTGCTACCCCTGGTTATTGAAGTGATGCCGGGACAGGCAGGTGAAGGGCTCGTTGACGTTTACCAACCAGGTGCTTACGAGGGCAAATCACTTCGTAAGCTATGTGAAATCACGCTGAAGAAAAAAGATTTGACCATAGAGGAACAATTGATCCTGGAAGATATCAACAGACAACTTGACGGGGGAAAATTCCTGTCTAGAGGACAAGAAATCGATAGTACGGTTTTGGAATATGCAGTGATAGAAGAAACTGAGGCGGGAGAGAAATACCTATATGTGCCCATTCGGGCCATTAAACCCCAGGAAGGGGGTTTTTGCCAGCGAGCATAGGAGGATAGCCATCGGCACCGAATGAAGATGCTGGATACGAAATTACGAAACACAGTTGAGGAATTCTAAATCCAAAGCACGAAGCAAATCCAAGATCCGAATTCTCAAATGTTCAAAACGTGACTACCTAATGAGGATTTTTGGTGTTTCGATCATGAGGATTTTGGAAATTCGAATTTGTTTCGGATTTGCCGAAAATCGCTAATTGACAATCGGATCTAGGTGCATGGCGGCATAAGAGATGATAGAAGTCTATAACAGGAGCAATGGCTGATGCGGCGGTTGATAGGATCTGGCATTGATTTTCTGGTGGAAGCAGGATTCCTCTACCTGCCTCTGCTGTACGATCCTGCCATAGAAAGAGAGATCCGAGTGACTCCGGATCTCTCTGGATCAGAACAAACGACGGGATCCGTAATCCTGAAAGAGGGGAAGCACTTCGTGAAATCGCTCAGTCTGCATTCCCTGGTGGCGAACTGTGAAAGGATCGATAAGGAGTTATACGACCGTACGCGGACAGCTGTTTTGCGGCAGTTTCCAGCTAACGTAGATAGGGGTGATATGTCCATTAGCTGGAATCTGCTGACCATCATCTTCCACATAATGCCATATTTCATTAAGAGACACAGGGGGCTTGAAAGAGGAAGCTTTGGCAAGGAAGAAATGCTCAAGCTCATTGCAGAAAGGATCGATATTCCGCCAAGAGAGTATGAGCGAACCAACACTGTTTTTGACTTGAAACCTCTTCAAGAAGCACTGAAGGAATTGGAGAAACTGGACTCTCCTTTCAAACCGCCACGAGATGGCATAATCTCATCTAGTGAACTTCACCATTGGTTCCAGGAAGCACTAAGAGCACAGGTAATAGAGAAGGAGAGAACTCGACTCAAGAATGAAGTGCTCAGGCGAGAGCAACTCATCGCCACTGTAGCTGAGGATGTGGACATCCTGTTATATATTGCTGAGAGAGGTTCACTGGAGATAAACGGCTTCGGATTTACCAGGATTGGCAGGACCGACGACTATCTCATCTACAAACGGACGGGAGAATTCAGACTGAAAGATTACTATGGTCGGTCATACCTGTTTCCCGACTGCAGAGTAGCCGTTCCCACCTTTAGCCCATTCAGACCCGTGGTGATGGAAAAATATAAACATCCATTTTTATACGGGCACGATTCAGGACAAGAAATCTGCATGCAGGGGTTCTATCCTCCGCAAGAGTTCAGCGCAGAGAATGCTATTCACTTATTGGAAGAGGGCATTAATGCTCTGCTCTATGGTTACGACGCCAGGCGTCGAAACGGCTATCACAGTCTTGATAGAAGGAGGGAGCACGTTAAAACAGTGGAGTTCGAAGATTACCGGATCTAGGTGTGCGTCACGGAGGGATGATGACCATATGATGAAGTATGCGTATCCTTGTTAGTTTCGTATGTCTCTGGATTCCCGCCTACGGGGGAATGACGAAGATGCTTGAATACAGTTATTCCTGCGAAAGCAGGAATCCAGAGAAGACCATTCACCCCAGAACTAGCTTGACTTGGGGACAGAGGAATTGGGCAGATAACTCATCATGGCTCTCTTAGAGAAAATAAAAAGTGAACGGGCTCAGGGCAAGAAAAAAAGACCCTTCAAACGAACACTTTTCAACAAGGTAAATGGTCTCGTCAGAGCCTACAGCCTCGAGGAGAGTTTCCTGTCAAGACTCGAGGTTCCGGAGGAGTACGTTTCTGAGGCAAACGTAGAGTTTGGTCGGATTAGAAACAAGAGACCGATGGAGTTCCCATTGTTTTCATTGTCCGCAGAAAAAGAGTATCGACTGACCATGGCAATTATGAGCAAGGTCAATAATCCATATCTGGAATTTGCGCAATCGCCGGACGAAATTGTCATAAGCAAAACGTTGTTTGAGCTCAATCCGTCTCTTAGCGCGGACAGATTGGAGAGGCATCACTTTGAGACCCTGCTGCTCTGTGAGCGTGCCGAGAAAGAAATGGCGGACCTGCTGAAGCAAGCAAAAGATCGCCGGAGGAAAGAGAGTGCAGGATCGGAAAATGAATTTTTGGGAGACGGACGTTCACTACCGGACTCTTTAGAGAAAAGAATTTCACAATTACAGAGCTTCATCGCTAGAGTTGAAGATAACCAAGCTCAATAGAGGTGGTGCAGATGTACGACAGCATATCAGCGAGGAGTCGCCAGCGCATCGATGAAAAATTGGAACAGATGCGGGATGAGCAGACCAGGGAAGTGGTACGAGAAGTCATTGAGTTCAACAAGACGCCCTCTGACCTGAAAGGACAAATAGACAAATTTGTGATTGGGCAGGAAAGGGGAAAGAAAATTATCTCTACGGCAATCGCCTTTCACTATCGGAGGTTGGGGAAAGCGCTAAAGGAGGCGGTTGTTGAGAACGGAGACGACATTGACGTCGCTCTCAAAAAAACGAGTACTCCTAAAGCCAATATTTTGATTGTGGGTCCAACCGGCTGCGGCAAAACATATACGAGTGAGGTTGCCTCGCAGTTGGTGGGGGTGTCATTCGTCCACGAAGACATGACCAGATTCAGTGAGGTGGGCTACGTGGGACGGAACGCTACTGACATCCTGGTAGATCTTTTAGTTGCAGCTGGGGGGAATCCTCATGTGGCCCAGATGGGAGTAGTGTATCTGGATGAAATTGACAAGGTAGCGACAGAGGTCGTCTCCTACAAAGACGTCTCAGGGAAAGGTGTCAAGTAGGGGCTGCTGCACCTCGAGGATGGAGTGGAGAACGTCGTTGACTTGGGTAGGGAGAAAATTTCCTTGTCCACTAAGCACGTCCTGTTCATTGCCGGCGGGGCGTTTGACAATCTAGATGCCATCGTTAAACATCGGATGTCAAAGCAGGGTCTCCATGGCAACTGGGATGAGTACCTCATGACGGAAGACTTGGCAGCCTTTGGTATGGAGAGACAGCTGATGGGGAGATTTCCCGTCAAGGTAGTATACGACGGGCTCACGACGCAACATCTCAAAGACATACTGAGCAAAAGCGCAGGAAGCCCACTTCTGGCGTATGCCAGCGACCTCAAGGCATGGGACATTGATTTGGAGTTCACCGATGAGGCCTTAGCCGAAGTGGCACGGCGTGCGCAAAGGGAGGGAACTGGCGCACGGGGTTTGATAAGTATTCTCCACCGGGTGTTGTTGGATGATATGTACACGTTACCTGGAACCTATACTGGTGAATTTCTGGTGGATGCGGAGTATGTGAGGTCAAGATTGTGATGAGAATCAAAAGCCTTTCAGATCTTAAACGACCGAAGCCTAAGGAGATAACCCTTGCGACCTTGCCCCAGGAAATTTCTATCACTCACTATGCCAAGGAGAAGGCTTTCAAGATTAATGAGCTCATTCGCGAGATTCATGAAGAGAGTTATGAGTGGTATGGGTTCACCATTGCCGACAAAGAGAACCCCGAACTCATTACAGATATTGGTTTGCCCAAGAACGATCAGAATCTTCAAGAGTATGCGACCATTGGCCCCGAGCGGATAGCTGAATATCGCGAATCGCTTTCAGAGGACACCGTCATAAATGGATGGATACATTCCCATGGCGCTTTGGAGTACCACCATTTCTCCCATACCGATGAGGAGAACCAGGCCACGGTTCTGGATTTTGTAACTCCCCTGCTCAGAAAAGCCGTGGCCAAGAAAGAGATTCCCATCCAGGACCTCCAATTGCTGGTGAAAGACGAGTTCGAAGAAAAGGAGCTGGAGAAGGGCAGTGTTTCCCTTATAACCGATGCGGTGGTCTCGGAAGCGATGCTCATGGAAACCATATATGGCGGATTTAGCTACAGTATTGTGATTGGCGATGCAGGTTGGCACGAGCAAGAGATCCACTACAAAGTGAGGGGTATGATTTCGGGCCACACCCACGTGAGCAAGAAGAGGGCAGATCTGGTGCTTATAGACACCGGAAGATCTTTAAATCAGGCTGACATCATTGAGCTCGGCAAGGAGGTTGAGGAGAAGATCCAGCCCAATACCAATCCGCCGCCCGAGCTGATCGAACGAATGTAAA
>CAYFXH010000067.1:16104-23885 GCA_964346905.1 uncultured Desulfobacteraceae bacterium | reverse complement strand
CCCGCCCGCCTCGCCTGAGCGGCCCGTCCGCCTCGGCTGAAGCCTCGCGATGCCGGGCGGGCTCGCGATGGCAGGCAGGGATTGCGGACTTTGAAGCTATCAGGTGCGACCACTGACCTCTTATCACCGTCTCGCCGTCTCTCCGCATCCCCGTGCCGTAAGTTTCCTAGCCCAGGCCCTGTGCACCGAGCTTCAGAGTTCTCCCCGCTCGATCATTTCCCTGACCATCTTGAGCCGATCATGACCAGGGTGAAGATCGCCCATCTCATCATGTTGGAAGTTGAGCTCAAGAACCCAGAACTGGCTACCGTCAAAGATCATGTCCACGGCCACGTCGGAGAGGCGAGCATCCCGGGCAATATCTCTCGCCAGTGCAACCACTCCAGGAGGAACCTCATCCATTTGGTTCATTCCACCCTGCAGTGCCCTGCTCCTGAGGCCACCCCCGGCTGCTGTTCGCCGATAGCCAAACACTTTGTGGTAGTTGAGAATAACTACCCGCAGTTCTTGCTCTGCAGCGACATACTCCTGAATGTAGGCTGGATTACAGTATTTGGTATACCACGCTAGCTTTTCTCCATTGTTGATGAAAAAGACGTGTCTGCCATCGGCTGAACCAAAGGGTTTTTTGGCTATAAATGGAAAAGCGAAATCCTTGAGAATCTCCTTTTTTTGTTCGTATCCATAATAGACACGAGTGCGTGGGTGAGGCGCACCGAGCAATCGGAGCAAAACTGTTTGTTTCAACCTATTGCCGTGCAGTCTGTAACAGTTGACGCTGGGGAAGGTTTCCTTTCCCAAGGTGGCGAACAGATCTACAAATCGGGCTGTTGGGTAGAAAATGATGTCCGCGGCTCGGAGGAGTTCGCGGCCCTGCTCCGTATAATCCCCTATTTGCGACCGTACACCGAGGCTAATCACCCGGGGACAATCCACCAATTGTTCACCAATGGCAACTCGCAGTCGGCTCATGGATTCTCCTCGCTCTCACCAGCGAAACCCTAGGTGCATAGCGCAAGGGGTCATGTATCATGTATTCGCGCTCGCTTCACTCCGCTTATGCGGGACCCCAGTTTCTCATTGCGCCTGTATCATCTTTCATTCTACTCAAATATAACACTGGATGTTATCTATTTATCTGCAACGAGAAATGTGAGATGTGAGATGCCAGATGTGAGATGAGAAATGAGAAATGAGAAATGCACTGATTTACGTTGGGGGAGTTGGTCTCGGTAACCGCAGCCCATAAGCGTAACTGCGCATACGGAAGAAGTTGTCAAGGATGCTTATCTTGCTGTCGACATAGTCGTAGATCTTCACAAGTGGCTGGCCGTCATCGCGTTGTAACACCCTCTGGAGGCGATTGATGATCTCGCCGCGAAAATTGAGGGGCGTGGTGAGAAACAGGGCTTCGAAGCTGGTCTCCGGCACCTTCTTCTGGAAAAATCGGCGGTTGGTTAAAACCACCTGAATCTTCTCGCCCCGCAATTGTTCGGCAAAACTCCGTTCTTCCTCCTCGACCTTGCCAGGGTCGAAGGAGATGCTCGAAATTCCCTGTTCACTGAGCATCTCTTGCAGGGTGCTGCCTTGCTCTTCATCTTCGGTCACCACCAGCAGCGGACCGCCGCCCTCACCTATCTCCCGAGTTACATCCTCCGAAATAAGTCGGTTGCGCGCCGGGTCTTTAGCGAGGGCCTCAATCATCAAGGGATAATCTTCACTGCGTTGATACGGGTATTCGAAGTCTGTCTCCCGCACTACTATCTCTGCCTGAAAAATAGCCCGTATTTCCGTGGCCTTACGTGAGTCAATCTGGTGAAGTATATCGCCAACGTAGTAGTAGATGAGGCGAGAAAGCCGGTCTCGCCTTTGGTTGGTTGAAGATAGGCCAAGGAGATAACGACAATCAAACTTGCTGACCACCTGGGTAAAGGTGCGTGAAGGTGTGCGGTGACACTCATCTACCACCAAAAGACCAATCTTCTCACGCACTTCGCGTACCCGGCGATACAGAGCACTGACATGCGCCACCGTAACCCGTTGGCCCAACTCAAATTTCCCCTCACCAATAGTCCCCACCTCCCCTACTGGCACCTTGAGGAAGCGGACAAGTTTCTCCTTCCAATGTCCTACCAAAGCCACGTTCGGTACGATGATCATGGTGGGCTGGCACCGCTGATAGATCAAATAGAGTGCGATGACCGTTTTCCCACTCTTGGCGTCACCAACCAGCGTACCTTGATCTTTCGCAGTCATCTCCTCAAAAGCCCGCTCTTGGTAATCCTTGAGCACCCCATGGAATTCGAACTCAACAGGTTCAAGCGTTCGCTGTCGATCCACAAGACGATAGTTCACTCTGAACTGCTGGCAAAGCTCTAACAACTGATGGAGAAAACCTCGCGGAATGAAGTATTGTTGTTTTTGTTCGTAGAGACAATGGATCTGCGGAGGTATGTTGCCCAGCCACTCCCCACGACTCTGGCGAAACTCATATTCGGGATTGGTAAAGACGAGACGTTCAGTGAGCTTCTTTCTGAGCATGGGAGGTAGAAACCCAACGGGTAACTTGATGCGTTCTGAGACAACGATGTTTATTACTTTTTGCATACCCTCTGTTCGACCTCTAAAGTATCCAGTTCAGCAGACAAAATACCACCCCTCCTCCGAGTCTAGGTAAGGGGTCGCCTTCGGCTACCCTATCGGAGTGAATAGTTGCTCTTTCCACTCATTCCCTCTTGGACAGCAACTTGGCCCAAGAGCAGCCGTCAACACGACTGTTACTGGCAATATCGAAACGAACCGCAAGGAGGATGAGAAAAAACCTTGGTATCCAGTCCGATAACTACGACCGAACATCCCCGGAGAGAAAGAATGGCCTCACAGTATAAACTTGGACAATTATGGCACTGCAAACAGAGAAATTCAAGGACAAAAAAGCTCTTGGACATGAACTCAAGAGGGTTTAGAATCAGCTTACCTGCTCGTTGCAGCTCACCCTATCGAGGGAGGAGTCCATTTTCATGAACGATATTCCTACAATTGTCGAGCATCTCAAGAAGCTTGCGCAAGCTTACCGCGATACTCAGCTGGCTCTGGAAACACTCCATCGAGAAATGAAGTCTGCGGAAGACTTCATGGCAGAGCTTAAGCAGCGAGAGGGGATCCTACTCAATCGCTTCCGCCTAGTCCAGCAGCAATTGCTCGGTTCCCTGAAAGCGGAGGATCTTGAAAAAATGCTAGAAGTCTTCTGCATATTCGACGAGATACGGATTATTAACCAATTCGCCGTCCAGACTCTCATTGAGGCAAAGGAATCATCAGCAAATCAAGCGCAAAAGGAATAGAGAGAAGGCGGGCGGATTGGGGATTGCAGATTGTAGATTGCAGATTGTAGATTGTAGATTGCAGATTGCAGATTTTTGAATTCGAAATTCGAAATTCGAAATTATTAAGGTTGACTACTGACTACTATTCTACGAATTCGCTCTGCGAATACTCCTTCTTGAGGAGTAAGAAATACAAGGCACCGGAGTGTTTGAGGTGGCCAGCAGCAATGCGGCTAAAAGGACCGCTGCCCCAATAGAGATCCACCCGTCCCGGTCCACGTATTGCACCACCAGTATCTTGGTTGAGAGCAAAACGGCCGAAGGGAGCCCAGCCCAGAATCACACCATCCTTGGCAAGAATCGGCTTCTGACATTCGATGAATGCAAGTGCTCCTTTGGGGAAAAGTGCAGAATCGGTGGCAATTGATCGACCGGCAGTAAGCGGTACAGAGATGTTGCCGAAAGGGCCTCCCTCAGCTGTCCGGAAAAATACGTAGCTTGGGTCATAAGAGAAGATCTCTACCATTTCCTCGGGATGTTTCTTCAAGTAGCGGCGAATGGCCTGCATTGACATTGCTTCTCTGGGTATCAGCCCTTTTTCTATGAGCAACCTTCCTATAGGCTGCCATGGCCGACCATTTTTGCCCGCATATCCTAGCCGAATGTAGTCACCGTTTAGCAACCGTATGCGCCCGGAACCTTGAATTCGCAAGAAAAATCGCTCCACCGGATCTGCCACCCAAACAAGTTCATACCCTTTTCCGGCCAGTTTGCCGTCCCCATCGATTTCCTCACGGCTGTAATAGGGAACCACCCGTTTACCTTCTGAGCGTCCAACCAACCTCACTCCTTTGTATTCGTCTCTAAAGAGCCCCAAATCGATATTAAGGAGATCATCGGGAAGGCCATAGATGGGAAAGCGATAATGCTCGTCCGGGGTTAGACTACCCTGGATGGTGGGCTCGTAGTACCCAGTAAAGAGCACCTCCTGCTTAGCATTTCGACCAACGGACCGGTAGATAATAAACTTCTGCCGGACGCTATCAGCAAGTTCGTCCCAAGAACGACTTTCAGCGAGCAAAGCAAGAAAAGTCTCCAAAGAACCTTTTAGACGGCTCAGCGGGACTCTCTGGGGGCCGAATTGGAAGTACGTCTCCTCGGGAAGGCGATGGTAATAGCTCAGGCTGTTCTCTATCGCCTGTTCCAGCAAGTTACGGGCCAGATCGTCTTTTTCCAGCGGTACCGATTCAGGAGAAACTTCCATGAGAGTCTGTTCCGGACTGGTAACGGGAACGGTCACCCGTGACGGTGCGCATGCCGCCGCAAGCGCCAACATCAAGAAAAGAAAAAACATTACTGGTGGGGTTGTACGAGGGTTCATGGCTTCACTCCAAGCAGACCGAGTACAATTACCAGCTGGCAGCAGGCAGTTTCACTCAAGCATTCAACAATTTGGAAGGTTTGTTTTCCTGGGACCCTGAGATAGCAGGTAGCATGAACCTTATTCGAAACTCTCACAGCGGAAAACTAGGACGAGCGTAGCGCACACCATAATCAGCTTCTAGAATTCAAATCCCTTTCTCTGCATGCAGCTGGCTACCTGCCGCCAGCTGCCCACTGCACTGAGTGCATTGGGCTAGGTCCCCATATCCCAGGATCCCAGATACTTCTCCTGCTCTGGGAGGAGTTCGTCTATTTCAATCCCCATGGCAGCAAGCTTAAGGCCGCCAATCTCCCGGTCGATCTCCTCGGGCACTCCGTAGACTTTGTTTTCCAACGTAGCGCCCTTCTCAGCTACGAAGGAGGCGGTCAATGCCTGGTTGGCAAAACTCATGTCCATAACACTGGGAGGATGTCCCTCGGCAGCCGCCAAGTTGACCAGACGTCCTTCCCCTAGAACGTTAATCCGCTTACCGCGCAATAGACGATATTCTTCCACGTTTTCCCGAATCTGCCGTCTGTCTTTGGCCATTTCGGCCAAGGCCTCCAGGTCAATTTCAACGTTAAAATGGCCCGAATTACAAATTATGGCCCCGTCTTTCATCACGGCAAAATGCTCTCTCCGAAGGACCTTGATGTCCCCGGTCACCGTGCAGAAAAAATCTCCTACCTTTGCTGCCTTCAGCATTGGCATCACCTGGTAGCCATCCATGACCGCTTCCAGTGCGCGCAACGGGTCAACTTCGGTAACAATTACATTAGCTCCCATGCCACTTGCTCGCATTGCGACCCCGCGTCCACACCAACCGTAGCCTGCCACCACGAAGGTAGAGCCGGCCAGCAGGCGATTGGTAGCCCGGATGATTCCGTCCACCGTGCTCTGACCCGTTCCATAGCGATTGTCGAAGAGGTGTTTGGTGTTGGCATCGTTCACCGCAATAATCGGATAAGCCAACACGCCTTCGGTGGCCATGCTCCTCAACCGAATCACTCCGGTGGTGGTCTCCTCGGTTCCTGCGATAATGTCCTCGAGAAGTTCTCGCCGCTCGGCATGGATTGTGCTCACCAGATCGGCCCCGTCGTCCATGGTAATCTGGGGTTTCACCTCCAGAGCCTGGTTTATATGGCGATAGTAGGTCTCCCTGTCTTCACCTTTAATGGAAAACACTGGAATGCTCTCATTGGACACCAGGTAGGCGGCCACATCATCCTGCGTGCTCAGCGGGTTGGAAGCGCATAGGTGCACCCTGGCGCCCCCTGCCTTTAGCGTCTGCATGAGCACGGCCGTCTCGGTGGTGACGTGCAGGCAGGCGGCTATGCGCACTCCTTTCAGGGGTTTCTCGCTGGCGAAGCGATTCTTGATGGCATTGAGTACCGGCATACCCTGGGCTGCCCATTCGATCCGGTTTCCACCCTTTTCCGCCAGTGAAAGGTCCTTTACATCATATTCCATTAGTCCTCCTTCCGATAATGTGCGAACCGGGATCGTTGCTTTCCCTGGTAGGGTCTAGAATGCAACCGCCATGGTAAACATTCGTAAGGTACTCGGCACCAGCTCATTTCACCTTTCTCATTGCACGCTTGAGAGTTAGTTGCAACGATATGTCATCCGAATACAAAATGACCAATAGGAAAATGCGAATTGAAAAATTACTTACTGCCTGGTGCCCGCTGCCTGCTGCAAGCTAAACTAGATCCCCGCCTTTTCCCTTAGCTCGTCCAACTTGTCAGTGTATTCCCAGGTGAAGTCAGGATCATTGCGGCCAAAGTGCCCGTAACAGGCGGTCTTCTTAAAGATGGGTCTCAGCAGTTTGAGGTGGCTGATCATATTAGCTGGCTTGAAACTGAAAGTGTCCCGCACGATCTCGGCGATGCGATCCGGAGGTACCTTGCCGGTGCCAAAGGTGTCTATCATCAGGCTCACCGGTTCGGCCACACCAATGCAATAGGCAACCTGAACCTCACACTTTTCTGCCAACCCGGCCGCAACAATATTCTTCGCCACGTAGCGAGCCATGTAGGAGCCGCTCCGATCCACCTTGGAAGGGTCTTTCCCAGAATAACAGCCGCCGCCGTGGCTGCCCTGTCCACCGTAAGTGTCTACGATGATCTTGCGCCCCGTCAGGCCACAATCCCCCATGGGCCCTCCGACTACAAAACGACCCGTGGCATTGATGAAGTACTTGGTCTGATCGTCCAGCATCTCCACGGGAATAACCTTGCGGATAACTTCCTCGATGATTCCCTCGCGAATGGTATCGTACTTCACTTGGGGAATGTGCTGAGCCGCTACAACCACGGTGTGAACCCGCTTGGGAGTTCCATTTTCATACTCCACCGTGACCTGCGACTTGCCGTCCGGACGGAGAAAATCCAGAACTCCACTCTTGCGGGCCTCTGCCAACCGACGTGTTACCCGATGGGCATAGTAGATGGGCATGGGCATGAGAACCGGGGTCTCAGTGCAGGCATAGCCGAACATCAGCCCCTGATCCCCAGCGCCCTGTTCTTCAAAGAGACCTTCGCCTGCGGTGACTCCCTGAGAGATGTCCGGCGACTGTTTGTCTATGGAGGTCATCACCGCACAGGTCTCCCAGTCAAATCCCATTTCCGAGTCGTTGTAGCCAATTTCCTTGATGGTATCTCTGACGATCTGCGGCATGTCCACCCAACAGGTGGTGGTGATCTCGCCGGCAATTATAGCCATTCCGGTGGTCACCAGAGTCTCGCAGGCCACCCGACATTGCTTGTCTTTAGCCATAATAGCGTCCAGGATCGCATCAGAAATACTATCGGAAATCTTGTCTGGATGTCCTTCGGTGACCGATTCAGAAGTGAACAGATAAGTAGCTGTAGTCATTGAATAATCCTCCTTGCTCCAATCTCAGCCTCTCAGCTCTGTGTACTCAGCTGTGTCTCCGTTTTCATGCGCTGTTGACCGCTTACCGTTATTCCATGGTAGCAGCTTTACCCTGAACCTTCCGTCCGCTGTCCCGCACGTATCCACTGGCCAGG
>CAYFXH010000067.1:0-16094 GCA_964346905.1 uncultured Desulfobacteraceae bacterium | reverse complement strand
CCGTCTGGCCTGAGTCTGTGTGTTCTGAGTCTATGGAATGGGTGGAAGTGGCCTGCCTCCCTTTACTCTGTTCTGCGCTCTGCACCAGCGGCTTTGCATTTTTCGTGTTGCGAAGCCTTTTGGTAAACGGGGACTGAGATTGCCGTCCTCCGGGTTCAACAACGCCACCTGAAATCAGAAGCTTAAACGCATCTTCCACACTTATATCCAGAGGAATAGTTTCTTCTTCAGGTATCACCAGGTAGAAACCGGAGGTGGGATTAGGTGTCGTGGGAAGGAAAACGTTGATCATCCTTTTCCCAGTCTTTTCCTGGACTTCTCCCGAGGTCTGTCCAGTTACAAAGGCCAAGGCATATATGCCCTTCCTGGGATATTCCACCAGAATTGCTCGCTTGAAAGCGTAGGGGGTGTCGCCGAACATGGCTTGTATAACCTGCTTAACCGCCACGTAAACCGGTCGAACCAGAGGAATGTTGGAGAGCAGGTATTCACCGAAATCCACTACCCGCCGACCAATTAAGTTTTTTACCAGGATGCCGGTGATCATAATAAGGAAAACGGCAAGGACAAGCCCAAGACCAGGGATCTTGCTTAATGCGGGTATATGGGTATGGGGATGAAACTTCAGCGGGATGATTATCAGGATTCGATCTATCAGCCTGAGAATGGCTGTGATCACAAACAGGGTAACGCCCAACGGGACGATAACGAGGAGGCCGGCCAGAAAGTAACCGCGAATTTTGGCTTTAAACCATTTGAACATGCTCATGTTCTAATCATGCCACCATCCAGCCGGGGTCGATTGGACTTATCTAACAGTATGACCCTTGGCTGGTGGTGTGCCAATTCCTCTTCGTCCAGCAAAGCGTAAGTGGTAATTATTACCAGATCACCTGGCTGGCCCTTGCGTGCTGCCGCGCCATTGAGGCTGATCTCCCCGGAGCCTTCGGGCGCGGCGATAGCATAGGTATCGAAGCGCTCCCCGTTGGAGAGGTTATATACTCCCACTTGCTCGTGCGGGGCGATATCCGCCAGCGCCATCAGCCCTTGATCGATACTCAGGCTGCCTTCGTAATCCAAGCAGGCGGCGGTAACCCGTGCCCGGTGAATTTTGCTCTTAAGGAAAATGCGCTGCATGGCCCGATTTCCTCCGTGTCTAGGGATTATGAAAGTCCATTACGCTGAACTTTGACACAGCAGATAGCCATGCAAAAAGCCTCCAAGACGACAGTCCAGAAGGCTTAGGCACTCTCCGGATCCGGCTGCGATACCGCACCGCGCGCTTGCGTTGGCCTGATCAACTGGTTTGCTACCGTCTCAGTCCAGGAAATGGATCCAAGCGGGTTTTGTACTTACCGGAAGCAACTATTGATATCACGACTTGTTTTGCACGTCAATCGATTTTCCACTTAGGAGGTCCCCCAAAAAGCTCAGGTGCTCGTTGTTTCACAGCCTCCCCTTTTTTCATATCAACCACTTACCTCTCACTGCTCACACCCTTCAACGTATCTGCCAACCGTAAGAAATCCTCAAGACTGAGGGTTTCGGGCCTTCGGCTTGGTTCAATGGCCGCTCTATCCAAGGATGAACTGAGAAACTCCGGGGTGAGATCAGGAAGATTGCTGGCTAACAGACTGTTTCTCAGGGTCTTGCGGCGATGAGCAAACGATGCCTTCACCACCCGGAGCAGCCATGAACCCTCCACCCTGGGTGTCATGGGACAAGTCCGAAACCGCATACGTATCACCTGAGAGTCCACCTCCGGAGGAGGGTGAAACTGCGACGGTTTAAGACGCATAAAGCGGCTGGCTTCGCTATGGTAGGCGGCCATCACCGAGAGGATACCGTAGTCCTTGCTGCCGGGCCCAGCCAGCAGCCGAACTGCCACCTCATCTTGCAGCATGAGTACCGCTTCCTGGAGGCAATGCGCTGCCTCCATGAGTTTGAACAAAACCGGGCTACTGATGTTATAGGGCAGGTTGCCGATGATCTTCAATTTCCTATGATAACGGTTATACAGGGCAGTGAAGTCCAGTTGCAGTATGTCAATACACTCGATGCGAACGAGTGCATCCCACCTTTCCTCCAGGAGCTCTTTGCGCAAGAATGCTGCCAGCTCTGGATCAATCTCCACCGCAACCACCCGGGCGCCGCTACGGCTCAGGGGCAAGGTCAGAGCTCCCAACCCCGCACCAATTTCCACCACTACGTCTCCTGGCTCGGGTTCAATAGCTGCTGCGATTTTTTCCGCGGTTGCCTGGTGAATGAGAAAGTGCTGGCCCAACCTCTTTGTCGGCCTTCTACCAAGTATCTTCAATGCTTTTTGCGGAGAAATCATTCTCTAGATTCTCAGATTCGCACATACAATGCAGAATCTCAAAGCCAAACTCTATTCACCATCCAACAATGGAAAACAAGCTCAATGTCCTCGGTCAGTTGTCCGTTGCAAATATCAAAGCAGTGACACAACGGACGATGGACAAGGGACCACGGATAATGATGTTCTCTGGGCCACCTTGATCTTTTAGGGTGAAGCTTTCCTGTTATTACCTTCGGTTGTGCTGGATTGACCAATGTGTTTTCTCTGAAATCGAGGAGAACTGATGAATGTGTAGGTAAGAAAATAGGCCAACAGACCAGGCAAGATTCCCAGAAGCACCCCGCCGTGCAACATCATCACGGTCACATGCCCACCGAGCCGCACCATTGAAATTATTGAATAGTCCGGCGGCAGGGTCAGATCAGACAACCCGAGGGCAAATCGCCCCACCCGATAACAACCATAATAGAAGAGTGGAATGGTCAGGGGGTTGCTCACCCACACTCCCAGCGCTGCAGCCAACTTGCTGGCCCGCAATAGCACCGCCAGCGACACAGCCAGCACCGTATGAAAGGGAATGGTAGGTGTGACGGCGATGAAAACCCCTATGGCCATTCCCAAGGCGAGCTCATGCGGTTTACCGCGCAGCTCCCTGAGCTGCCGCCCAAACTCCTGCCACCAATAACGGGGACTGAGTATCTCTTTTCCCTTTTTTTCTTTTAGGCTCATATGGGCTTATCTGAGGGTTTGGCAACGAACACTAGGCACAGTTTTCATTTCACATTTTTCATTTCGCATTTTTCATTTTGACAAAACGTCTTCATCAGTGTCATCCCTCAATTGGCAATAAAACAATAAAAAATGATGTTATGAGCTGGGCGCTATGGGCCCGAACACCGTGTGCTCAATGGTTCCGGGAATATTCTCAAGTTCAAAGACTATGGCATATAGCTCCTCGGTGGACTGCCCAGGATTGACACAGATAGTTTTTCCTATCCGATCCAGATACGTGGCGCTGATCTCCGATGATTCGTGAATGTGACCATGGAGCGTCAGATAAGGCTGGTGTTTCTCAATGAATGTTCTGATGGCACGGCTCCCGATCCAGCGACCATCAAACAGTCTGTCCAGATTGGTTTGGAATGGCGGAGAGTGCATGACGTAAACGGTTTTCCTGGAATTCCGAACCCGTGGCAATTCCTCTAGTTCTTCCTCAATGGATTTCATCCCGGCAAAATACTGGCAAGGATCAACGGTGACGATCTTCGTCCCCTGACTGAGACATGCAGTGCATCGCTGGCCATCGACGACATCTCCTCGCAGGTCTCGACGTTCACCATCTTTGACGGAGAAAGGCGTAGGGGGCACATGACCGTAGCCAATCAAGTCGTATCCTCCCCCTAAGTCATGTTTTTGCGCATGGAGCAGCTGCAATATCCCGTTGCCCTCCAGGTTTCTCAAGTGGGTGTTGTTCGCCTGCCAGTCATCATTACCGAGCATTGCATAAACAGTGGCTCGGGGAGCCTGGGCGAGAAAAGCCCGAATTGTCGGTTCAAGATACGCGAAGATAAAATCTTTTTGCTCTTGGAGGGAGTATTGAAAGGGGCCGTGGATGGGGAGCATGTCCCCGCCGATAATAACTGCTTGCGCCTCCTTCTGTTCGGCCAGCTCAAATAGCCCTGCGTAGAGGTCCTTGATTCCATGAAGATCAGAGGTATAGACAATAACCATACCTACTCTCCGCGCTGTCCTGAAGGCAAAACAGACGGCGACAAGGGTGCTTCGGCAGACTGAGGGAAAACGCCACTGGAAGCTAGGCGAACATATGAAGGGAGTTTGTCAAGATGAATCCACTTCTTGCCATTCTCCACCATGTAGCCGGTTTTTGTTTTGTCTTGCCTAGCCTATCGCGCATGTCTCGGTACGGAAGCGGTATCTATTGACGAATTGATCAACTTACTCTTTGACGATTCCCCTTGATTTGCTAGAGTTCCAGCATCCTTTCCACCGCTGTCAAGGCCCTCTGCCTCACTTCTTCTGGAATTTCAATCTGGGGCTCCATCTCTTCCATGGACCAGAGGACTTTTTCCAGCGTGATCCGTTTCATGTTGGGGCAGAGACCTCGTTTGGTGACCGGCACATAATCCACTGCCGGATTTTCTTTGCGCAGCCGGTGGAGGATGCCGGTCTCCGTACCAATAATCAGGGTGCTTCCCTGGTACGAACGGGCGTAGCGGATTATGCCTCCGGTGCTCAGGGCCTCGTCTGCCGCATCGATAACATCAGGCCGACACTCGGGATGAACCAGAACCTTGGCCTCCGGATGGCGTGCTCTCTGCCTGGTCACATCTTCAACCCCGATCTTCATGTGAGTTGGGCAGTATCCGGGCCAGAGATACATTTCCCTGTCGGTCTTGCGCATGACATAGTGACCCAGATACTGGTCCGGGACGAAAAGAACCGGCAAGTCCTTGTCCATGGACTCCACCACCTGAACCGCGTTTGCGGAGGTGCAACAGATGTCAGAGCCTGCTTTAACCGCGGCGCTAGAGTTAACATAACAGACAACCTGGACACCAGGATACTTGCCCTTTTCTTGTTCCAGTTGGTCTGGAGTGATCATGTCAGCCATAGGACAGCCGGCCTCCTCATCTGGCAGCAGCACAGTCTTTTCAGGCGAGAGGATCTTGGCCGTCTCCGCCATGAAATGTACTCCGCAAAAAACAATCACCTCGGCATCGGTTCCGGCAGCCTTGCGGCTCAATTCAAGGGAATCTCCTATATAATCGGCAATATCCTGGACTTCCCCTCGTTGATAATTGTGGGCGAGGATAATCGCCTTCAGGTCCTTTTTTCGTTTTGCAATCTGTTCCTCTAGGCTAACGTTCATCGTTACTGTATCCTGAAAGCTGGATCCACTGGGCGTGGTCATTGGCTTTGCCTGCGGCCACCCCCCACGCAGAAGTCAGAACCTATTTTCTTCCCAGAACTGTTACATCGAGGTTCTCGGCACAGACTTGGATTCTTTTTCTGTCCGTATCAACTCGGACCCTCCTGAATTTCTAGCTCCTAAGCCGACGAACACCAAGAATCACCTTTTGGGATCAATAAGACCTCTGAAGTGGCGATTCTTTACTCCAAATACGCTACTTCGACGCGATTCTAATCGTAAAACAGTCAAAGAGTCAAATGAACTCCGCTTGGTTGGGGCCTGAGGGCTCAACCGGAGCTAGAGTAATAACCGTATACACGTATGCTATCCCCTAAGCCTCATGACCCGCGAATTGCAACCAATCCCGCTATTTCATGACACCATTGCACTTCTCTGCCCGCCACCCCCCTGGGAGTTAATCACGCTAAGGATTTGACCAATTCACCTGTTGACTATTCGCCGCTATGCGCTATGCTCTTAGCGCTATGCGCTACGTTGGACCCATATACCGTCCTCCCAGCGATCACTATACCAACTACCTTAATCTGGAAGGGAGACTGCCGGCTGACAAAGACCGACTGCTCGCCACCATTGACGCAGCCCTCACCTGGGATGAAAGCTGCTTCCGCTCCTTTTTCATTGGCACACACTGAACCTGGGCGAGGAGGAAAGAATCCAGGCCAGAGGACCTTACTCTCTGTTCCGCCAGACATTCTTCCAGTGCTAGTATCAGCGCGGGAGGGTCTACACTGTCAAGCGGTTAAAACTTCCTGGGCAGGTACGGGAATGATTCCAAGAAATAGTCTTTAGGCAAAAAAATGATCCCTTCGGATTAAGCTCTTGCGAAAAGTAAGGGGTAACTCGCATGGTTACCAGAAAGCTATTGCTTCTCTTTGTCTTGCTAGCACCTTTCATCCAGAGCTGTGCCACCGCATACAAGGAAAGCATCACCTCAGATCCACCTGGGGCAGATATTTATTGGGGATACTCTCAGTCTCATTTTGTAGATACCGAGTATACTACCCCTTTTGAAAGATCACTATATGGCAAGATGTGGGAAGCTCGCTGTTACCAGGTTAAAAAATCGGGCTATTATGACTCAGAAGTCATCTGCAAACCTCGCGAGACTGGTAATCGTACCATCCATTTCAGCATGAGATCTAAACCACTTGAGAAGGTCGAGCCCCCAGAAACTGAGGAACAAGTAGCCGTAATCACAAACAGTAAGATTACCGAAGAGAGTCGCGTTTCTCTTCGAGAGGCCATCAAAGAAAAAACACCAAGCTTAGCAGGGCCCGCAGCTAAATACATGGAAACATCTTTGAGAGGTGAAGGACACAGAACCTATGCAGAGATTGTCCCATCACACAAATATCCAAATAAATATGCTATCGTCATAAACCGATATTTTTCAGAAGGTCAGTTTAATAAGGATAACCTTACTGAAACTGCCATAATAGCTGCTGCTATCTTATGTGAAAGTGTTGCCTGGAGTTGTTCAGATTTATATTTAGACTATTCTGCGATTTTTATGATGGATGATAGAAGTGTTGGTTGGGCAATTATATCTGTTGAAGATTGTATGGACGCAAGAAGCTTACTCATGTCTACTAACAGCAACGACACATTTACGACTCATTGGAAATCAAAAATACACTATATTTCGGATACTGATCCGCAACCAGACTTGTAATTTTTACGTTCACTTTATGCCACAGCTGTAACGTCTGACCCTCATTTCTCCCCTCTAGTTCATCTACCCCAAGCAGCGCTCTCGAGTTAACCTCTTGGTGATTTAAACTCAGCCTTTTGGAAAATTGGCTGCTTGCTGCACACTAAGCCGTAACCGAATCAATAAGAAAGTAAAACCTTTTCCCCTTTCCCTTTCTTGGCATAACTTCTGCATTCACAAAAAGTTGCAACAGAGTGCGCTTACTTCTACTGCATCCTCGCGCTTGAGCGGCCAGGTCAGCACGCTCATCAACAGTGAGGGTGTTCTCTTGTAAATCTGGTTGACATAGCCAGACAGTGAAAAATTATTGTCTGATGGAGACAGTACAAGGAGGTGTCATGACAGTAAAGACGAGACGCCGGCAATACTCCATCATCGATCGGTCACTTCAGTACCGAGTCTTGGCCATAGTTCTTACCTACAGTACGGTCATCGTGCTTTTTTTAGCCGTCTCCCTGTTTCTGCCCGATATACTTACTATGCTCAATGACGATCTGAGCTTCGAAATGCGCGCAGCAGCAGCCGACAGAATTATCACCCTCCATTCACGAGTATGGCCAGCCATCATTGCAGTGGTGTGCGTACTCGGCATTCATTCGGTACGGATTTTCCATAGGATCATTGGCCCTCTTTACCGTTTCCGTTGGGCTTTTACGAAGATAAGCCAAGGCGATTTGAACTTCCAGGTAGACATACGAAAAAATGATTACCTCCACCGGGAGAAAGAGGTGCTCAATCAGATGATAAGCTCACTCACCGAAAAATGTGAAAATATGCAACTGGCAGGGGCAGAAGCCCTCGCATCATTGGGCACCATCGAGCAGTCGGTGACCGAGGGAAATAGCTGGCAAGGTATAGATGAACAGATTCTTCGAAAACACGGTCAGCAACTGAAAGAGTTGGTGGATACGGTCCATTATTTTCACGTAAATGCTGACAAGAAGGTGGAGCAAGAGGAAGGACCAAACAGAGTGTCAGATCAATATGTTGACAACAGAGAACATTGATTCTAAACGACCCTTTAGCCTCATGCAGAACTGTATACAAGGACTCTTTAATCACATAGATTTGCCCATTTTTCGCTGGCTTTCAGATGGTTACCTCAGTGGTTGCCAAAGGCGAAAGCAATGCTGTGGTGGCTTTACGCTCGTCGAGTTCATTGTCGTCCTCGCGGTGCTTGCCATTCTTGCAACTATCGGAATGCGCGTGTACACACGCTTTCTCGATAAAGCAAGGAATACTCGTACCATTGCGGAAATTCGCCTATTGGAAAAAGAGATCACGAATTATTGGGATGAGTATCAAACACTGCCTGGTACCCTTGCCGATATAGGACACGGATTCATGTTGGATCCCTGGAAGAATAGTTATTGGTATATAAATTTTGAAACCACTCCTAAGGCGGGGAAAATAAGGCGGAGAAAGGAAGACAAGGGCGACCCGCTGAATGACGACTACGACCTGTACAGTATGGGTAAAGATGGCATAAGTGCACCTTCGCTCTCGGACGATAGCAGCAAGGATGACATTGTCCGCGCCGATGATGGGAATTACGTAGGTTTGGTTTCGGGGTACTAATACGTCAAGAAATTTGCGAAAGATCTTCCTCCCTTCACTAAGGTCGATGTTCATTTAGGGAAAACGCTACTCAGGACGTACTCACTTTGACTTGATACTCCCTCTCAGGCTCCCCAGCAAGTAACGGTGGCTCCACGGACCAACTAAAAACCAAGGTGCACAAGGTGTTAGCTTTACCCATTTCCGCTCCAAGCAATTGTGGGTACAGATTAAAAAGTTGATACAAATTGAAGACCAAAAGGAGAGATGTAATGATTTTAAGGTACAGTAATATGAAAATGATAGTATGTACTTTCATCTTATTGTTACTTCTCTCTTGGGCTGGAGATTTTACCTATGCGGTTGATAACGAAAGTATTGTTGGTCAGAAGATTACCGAGCTTTCTTCCAAAATACTGACGTCACTTAAGCCCTTATTAGATGACACTCATGAGATTAGGATTGCTATAATAGAATTGGAAAATCTGAGCGATAGAGCACGTGACAATAACATCGGTAAAATTGTTTCCGAAATGCTTACCACTACTATGGTGCAGTCCAAGTTTTTTCAAGTTATTGAGAGGGAACAACTGAGTAACGTTCTCAAAGAATTGAAACTGAATCAAACGGGTTTGGTTGATGCTAATTCGGCGAAAATGGTAGGGCAGATATTGGCGGCAGATTCCATTTTATGTGGAAGTGTATCTGAGGTTGGCGAATTTTTTGATATTAATATTCGCCTGATAGATGTGGAGAAAGCATCCATTATCACAGCCGCTGTTGTGGAGATAAAACAGGATGACTTCCTGATAAATATGTCCAAAGAAAAGGCTACCGCAAAAACAAAGGAAAAAATCCAGATTAATCTGGATACCCTAAATGCGGCTATCCACTCTTACTCAGCTCTGCACTCAGGCGCTCAATCGGATTTTAGGGTTGTATTCCCCAAGAAGCTGGATGACCTTGTCCCTGATTATTTGAACCGAATACCTGAGCCCATAAAAGGAACTTGGGTGTACGACTCAAAAACGGGGTCTGTCTATAACAGTACCTATCCCAACATGACCCCGAGTGTGACTCATTTAAATATAAAGCCCTACTTGGATAGGCATAAGAGACTCAGAATAATGTCAGGCTTGAGGACCATAAAAGTGGCATTACAAATGTATTATGCCGAGAACGAAACTGAGCGGCCCCAACAATTGACTGATCTTGTGCCCTATTATTTACCTAAACTTCCAGACGCCCTGGATGGAAATTGGGAGTATAATCCTCGGAATGGAGATGTCTGGCATAGCCAATACAAACCAGACAAATAAAGCATCCATTGGGAACATCCGCGAAATTTTTGAATTCCTGATCAAACCAGGAGAAATCTGCAGCTTTGGATTTCTCACCTTCGAGATAGATTCCCAACTCTTCCAGTGGAAGCCGCTTGACCTGTTTTAGGGCGATGGCCCGACAGGAAAGTTTGCTGTCTGATTCACTCGCCTGATATTGGTATTGTCGCTGAAATGTAAAGGTTTTGGCGAGAACGGTATTCCAAGAAAGTTGGAAGCGGAAATCAATGATAAAAAAAGGAAGCCCCCATCGAACCGAGCGCTGTTGGCCGATGAGGGCGGGGGGCGTAAGTGTGGAGCAAGACAAGGAGCTTGCATGTTCTGTTTCTTGGTAGACGCAGGAAAGATGCCAAAAAACAAAAAAATATATAATTATATTAATAACAATAACTTAAATGTACTAAATTGCATAAGAGCAATCTTGTTAGATCACCACATTTGGCGAAAAGCCCAAAGTCCAGTTGGCCTTTAGGCCAATGGGAGAGAAGAAAAGATGTTGGATTGAGGGAGAGTTCAAGACATCCGTAAAATGGTGAGATTCCTAAAGTCAACAAACAAAGAATCTTGCACCAAAACCGGGAAACATCCACATTTCACGGCCGCTCCTTATTGTTCTCACGCTATCCTCAAGCGCAATATTCCTATGTCTGGTGGGCAGGCGATCCTAACCGGTAAAAAGAAAGTTCCCACGCCCTTTGTTATAAAAGTCCAGCGGCGCTCTGTTTCTCTAATAAGACCGGATGCCCCCCTATATTTGCGGGAACAGGGAATCCAGGGGGCCCGGTTGATAATTGGTATTCTTATCTGACCGCCATGAGTGTGCCCAGATAGTACCAATTTGACCAGTTCATCCCCTCCAAGTTGAAGGTTAACATCCGGATTATGGGAGAGCATGATTATTACCGATTCTGGGCTGGTATCTCTTATCGCCTTTAAGGACTTTGCCGGGCCTTCCCAATAATCGTCAACCCCAGCCACTGTCAGACCATTGTCCACATGTATGCTTTGATTATCCAGAATAACGAAAGAGAGCTTTGCCAGTTTTTTTCTTACCATATTTGCATCCGTCCAGTGGTCATGATTGCCCAAAACCGCGTAAATTCCTAGGGGAGCCTCTAATCTTTGCAAAACATCAAAGACAAAAGATCCCGTTTCAAAGTTCTTGGGACTATGACTGTAAGCACCATCAACATAGTCGCCGAGAAGCGCTATAAGATCAGGCTTTTCACTCTCAATGATGCGAACGGCTCGTAGAATATCGGTTCTCGTTGTAAAGGCCCCTGCATGAAAATCTGACATAACCCCTATCTTGAGCCCATCAAGTCTATTTGATAATCCCCTCAGAGGCACGTCCGTGCGAGCCACCTCAATTCTCTTTGAAGAAATGTATCCAACTCCTCCGCCAATGGCCAGGCTGGAATAGATGATGGTGCGAAGCCAAGCTCGCCTACTTAGTTTGGGAACCATTTTTCTCCTCAGATCGGGAGTGTTTCGAGTGATGAAACCATTCAGAGGCAACTACCTTCCTCATGGGATTGGCTCGTTTTCCCGCTAAAGATATCAACTTAAAACTGTTTGCAAACTATGGGCCAGAGGGAAATATGAATTTGGTTATTTTCCAAATAGTTCAGCGAATCTACCGTCTGTCCTAAAGACTATGACCATATAGAGTGGTGGGATTTCGCATGACAAAACTTCCATATAAGAAAGAATGGTATCTGCACTCCCAGAGAAGCCGCGACCTATTGTTGAAGTCCTTAACAATATACTTTTGTTTGATACGAGTGCATTTTGGGGGTATCAAGACCTAGGTAGATCATTATTGCCTCTTTCTTAGCTACAAAAAGAAAACAGGCATCTCATCCTACTGAGATGAGATGCCCTTGATTAACAAACGTGTTGCTGACAACTACAGCTTCGTGACGTTCTCGGCAGCAGGGCCTTTGGTACCCTGTCCAATGTCAAAGCTCACCCGGTCACCTTCATGAAGACTTTTGAAACCAGGCATGTTGATGGCGGAGTGATGAACAAATATATCTCCGCCTTCATCTTGCTCAATGAAGCCATACCCTTTCCTTTCACTAAACCACTTCACCGTTCCTTCTGCCACAGCAAGACCTCCTAAAATGCTTTGTTCCACGTTCCAAGCCCCAGGCCGCCACTCTCGCAAAGAAAACAATCCTTAAAAGCCCAATGGACTTGCGAACGAAAGCGTTTCCTATAATACAAATGAGTACAGGGGTCAAGTAAAAAAGAGTTGAGGAGTCTCTGCCGATCTTCCCCAACAACAGCTACTTAGCCCGGAAGGTAATCCGTCCTCGAGTCAGATCGTAGGGTGACAGTTCCACTGTCACTTTGTCTCCGGTAACAATCTTGATGTAATACTTGCGCATTTTCCCGGAGATATGGGCCAGTACCACGTGGCCATCGGCCAATTCCACCCGAAACATGGCATTGGGTAACGTCTCCACCACCGTCCCCTCAACCGCTATGGCTTCTTCCTTTGACATTTACTCCTCCAATGAAAGGGCCCCTTTAGCTTTTTGCTGAATCCTCAATATCAGCCTTCTTTCAAGCTCACACACATTAGGTAAGGTGCATCAAAGCGAGCCAACTAAAACGTAAATAATTCATTTTGTCAATACGTGGGATGAAATATAAAAAAGATGTTTACCATAAAAGGGATAGCTAAGAATGAGGCGACAGTCTATAATCCTGGTAAGGCATGGAGTATCTCGAACGAAAGGTGGAAGAACGCAATAGTGGTGCTGCAGACAAGGCGAATATGTTCATCAAGCCAGAAACAAGCAAGCTAGTTTCTCAGACAAGCGAAACATCGCAACGAGAATGGTCATGTATTGTGCGAGAAGGGCGGCGAAATAGATGAAAATTAATGATTTAGCCGAATATATTGTGAAAGCCTTAGTGGATTATCCTGATCGAGTGGTCGTCAAAGAAGTAGAAGGTATAGCAACCACTATATTGGAACTAGGGGTCCATGAAACAGATATCGGCAAGGTGATCGGGAAAAAGGGCGTGACCATCACTGCCCTGAGGACAATATTGTCGGCAGCTGCAGGCAAAGAAAAACGTAGTATTACCCTTGAGCTTATCGAATAAGGGTAAGAAATTGGGGTCAGCCCTTGACATTGGACAAATTACCTGTGGGGATCGAACTTCGCTCCACAATAATTTTAAGCAGACGACCAAATACGTCGCATGTCAAGGGCTGATCCCTTATCCATTCAGTACTGACTGACTTGTAACCCCTCCTAGCTATTTGAATTGTATTAAATCACATTCATCCCCAACAAAAAGTCAGAGCATCCTCCGACATTCTCGTAAACAACCTCTTGGTTTCTCCTCATTCCATTGCCCCCTGTCTCCTGCTCGCTGGGCGCTGTCTGATAAGAACCGTACAGTGCGCCTGGCACAGAACTTGCTCTCCGTACTTAGGCGGTAAGGTGAACAAGCCTGAAAAGGAGGCTATTATGTCGTTCAAGATCTCATGTCCCACATGTAACACCGGCTACAAGCTTTCGAGAGCCCCAGCCAAACCGGCCGTGACAACCTGCAAGAACTGCGGCGGTAGAATTACAGTCAATCCTCCGATTGAGCAGCCGCTGACGATGGAACCTACGGCGGCACCACAATCTACTCCCGATATAGATGATCAGGATGTGTTAGCTGATAACCCCGCTTTTTCTCCACAAGCGCCTGCAGCAGCAATGGTGGCAAATGACCCATCCGCTGCGAGTGAATCAGCCTTCCCAGGGACTATCGGGACCATCGAAGACGATGAGATGACTCTAGGCACCCTAATCCCTGCAGTGATTGGCGGTGGTCTGGCAGCTGTGGTGGGTGGCGCTGTGTGGGGTTTGATAGTGAACGTAACTGGATATGAAATCGGCTATGTTGCCTTGGCAATAGGTCTGGCTGCAGGATTCGGAGTCTTACTGTTTGCCAGAGGTAGAACGGGCGTTGCCCTGCAAATTATTGCAGTTGTTTCGAGCATTTTTGGAATTCTTATTGGCAAGTATTTCACCTTTTTCCATCAGCTGAAAGAAGTGATCACTCAAGAGTATGGGGCAGAGGCGGCCTCTCATGTATCTATGCTCTCTGGAAAGGCAATTCACTTCTTTATCTCGAATGTCCGCAGTATGAGCAGTGCTTATGACATTCTCTGGGTTATTCTCGCAGTTGCCACGGCCTGGAGAATTCCGAAATGGGGCGGTGATGCGGAGGATGAATAAGCAAGGGAGAATGGATCACGGTGTTTTTGGTCACGCCTTCACCACATTGGCCTCGTCATCGCGGTAAACGCCTCGGGTATCCACGATCAGAGGCGCGTGAGCAGCAATGAAATCGTAGGAAAAGGCGTCATGGTCGGTCACCAGCAACACACAATCGACGCTTGCCAGAGCTTCTTGGGTCAGCTCCCTGGACTCCAGCTCAAATTGGTACCGCCGCATCTTGGGAAAAACCGGAACGTGGGGATCGCTATAGCTCAGCTCGGCACCCTTGCCCTGCAGAATTTCCATGATCTCCATTGCCGGTGATTCTCGGGGATCGTCAACGTTTTTCTTGTAGGCAAGACCCAACACCAGGATCTTTGCTCCCTTGAGCGATCGACCCCTCTCATTCAACGCATCTGTCACCTTGCCCACCACCCAATGGGGCATGGCTGCATTCACCTCACCGGCCAGCTCGATGAAGCGGGTATTGATGCCGTATTCTCGGGCTTTCCAGGTCAGATAAAAGGGATCAATGGGAATGCAGTGTCCACCCAATCCTGGCCCCGGATAAAATGGCGTGAATCCAAAAGGCTTGGTGGCCGCAGCATCAATAACCTCGCGGATGTCGATTCCCATACGATCTGCCACGATCTTGAGTTCATTTACCAGACCAATGTTTACCGCTCGATAGATGTTCTCCAGTAACTTGGTCAGCTCCGCTGCTCGGGTAGATGACAGAGGCACTACCTGGTCGACAACCTCGCCGTAGAGAGCTTGACCCACTTCAAGGCACTCCTTGGTTGAGCCACCGCAGACTTTTGGGATGTTGCGGGTATTGTAGATGGGATTACCTGGGTCCTCACGCTCCGGCGAATAGACCAGAAAGATGTCTGTACCGATCCCAAAGCCGGACTCTTCGATTCGGGATCGCAGTTCTTCCTCCGTGGTGCCCGGATAGGTGGTGCTCTCCAGGCTGAGCATCTGGCCGCTACGCAGGTGTGGCAGCAGCGAATCTATCGTATTTCGCACGAAGGATAGATCAGGTTCACGATGTCTGTTGAGGGGCGTGGGAACGCAGAGAATAAGCACATCGGCTTCCGAGGCCCGACTGTAGTCACCGGTGGCGGCAAAAAGCGGCACCACGGTGTCTTTGCCAAGTTGCACCTCCTGCTGCAGCCTCTCCGCAATGACAGTCGACGGGATGTGACCGATATAGCTTTCCCCACTACCGAGTTTAGCCACCTTGACTTCATCAATGTCAAAGCCCAGTACAGCGAATCCCATTTCGGTGAAACGCAGCATGAGGGGAAGCCCCACATAGCCGAGACCCACGATCCCAATAACTGACTGACGGTTTTTGATCTTCTTGATGAGTCGCTCTTTCATGCGAGACCTCACATCATTTGTCATTGGTCATTTGTCATCTCTCATTGCGCCAGGCTTTCATGAGGCTGCGCGGTCATAGAGCATGGGGCATGGGTCATAGAGCATAGGGTAGATGAAAATCTAGTACCCTATGCCCTTTGCTCCATGCTCTATGCCCCTTAAAATCTGCAATCCCAAATCCGCAATGCAGTAGTCAGTAGTCAGTAGCCAGTAGCCAGTAGTTGAGAAAAACTCAATTTTAATTGCTTTTCTTCTGAATTCTGACTCCTGGCTCCTTGCTCTACGCTCCATGCTTTCTGCAATCTACAATCTTACTTCTGCCTCCTGCCCGCTGTCTTTT
Organism: uncultured Desulfobacteraceae bacterium; assembly: GCA_964346905.1. Classification (GTDB taxonomy): domain Bacteria; phylum Desulfobacterota; class Syntrophobacteria; order BM002; family BM002; genus BM002. Next base: position 252 of record CAYFXH010000067.1, on the reverse strand, counting down.
ACTCCATGCTCTATGCCCTCTAAAATCCACAATTGTCCTTCGGACTCCCACCCTTCGGGCGGGTTCCCGGTTTCACAATCCACAATCCGCAATCTTACTTCTGCCCTCTGTTCTCTGTCCTCTGCCCTCTGACTTCTGCCATCCGCAATCCACAATCCGAAATCCTCAATCTACAATCTACAATCTGCAATCTGCAATCTGCAATCTAAAATCTGCAATCCACAATCCGCAATCTGACTTCTGCCCTCTGCT
>CAYFXH010000066.1:22900-23893 GCA_964346905.1 uncultured Desulfobacteraceae bacterium | reverse complement strand
TTGTATCAAAAGAAATCTCTATTTCAAGCTCGCCCAGGCTGAGGGCATTAAGAAGCTTATGGTACAAAAAGCTGTTGGGCCCAGAGCCATATTCCCTCCTGACTTCCCGGTCATGGAGTTGGGCGCAACTGGAGTCGGCTCAGAGCGCCGCTCTGAGCCCGCCGATGTGGTTTTCGGCTGGGCCGCGGAAGCCATAGAAAACCTCGCTGAGGGCGAAAGGTTTCTCTGTTTTTTGCACCTGATGGACGTGCACAACGATTTGTGGAAGAAAGATGATGGTCTTGATTTTGGTGATGCACCGAGAGATCTGTACGACAATAATCTTTCTTATCTAGATAGGGCATTTCAACGTTTCGTTCATTGGCTCAGGAAAAAAGGGATCTATCACCGGACTGTCATTTTGTTTACCTCTGACCATGGCGAGCAGTTTTGGGAGCATGGAGCCAGCCTCCATGGGCATACACTTTACGAGGAAGAGATTTGGATCCCACTCATTCTGCTTGTCCATGGAATCCATGCACGGGTCGAAGATGTGCCGGTGATTGCTGCGGATATAGCCCCCACCATAGCCGAGCTGGCAGGCTACTCGGTGCAGCCGCCTTACGATGACCCCCACATGGGTATCTCCCTCGTTCCCCTGCTACTGGGGGGAGAGCGAAACCAATACATTGACCGGGACATTGTTGGCAGAGCGTCATTCAAACGGAGATACTTTCTCTATCGAAACTGGGAATGGAAGCTAGTATATTTTGCCGAGCTGGATCTGTTGCAGCTTTTTAATACGGTCGAAGACCCGAGGGAGATGACAAACCTGCTGCAAGAAAAACCGGGTCTGGCGGCTGAGTTGGAGAAAGAACTTTTGCGATATCTTGAGCGGGTTGAGGGAAAAAACTACCGTCCGCTGCTTTCAGACTAAGCGATCAGCCATCAGCTTTCAGCTGTCGGCATCATTTCGCCAGTGCGCCAACTTGATTGCTTCATTGACGGCATCAC
>CAYFXH010000066.1:22640-22890 GCA_964346905.1 uncultured Desulfobacteraceae bacterium | reverse complement strand
TAATCCCCCTAAATCCCCCTTTAAAAAAGGGGGACTTTGAAGGTTGTTTCCTATGCAGATAAAAGGGGATTTGTAGTGGTTAAATCTCCTTTATCAAAAACGGACGTCTGAGGATTTGACATTTTCCACAATAGCCCCCCTTTTCTAAAGGGGGGTTGGGGGGATTTTATAAGGGTGGATCATTTACTTCTGCTTCAGACCTTCAGAAAACACTGTGAAAACCAAATCGCCGGTGAGGTGGAATGCAGCA
>CAYFXH010000066.1:10695-22630 GCA_964346905.1 uncultured Desulfobacteraceae bacterium | reverse complement strand
GGCATTCCGGAATCCGGCGCCTGCGGATATCCGGAATCCAGAAACGCTCCCAGGCGCCTGGATACCGGATCTCGGCTTTGCCTCGTCCGGTATGACGATGTTGCTATTGTTGCTCTTTTACCAGAGCCTCGTCATCAGAAAACACTGTAAAAACCAAATCGCCGGTGAGGTGGAATGCAGCACTGTGACACTGGTGGCAAGCAGACACTCCGGCTGGCATGGGGAGCACTTTTCCCTGGGCGCTGAAACGTTGATAGCTCCAGTCACCGGCAAAGAGGCTATCCACCGGAAAATGACTGGCATTCGGCTCAAACTTGCGGAGGCAGTCAACGAAGAGTGGAGTTGCCTCGGACATTAGAGCCCCTCCTCCTGAGAAAGCTTCCAGGACAAGTACTGTACCTACCGGCCAAATCCTCATCATCGCAGCTCCAGCCCGGTTTGTGGAGGAGAATAGGTGGCTCCGCCGCAAGTCTTCTATTCTGTAATAGACTCTGCCACTCTGATTGGTAAAAAAGCGGCGCGTGGCTACTATCTGATAGCGCCACCCCGGGAGAGGTGCACCCTGTGGAGTTCGGTAGGAAGGTATATGGAAGGCTCGATTTAGGTAATGATACCTCCAGGGCACCACTTCCTGGGGGGAGTCCAGAAGCCTGAAGCCGGGTGCCGGTAGAACCTCGTCGAGGGAGTTCTTTTTTAGTTCTGGCTTACCACAAAATACTAGATTGACAAGGAGAAAGAGGCAGCAGACACCTTGAAACGGGAGGGCGAATCTGATCTTATGAGCTAGTCTCCATCCGGAAATTACGATCTGGAATGTCATTCTGAGGAGTGGGGCGACGAAGAATCTTGTAGTTGCTCGGTTTGGCGGAGATTCTTCGCGGAGTTTATCCTGAGCGACTCGCCCTGAGGACTTCGAGTGAGCCTCCGTTCGGCCAGAGCTCACGGCCGAGGGCAGTCGAACTCCTCGTCGACAGGTCCTGTCGAAGGACTCAGAATGACACCCAGGCAGTTCCGGATGGACACCAGCAACTGTATTCATATTTGTCCTTGACCAGAGCAATCAGAGCGGAAATACTTTAGAGGTTTTGGCAATCTAGCCAAGAGAATCACACGGAAGGGGGAAATCATGATCGAATTCTTCTATAAAACTCTCACAGCCATTGGCTACACCCATCCCATCCATGCGCCAACCACTCATATCCCAGTGGGGATGGTCATCGGCGCATTCCTCTTTGCTCTGGGAGCATATCTACTTAGACGCTCAACCCTGGTGATAACGGCCTGGCACTGTATCCTGTTGGCTCTCGTTGCTCTGTTTCCCACAGTACTCTTTGGCTACATGGATTGGCAACACTACTATGCTGGAGCCTGGGTTTTTCCCATCAAAATGAAAATCGGCCTGGCTGTCCTTCTCTTGGTCCTCCTCATCATTGCCGCGAGCTTGGGCCGCAAAAGGGAAAAGATATCCACGGGTGTTCTGCTGATCTACGGTCTTTGTCTGCTCAACGTCACGGCTCTGGGCTATTTTGGCGGCGAATTGGTTTACGGCACCAAGGAACCCGAGAAAGCGGTAGAGGCACAAGCGGTGCAGGTTAGCGGTGAACTGTTCAACAAAACCTGCAAGGCGTGTCATCCCGGCGGCGGCAACGCATTTAAGGACAACTTACCCCTAAAAAGCGCTCCGCAACTGGCGAATTTTGACACGTTCCTAAACTATATACGCAACCCGAAAGCGCGTGACGGTTCCCAAACCATCATGCCGCCCTTCCCTGCCGACAAGATCTCAGAACAGCAGGCAAGAGAAATTTATGAGTATGTTGTCCAGGTTCTGAAGGAGCAGTAACCAAGACCGCGGCCTTCACAAAAAGATCAAATAAAATCACCATTACCTAAGAACTTACGGAGTTGAAGTCGTATCGACCGCTCAGAGGCCACTCTTTACTAAGGCCGCGGTCAAGCTCGAAATTAGAAATCCGAAGCACGAAACAAATCCAAAATCCCAATTCTCAAATGGATTTTGAAAATTTGAATTTGTTTAAGATTTCGATATTCGGATTTAGGATTTATTTGAGCATGTACGTCTGTAATAAATCTAATTCTTAAGACTGCCCCACATGACTGACGACTTACTTTTTATAGTGACTTCAAATACTCTACCAGAGCTTCAAGCTCGTCATCCTTCACGTGGGGAAAAGGAGGCATTTTCTCGCCGCCTTTCCTGATCTGATTCATCACCGCCGCCTCAGAAAGAGGCTTGCCGCTGGGCAGCTGCTTACCCTTAAACAGCCCTAAGAGTCCGGGGCCAACTTTTGTTGTCCTGCTGTCGGTAAAATGGCAGACCGCACAATTGTTTTTGAATAGAGTCGCGCCGGATGGAGCCGATTTCTGGTTTTTTAACTTGGTGAGGACCCAGACACCACTACGGCCGGATGAGGGGTACCTAAATGGTCCTCTCAACTCGATTGCCTGATCCAGGCATAGCAGGGCCAAATCAGCCTGTCCCTCCTCCTTCTCAAAGACGATGGAAAGATGAACAAGATCGCCCCTTTTCGTCATTTCCTTTATGGTCAAGGTACCCTCAAATTGCTCGCCCGCGAAGCGATCAGGGCCAGTGGGTGAGAAGCGATAGGTTTTGTCAAAGTTGGATTTCCAGATGCCCGGGATCTCACAACTGAGCGGCTCCGGATTTGGTCGGGGCGGACTATATATGGACTGATTCAGGCCATTGTAAATGACGCCGTTGCTGCATTGGTGATCGGCGGCAGTGAAAAACCATTTGCTCTTGTCAAGCTTGCTAAGGTCTCCTCTGATCTCAGCTGAAACATACACGCCCTCAGGAAAGTCGGCCTTCTTGTCGGCGATATCGCCTTTGATCGGTACAAGGCGATAGCTTTTGTGGTTGACTCCGTCAATGGCCAGCATCTGGGGACCCAGATTGTCATTGCCATCTCGGACGGTCATTCGTATCCGGAATCCACCGGAACCTCTTCGCTCGAAAAGGATGTCTGACAGTTGGGGATCATCTTTGGTGTCGCTGTCCAAGGGCAGCACCACCGGGACCTCATTGTCCTGATTTTCTGTGATCGTGATCTGGAGCGGGAAGTAAAGATAGCCCTCACTGTAAACGTGGAGGCCCCAGAGCCCGCCATTGGGCAAGGGAATCTTGAACCTTCCATCAGGCCCGATCACACCCCCGGTCTCGAAGGCATTGTTGTGCAGTTCACCCCGTTCAAGAGCGACTGCCCCACTTGCCACCACCTTCCCGTCAGAAGTGATCACCGTGCCGGAAACAAACGTTTTAGCTTGAGCTGTCGAATTGGCAAATATTGAGAGCACCAAGCACGACAATAGGAGGCAAAACATTAATCGATTCATATTGCTCTCCTCAGGTTAAGAATTCAATTAGGAAGTCCTCCATTATGAAGATAGTTCACCTATAAGCCCCCAGCTTGGGCTGAAGGACTCTCAGAGGAATGTTGGAGCTATGGACATTTCAGATTGTAGATTTCAGAATGCAGATTTGCGATTTCGGATCGTAGGTGGCAATTCTCATCTTAGATTTAAGATTTGGCATTGAAGTCTATGGTTTTCTCAATCTTCACAAATATCTTCAATCTTCAATCTAAAATCTGAAATCATCAAGCTACCATCAGAGACTCCAGCAAATTCCGCAGCCCTGACAACATTTTGGTGGTGTGGAGGTTTGATGCAGCTGTCTAAAATCCTGATATTTGGTGCCAAACCATACTTCCGCTAAGGAACTTTCGAACACATTTCCGAGAATAATGGACGAATAATCAGCGGTTGAGAAAGGAGATATGCAACAGGGAAGGACATTGCCCTGGGCGGTGATGTAAATCACCTCCCAGGGACGAAAGCACATCTTCCAGGGTGCTTTATCCGGAGACCTCCCTTGGACGCTATGAAGAGGATCGGTGAGGCCGGAGGCACCGAAAGAAATGCCCAGCTGTCGGGCCCGTTCCTGGCTTCGTTGGATCAGTTGGGATATCTCAGCGTCAGGATTGGTGAGGGTATTTTCGGATTTTGCCAAACCGTAGCCTTCATTGTCCAAGAAATATACCATTCGCTGGAGATATAACTCATCAATGCCGATGAGGGCTGCAAGTTCGATGAGCTTTGGAAGCTCCGTAATATTTTCCTGATTGCCCAAAAACCAGAGAGATAGCTTAGGTTTTGACGATTTCCTAGATTCCAACCGTTTTGCCATTGTGCGGAGATTTTTGACGATCAGATCGAACTTATCGCTATCGCGGATGGCCTTGTAGCCATTGGATGAGGCCGCATCCAGAGAAATACGTAGTTCATCCAGTTGGGAATCAATGAGTTCTTCCTGCCTTTTTGCATTAAGGAGGACCCCGTTGGTGTTAAAAAGAACAGTGACCTCTCGACTTTTCAGATGCCGGATCATTGCCGGCAGTTCACGGTTGAGCAGGGGCTCGCCGATCCCGTGGAGTACGGCACGCTCTAGATCTGGTAGCTGCTCAGCAATCATGATCAGTTCTTCAAGGGAGATATCGCGCTCCGGCTCCCAACCGCCTCTATAGATAATGCAAGTCCTGCAGTTCAGATTACACCGGTTTGTCGTCTCAAGATAGAGACACTTGGGTAGGTTCACGGCTCGGCTTCTTTCCGCCATGGAATCATGCTCCCCTGACGATGGTAGTGCAGATGCTTCCCGTGCGAAGGGGCCTATCCGCCGCAGAGGACTGGGCCTGCACGCGTACATCTTTGCCGCGTACCACCGGACAATACTCATCCGGTTCATCTGGGCGGCCCCGCAGCACCCGACGGGCAGCGCATCCGCCACCACAGCTGCGCAGGTATTCGCAGCTCAAGCAGAAACGCGGCGTCTTGTGGGTAGCTTTGAAGAGCGGGGTTTCAAACACTGTCTCTTTTTTTTCAACGAGATCTTCGATGGTCAGATCCGATGTGGGCCAGTAGACACATGGTTTCAACCGCCGGTCCGGAGTTATGCGGATGCTACTGCCTCCACACGGAGTACCACTGCCGTTACTTCGACCCAGGAAGGTGTTTACCAGGGGTTCGGTCACCGAGATTATTTCGCTTTCGTCGAACAGAATTTGATACGCTTCCCAGTACTGGTCGAAGCTCAGCATGAATGCATCAGTGAACATGGGCTGGTAGACATTGACCCTGAAGTCGGCCCCCAAAGAGGATGCCAGTTTGGCAAGACGTCCTTGCTCCTTGTAGTTAACGTTCATCAGGACCGCCAGAATTGAGACCTTGACTCCCAACCGGGCACACCGCTCTATCGCAGCCATGATGGTCTGCCAGTTACCATCGCCCCGAAAATCGTCCTGTCTCTTCTGGTCGGGAAAATCAATAGAAAACTCCACGTCACGAAAATAGGTGAGCATTTCGTCGGGGGTAATGGAGAGGGTATACCCGTTTGAGGCTAGGGTGAGCCGTATTCCTCTCGCTTTTAGGTAGTCGATAATCTCAAGGTATTGGGGATTCAACCCGTTTTCACCGGTGCCGAAACCGATGGAACCGATTTCCAAGCTGTCACAAACCTTTTTGATATCTTCCAAAGTGAGATTGTAGATTTGATCCTGGTCTCTATAGCAGTGGGCACAATACAGATTGCAGTTGTTGGTCAGGCCGATTCCAACTGAGGCCATGGTGACACCTCCTGTTCAATCTTTCCACAAGTAACGCAGGGGAACCAAAAACATGTAATACGCTGCCATGATGGAGCCACGAACCGTACCGGACACTTTGGATTTCCCCAGACGGCGCCGATGCAGGACGGGGACGCTCTCGATTCGCCAACCTTTCTTGGCAGCTTTGACCACCATCTCCACAGGCCAGCCATAGGTCATTTGTTCCATGTGGATATCCATCAAAGTCTCGGTCTTGATGGCGCGGAACGAGCCAAGATCTGTGATGCTCACCCCGTAAAACAAGCGCAGCAGAGATACAATCAATCGATTCCCCAGACGGCCGTGCCACGGCATGGCCCCCTTCTCCAGGTTACCCTTGAGACGACTTCCAACCACCAGGTCTGCTCTGCCCCGGATAACCGGGTCGGCAACCTCGGGCAACTGCCGAGGGTCATCACTGTAGTCGCCGTCCAAAAAAACTATAATATCTGCGTCCCTGGCTGCCTTGGCACCTGCCAGGCAAGCAGCGCCATAACCACGTCGATCCTCATGAACAACCTTAGCCCCGGCAGCAACCGCCCGGGCAACTGTCTGATCAGTGGAGCCGTTGTCAGCGACAATGACTTCATGCACCAGTCTCCCGGGCACGGCCTGCACTACGGAGCCAATGGCCTGCTCTTCATTGAGAGCAGGGATCACTACGGAAATTTTCATGGTGAAACCAGGAATACTAGCGTGCAACACAAATAAGGCCAAAAAATACCACACTCAGTACATGCTGGGTATGAGCCTCAACACATTTCATTCGAATCTAGGATAGCTGGTCCTTTGGGCTAGTTTGTTTAGGATTTATGATTTCAGATTGTAGATTTCAGATTGAGGCTGCAAGCATTTCTTAATGCGAGGTACTAACCTCATAAATCCAAAATCTGCATTTTTAAATCTAAACTCCCTCTAAACCGGCTCAAAACCAGGTTCTCCCTCCGGGCCGAAAGCCCTCTGTGCCGGAGGCTGGACCTGGATTCTTTACTTCAAAGGTGCCTGGGCATTTAGGGCCCAATTATATTCCAGGTAAGATATCTTCGGCTTCCGCTCCAGAAAGGCAAGAGTCTCCCCATTAAGGTAGGGTCGCATGTATGCCAAAGTAGACCCAGACTTCTGGATAAAATCGTCTCCAAACCAGTCGAAAAGTTTCGACACATGGAGGGTATTTTCAGCGCGGTCAATCCGCGTACCCCGCGGAGAATTCAGATATTTCCTGGTCTCCTCCTCCAACCTCACCTGGACATTCCCTTCCGTATAGGCAATCTTCGGCTGTGGCGGACAACCCATGGAAGCACAGATGATGGCAAAGTGGATCCTGGGGTCTTTGAACTGCTTACGAAGTATCTCATGTTCGATATCATCTTGGCTCAATTGCTGACCGGCCACGGTATGTTCTCGGGTGGTAAAGAACTTGGTAGATGTCCAGAGACCCGGAATAAGCGTTTCTCGCACGCTCTTCTTCGGCTTCTTTTTGATAACTTTATCAATTGTAATCGCGTTGTAGGCGTTAAGCCAGAAGGCAAGCTGGCCGTTGTAGGATAACTCCTCTACCTTTACGGTTTCCAGAGATTGGATATACCCTGTAAAACGTCCGTCTTTGGCAATGGAGTTGTAATCTATCAAGCCTTTGTCATCTACATACTCTTTCAGGATCTGGTCAAATCTGGAATGATCAAAGGCAGCGGCAGATATCCCTGGAATCATCCAGGACAACATCCCGAGTAAAAGTGCTGAAATAATGATTATTCTACGCATATTCTTGCCTCGCTTGCTTCAGAATGTGTAGGCCCTTTGCGCTGCAAGGAGACCCTTGCAAATCAAGAATTTAGTCGAAGAAGTTCCCTTGATTTTACACAACTCTGCAATCCTCAGAACCGGGTGGAACGCTTTGGCCGCCAGGGGAACCAGTCCGGGGAAAGCCGTTGGCGCAACAGGTAATCCGCGAGAAGAAGCAGAAACAAGGGAATTTACTCCAAATACAAGATCCACGGTGGCATTCTACCTCCCGGTGCCCCATATTTCAGATACGAGAAGGCAACCGTACAGGAAAAGACCAGCCATGCCGGTGAAGGATAAAATGCCAAAAGTGGAATCAACCACACAACGTACCACGGGTGAAGCGCAGTAGGTATAAAAATGAGCTGGAGGCTGATCATAATAAAGGAATACTTGAGCACCTCCTCTCTTTCCTTGTGTTTCAGGAAAAAAATGAAGCCGGCTGCAAGAAGAATCCCCACCAGGATTTTGGTCAGGAGAAAATAATCCAGACCATTGAACATGTGCATGAGGACATACTTGAGGCCGAGGTTAAAACTTTCAGCAGGGTCTTTTAAGTAGATGGGCAGAAACCCAAGCGTTTTTTTGCCGGCAGACACATATGGAAGGTAAAAAAGCAGTACGCAGATAAAGAATATCGACAAACTCTTTATCCTGTTTCCCTTATTAATAAAGGTGGGCAGCAGCAGAGCCGGATAGATCTTGGTGGCGGTTGCAGAGGCCAGACTCAGCACCCCCAAAGTTTTCCTATTGATAGAGTGAAGATAGAAGGCCAGAACAACCAGAAATACGATGAACCCATCCAGGTGACCGCTTTGGGCGATTTCAAGTATTACCAGTGGATTCCAACCGTAGACAACGAATCTGGTTTCCTGAAGGCCATGGGTCTTCAGCAGTGCCATGAGCACGATCATGGTAAGCACATCAAAAAAGACGAGAACAGCCTTGAAACCATGAATACTATCTCCTACCAACCGATGAGATATCAGGAAGAACAGCTGAGCTGCTGCCGGATAGATGGTGGGGAAACTCTTGCGATTGATATGGGGATAAATCGCCTCATCTCTCAGGGAGGCGAGCGAGTCCGATGAGGGTGGGTGCACATAGGGGTTGATGCCTTGTGCCTGGACGCGTCCGTCCCAGGCGTAGCGGTAGATATCAGAGGAGAGTTGGGGTGTGGCGCGAACCAGGCAGAGTCTGAATAAAATCGCAAAGAGAAACAGCACCAGGAGCAGACCTCGACCACGGCCAGGCTGGTTTGGCTTCTTGAATATCATGTAAACTGCAACGAAATAGAGTGCATTTACAAGGAGGAACTGCAAGAAGAAGAGCTGGGTGGAGGTAATTGCAGTCCGGTGCGGAAGGGTGGAGGTGACAAGCCGTCCCAAATCGAAATTGAACAGATACACAGAGCCGGAGATAGCTCCCAATAGAAAGGTAAGTACAATGGTGGAGTCGAGTCGGGAGAACATCACCCTAGCTTTTTCTGGTGTGAGCGTATGCGTGCTTCACCGAAAGCGAGAAAACGTAAAGAAAACCGGCTGTATAGATGAGTAAGAAAGGGCTAATGAAGTATTTACTGAAGAGAAGAAACAGGAGCAAACCGGCCAGGGAATAGAGACCCAGTGCCAATTCAATGATAGATATGGCACTGAAAGGAATTGAATAGAATTTCCCATACCAGGTGTCTTCCTTTCTCTCTATGCCATACTTGGGAGTACGAACAAAACCAGTCTTAAACCCGAGAAGAGCCTGGAGAATTGCCTTGGTATTGTTCACCGAGATTCCTGTGCCCAGACACATGAGAAAGGGCAAGTATTTGATGCTTTTCTTCCAGTCTGGATAAAAAATCCTCTGGGAGAAAATGTACATGTTTGATGGACCAAAGGTGGCCAGACAAAAAAGGGTGAAGAACAAGAGCGGATAGGAGAGGCTCACAAAGAACCACTTGGTGAATAGCATGGGTATGGAAGTAATAACCACGATGATCATTAGCGGGTGAACCATGTAATGGGTCAAGTGCAGGAATGACTGGATTTTAACCAACAGTGGCAGCTTGGCCTTGAATAGGTTCACCAGGTTTTTTTTGGCCGTTTCGATGGAGCCCTTGGCCCAGCGGTGCTGCTGGGATTTGAAACCGTTAATTGTCACCGGGAGTTCCGCCGGGCAGACTACTCCCGGCGCAAATTCCAATTTCCAGCCTTTGAGTTGGGCCCGATAGCTCAGGTCGAGATCTTCAGTCAAGGTGTCGGATTGCCAGCCTCCTGCATCGTCGATGGTTTTCCTGCGCCAGATGCCGGCGGTACCGTTAAAATTCATAAACAAGCCGCCCCAAGCACGAGCTGCCTGCTCCACACCGAAGTGGCCGTCAATACCCATGGACTGAGCCCTGGTAAGCATTGAGTAATCACAATTAAGATGCCCCCAGCGGGTCTGAACCATACCTACTTCAGGATCAACGAAGTACGGAATTGTCTTCCTGAGAAAATCTTGGCTGGGGACAAAATCGGCATCAAAGATACCAATGAACTCACCCTTGGCCGATCTCAGGCCCTCCTTTAGGGCACCTGCCTTATAGCCAGTCCAGACCTTGCGCTGCAGGTGAGTGATATCAAAACCTTCCTCACGCATCTCTTGAACAACTCCGCCTGCGATCTCAACCGTGTCATCAGTGGAGTCGTCGAGAACCTGAATTTCCAGCAGTTCCTTTGGATAGTCAATTTGACAGGCCGCTCGCACCAGCCTTGTTGCCACGTAACGCTCGTTAAAGATAGGGAGCTGAATGGTTACACGAGGCCAGCCAGTGGAGGCCAGTGTGTTGGAGAACCTATCGTTGAGGGTGTGCTGGCGGTGCTCGGCCTTGGGGCGACTAAGGCGGTAACAAATCATCAAATAATAGCAATTGATGCCGTAGACGAAAAGGGAGAACAAAGCGAGCAGATAGAAAATCAGCAATATGTATTCAGCTGCGGTCATTGATTATCTGTGCCGGCAGGAGTTCACCGCGAAAATATTACGAGGCGGCTCCCAATTCCCGCATTCATGATAGCTGGGGGATAGCGATGAATTACCAATCACGCCCCTTGGTCTGATTGTCGCGGTTGGGGCCAGTTAAACGGGTTGAAACATTCGCACGGGAGCAAGTGACGGGCTGGCAAAAATCCATAGAAGCGACCGGTACCAGCCAAATATTGCATTAAAATATCAAATTGTAATTGTGGAGGCAAGCCGATCGGCATCAGGAGTTTCTCTAAAACAGACGGGAACAGACGAGAAACGTCTGCGCACACACGCCCATGAAGCCGAGAGAATCCGGATCTGACCAGGCTGTCTTCCTGGCATAGCTCCCTATTGAGCTTTCACTTGGTCTGAGCTATCTTAAGTCTGCCTTATCCCACACCTTCCTAAGATCACTTGAACGGAGACGACAATGAAGCCGAAACCTTGGAAAACTCTCTCCACAAGAATGGTGTACGAGAACCCGTGGATGCGCTTGCGCGAAGACGTGGCCCAGTTGCCGGATGGGCAAACCACCACTTACGGGGTCGTGATCTTTGGAGATTGTGTTGGGGTGCTGCCATTTGTGGATGAAGAGCACGTGGTACTCGTGCGCCAGTACCGGTATGTGCAGGGTGAGACCCACCGTTGGGAGATCCCCACCGGTGGTATAAAGGAGGGAGAGACCTTGGAACAAGCCGCCCAACGTGAGCTGGCCGAAGAGGCAGGGTACCATGCCGGTCGATTGATCCACATCTGCAGCTACTACACTTCCAAGTGCATCTGTGATGAAACTGCACATCTCTATGTGGGAGAAGAGTTGACAGCTGCCGAGGCAGCCCCCGACGATACTGAGTTCTTGCAGCGACGGATTTTTCCCTTCGACGAAGCATTACAGATGGCACTGGAGGGCGAGATTATGGACAGCATGAGTGTGATGGGCCTTTTACTAGCGGCGCGGAGGCGCGGAGAGTAGGGCAAGATCAATCACAAACGGAGGTTTCAGATACTTGCCAGTCCGCTTGCCTTCTAGAGCGATGCAGAGTTGTCAGATCTCACCCAAGGGCTGCAGAAATGCGTACGTGTGTGGTGCCGACTCCGGATCTTGAGCCAGGTCGTGGCGCAGCCGATCCAGGTCAGCGGCCACGTCCACATCATACCACTCCGGCAATTTGTGGACCGTGAGCCCCAACCGATTGCACACGGCAAGGGTCTGGGGGATTACTCTCTCGGTGCTCCAAGCGATACCCTCGAACAAAGCCGGCTGGAGCCGCTTCATGCCGATTAAATAGTAGCCACCATCATGGCCCATTCCCAGGGTGACGTCAGCATAGTCCAAACCCGAAAACGCTTCTTCCAGATAATGCGACGGCAGGGTCGGCCCATCGCTGTTCATTATGACCACCTGCCGATAGCCCAGTTCAAAGTGATGGGCCAAGGCATTGACCAGCCGCTCCCCCAAATTATTGCCA